>NZ_CP045480.1:9992731-10312959 GCF_009429145.1 Amycolatopsis sp. YIM 10 | reverse complement strand
ACGGAGCGCTCTACCCTATCCCCAAGCCGAACCCGCGCAGCAGGTATCCACAAAGTTGTCCACAACTGTGCACTAATGTACGGCGACGCCCAGCCGCCTCACCGGGCGGCCCGCACGGCGAACGCCTGCACTGGTGAGGCAAGAGAACAGGCACGCTAACAAGCCCGCTCCGTTGCCACAAGATGTCGTTGCGGGCAAGCTTTTCACGGTGTACGGCGTGTCGCCATTCGGCTCTCCGCCGTGGCGCGCCCGCCCCGGCGCGAGTGGTCGCGGTGTGTTATCCAGGGGCCGGTTTCGGTGTCACCGGGCCGGGTGCGTACCCTCGTAAGGTCTCCCGCAGGCAGCGGGTGCGTTTCGCGTGCCCGTGTTCTTCCCACCATCAAGGTGGGGTCGCGGCCGGAGCGGGAGACGAACACACACGTACGCGCTCGCCCGGTTTCACGTCTGCTCGCAGGCGTCGGCGAGTCAGAGAGCAGGAGAAGTCGACCGTGGCAAAGGGTAAGCGCACCTTCCAGCCGAACAACCGCCGACGCGCGCGGACCCACGGGTTCCGGCTGCGCATGCGGACCCGTGCCGGCCGGGCCATCTTGGCGGCCCGTCGTCGCAAGGGCCGTCAAGAACTGTCCGCCTGATCCCGGCGGGGCCCGCCATGTTGCCGGCCACCGCTCGACTGCGGCGGAGCGAGGACTTCCGTTCGGTCATGCGCGGTGGCGTCCGGGCCGGACGCAAACGCCTGGTGGTCCACGTGATCCCGGGCGACGCGGCAGGCGCCACGGGCAGCAGGGCGGGCTTTGTCGTGAGTAAGGCCGTCGGGAACTCGGTGGTGCGCCACCGGGTGGCCCGTCGGTTGCGTCATCTCGTATCCGCGCGGCTTGGAACGCTTCCGGGCGGTAGCTCGTTGGTCGTTCGGGCCCTGCCTGCCGCTGCCACCGCCACCAGCGCGGAACTCGGTTCGGATCTCGACTCGGCGTTGCGCCGGCTCGGCCTCCTGCCCGGTTCCGCGGGCGGGGCACGCAAGGAACCACCTTCGCGCGAAGACGGGCCATCGGTGTGAGCGAAACACGAACGGATGAGGCCGGCCAGGCGCCCGCGCCGCGGCCTGGCCCCGTCGCGTGGGTTCTTCTGCTCCCGGTGCGCTTCTACCGCAAGGCCATCTCCCCCTTCCTGCCGCCCAGCTGCCGGTTCTATCCCAGCTGCAGTGCCTACGCGCAGGAAGCACTGACCCGGCACGGCGCTGCTCGCGGGAGCTATCTCGCGGTGCGCCGGCTGCTGCGCTGCGGGCCGTGGACCCCTCCCGGCCGGGACCCGGTACCCGAGGTCTTCACCTGGCGCCATCACCGACCTGGTACATCTACCGAGGAGTAGTTCAGTGCTCGACTTCATCTACTACCCCGTGTCCTTCATCCTGTGGTGTTGGCACAAGGTATTCGGGCTGGTGTTCGGCGAGGCCAGCGCCGTGGCCTGGGTCCTGGCGATCATCTTCCTGACCTTCACCGTGCGCGGCATCATGTTCAAGCCGTTCGTGAACCAGGTCCGGTCGATGAAGAAGATGCAGGACTTCGCGCCGGAGATCAAGAAGGTCCAGAAGAAGTACGCCAACGACAAGCAGCGCCAGGCGCTGGAGATGCAGAAGCTCCAGAAGGAGCACGGCGTCAACCCGCTCGGCAGCTGCCTGCCGATGCTGCTGCAGATCCCGGTGTTCATCGGGCTGAACCACGTGCTGCGGATGTTCACGGTCAACCCGGACAACCCGAACGGGCCGAAGACCGAGAACTACTTCTTCGACGAGGGCGGCGTCCAGTCCTACGTCAACGCGAAGCTGTTCGGCGTCAACCTCGGCGACGCGATCCACAACACCCAGATCCTTGCGGGCGAGGCGGCCTCGAGCGGCTGGCACTGGTACGTGGCGCCGGTGGCGATCCCGCTGATGATCGTCGCGTCGATCGCGACCCACCTGACCGCGCGGCACTCGGTCGCCCGCCAGAACCCGGCGTCGGCGACCCAGCAGACCGCGATGATGAACAAGCTGACGCTGTACGTCTTCCCGCTCGGTGTGCTCGTCTTCGGTGCGCTCTTCCCGATCGGCCTGCTCATCTACTGGCTGGCGAACAACGGCTGGACCCTGATGCAGCAGCGCCTGGTCTACACGAAGATCGACCGCGAAGAGGAGAAGAAGAAGGCCGAAGCGATCGAGAAGCGCAGCACCGCGGCGCCGAAGGTCGGCCAGAAGCCCAAGGTCGGGCAGAAGCCGGTGCAGCAGAAGAAGACCCCGAACGCGCAGTCCGGTGACAAGCAGGGTCAGCAGGGGCAGAAGAAGAAGGCGGGTTCGCCGCACGGGTTCGCCCAGGGCAGCGGCGGCAGTGGCGGCGGCAGCGGCTCGGCGAAGAAGGGCTCCGGCGCGGCGAAGAAGCCGGCGCCGAAGGGGAACTCCGCCGACCCCGATTCGAACTCGAACTCGAACTCGACCGAGAACGGCACGGGCGTGCCCGGCCTGATCAGCGACTCAACGAAGAAGTCTGGCCGGAAGCGCCGCTGAGCGCGGGCTGGAGAGGAGACATGGGCATGGCGGAAACGGCCGAAGCGGTCGGTACCGAAACCGAGCAGGAGACCGAGGTCGCCGAGGCGACCGAGGAGACGGCTCCGGCTTCGGCTTCGTCGAAGAACGGTGCGGATGACGACCTCCTGGTGAAGGAGGGCGACATCGCGGGTGACTACCTGGAGCGCCTGCTGGACCTCCTGGACTACGACGGCGACATTGATCTGGATGTCGAAGCCGGCCGGGCGATCGTCAGCATCGACGGCGGCGAGGACCTGGAGAAGCTGGTCGGTTCGCGGGGCAACGTGCTCGAGGCACTGCAGGAACTGACGCGGCTCGCGGTGCAGCAGGAGACCGGTTCGCGGAGCCGGCTGATGCTGGACATCGCGGGCTGGCGGGCGGACCGCCGGGAGGAGCTGCGGGAGCTGGGCCGGACCACCGCGGAGACGGTCCTCTCGAGCGGCGAGCGGGTTCGGCTGCAGCCGATGAGCCCGTTCGAACGGAAGGTCGTGCACGATGCCGTCGCCGCGATCGACGGCGTGCGGAGCGAGAGTGAAGGCGAGGACCCCAAGCGTCGCGTGGTGGTCTCCCCGTCCTGAGTTGTTCTTCGTTCGAAGCGGCCCGCCGGATCTGCATCCGGCGGGCCGCTTCGCGTTTCACGTGAAACTGGGCAGCGCTGCTCTGGCCACGGTGGTTCCGTGGGCGGGCGGCACCTGGCAGGCCGACAACTTCGCTTCCGCTTCCGGTGCCGCTTCCGCTGAGCGTCGGCACCACGGTGGCGTTGCCCGCGCGGGTGCCGCCGGCCACGGTCGCCGGGATGCGGCGGGTGGTGACCACACCGCTCGGTGCCACCGGTGGCCCTACTCGCGGGGCCTTCGCTGCCCTACCCGATCGGCACTCTCACCGCCACAGCCGCCGCGCTCCCCAGACGTCTTGTCCACAGTCGGGTGCCCCATCCACAGTCCCGCCTTCGCCAGCCCCAGCGACAGTCCATGCCGGATAAACTGGACTTGGGACGTCCCCCCTTGGGAGCGGCGGGGTGTATGGCTGCCAGCCTTTGATACGCCGTGCTCTTTGGCTTGGAGGTCGGCAAGGGCGAGCACCACGCCGTCGGCCTGGGCCGGGCTGGTAAGCGGCTGCACGACGCGCCGCTGCGACATCCTGTTCGCCATACTCCGCAACAAGACGAACTGCCAGCGCCCACCACAATCGCGGCGGCATAGCATCGGTAGGCGATCGAGTTCGACCTCGCCCAGTTCGGCGCGGCCGTCCATACCTACGCACCGAAGGGGGAAGCTACCGCGATTCAATGGCAGCTCACTCTCGACCCTGAATACGAGAAGAGAGCCGCCAGAGTTGTCTGCGAGACCGGCGACATGGTGGGCTGGTTCATCATCGGGACCAGCGGTGAAGCCGAACTCGAGGTCGGAAACCTCGACACCGGCATCGTCGACTGCATTCATTACGACCTGGACAACCCCGAAGAACTCCGACCCATCAGTGCCTGTCGCCACCGCCGAACACCCAGCGCATGTTCAGGCGACTCAGCCGACATAGTTCAGTCAGTTCACCCCGGCCCGAGTGAAATGAGTGAGCTCCTGCTCTTCGCGGGCAAAGCGGGCTCGGATATGAACCGAGGGGCGCGCGACACGACCGGCTGCGGAGGGCGAGTTGGCTGGAGTGAAGGTGGGCCGGGGATTGGGGCCAACCGGGTGCGCGGGCGGAGCGTCTTTCGGGGGTGACCGATGGCAGAGAACTTCTGTGGGACGGGTGCCTCAACGTTCGGGATCTCGGCGGGTTGGGACAGATCCGGCCGGGGGCGCTTGTGCGCATGGAGGCGCCGACTCGGTTGAGCGAAGCCGGGTGGGCGGCGGCGTGGGCGTATGGGGTTCGCGCGGTCGTCGACCTCCGGAACGCGGAGGAGTGCGAGCCGGACTGGGTGGGGCGGCCGGTGGGAATGACGGTGGTGCGGGCGCCGTTGGATCCGGTGGGGTCGCCCTTCTACGAACACTGGACCAAGCTCGACGGCCTGTCCTCTCCGCTGCACTACCCCGCGCTGCTGGCTGAGCATCCAGAGTTGGTAATCGCCGCGGTGAGGGCGGTGGCGCGCGCGGAGCCGGGGTGCGTCGTGTTCCATTGCGCCGGCGGCAAGGACCGGACCGGGTTGCTCGCGCTCGTGTTGCTCGCGTTGGCCGGAGCCGAGGCGGACGAGATCGTCGCCGACTACCTGCTGACGTATGAGCGGATGAAGCCGCGGTACGTCGAGATGGGTGCCCGCGACCAACTCACGGCCGTGCGGGAGCTGGTCGCCGGCCATGGCACGACGGTCGAGGCGTCGCTGACGGCGACCATCGGCTCGTTGGCGATGCCGAGCTTCCTCCTCGGGAACGGCTTGTCGGAGGCGGACCTCACCGCGCTCCAAGCGCGTTTCACGTGAAACTTGACGTGGGATCGTGCACATCTGCGGGTGCGTCGCGCGGTAATGACGTCTTCTTCGGGGACAATCGAGTCACGTCGTTTCACGTGAAACGGCGACCGAAGAGGAGTTCTGAGTGGGTGTGGAAGACGTCATCGGCACGCCGGCGGCGGCAAAGCAGGTCTTCGGGGAGCGACTCCCCCTCGCCGAGCGGTTCACCGCGATGCTCGCCGAGCACGGAGTGGCGCGCGGGTTAATCGGTCCGCGTGAAGTTGACCGCCTGTGGGATCGCCACGTCTTGAACTCCGCGGTGATCGGCGAGAGGATCAGCACCGCCGCCCGCGTCGCCGACGTCGGGTCCGGGGCCGGGCTTCCGGGGGTTCCACTTGCGATCGCTCGGCCGGACCTCGATATCGTGCTCATCGAGCCGATGGCGCGGCGCGTTGACTGGCTCACCGAAGTCGTGGACGAGCTGAACCTGTCGTCCGTCACCGTGTTGCGTGGCCGGGCGGAGGAGAAAGCCGTGTTGGCCGCCGCGGCTGAACGCGATGTGGTGACCGCGCGAGCGGTCGCTCCCCTGGCGAAGCTGGCCGGCTGGTGCCTGCCCCTGGTGCGCACTGGCGGCACACTGCTCGCGTTGAAGGGATCGAGTGCCGCGGAGGAGATAACGCGAGACCGGCTCGCGGTGACCAAGGCCGGTGGCGGTGAAGCGACGGTGGTGGAATGCGGTGGCGGTCTGCTGGACGTGCCGACCACCGTGGTGCTGATCCCCCGCGTCTCGCCGGAGAAGAAGGCGAAGACGAAGACACAGCGCCGTCGTTGAGGAGATGTTCCACGTGAAACGAACCCAGAACAGCTCGCCCCTATCGAGGAGGTGCTTCGGCCGGTGAACCCACCGTCGTCAGCAAACACCGGACATGACGTGGGGTGGACCCCGATCGCGGAAGAAGCCATGCGTGCCGCGCGGGTCCTGCACCCGGAGTCCTACCAACTCCCCAAGCCGGATCGCCGCCGCGTGCTCACGGTCGCCAACCAGAAGGGCGGGGTCGGCAAGACGACCAGCGCGGTGAACCTCGCCGCCGCCCTCGCGGTGCACGGGCTCAAGACGCTCGTGGTCGACCTCGACCCGCAGGGCAACGCCAGCACCGCGCTCAACGTGGAACACCGCTCGGGCACGCCCTCGGTCTACGAGGTGCTGCTCGGCGAAGTGACCCTGGCGGACGCCGCGGCGGTCAGCGAGCAGTCCCCCAATCTCTTCTGCGTGCCCGCCACGATCGATCTCGCGGGTGCCGAGATCGAGCTGGTCTCGATGGCCTCCCGGGAGACGCGCCTCAAAGAAGCACTGACGAGCGACGCGATCGACCAGCTCGGCGTCGACTACGTCTTCATCGACTGCCCGCCGTCGCTCGGTCTGCTCACGGTGAACGCGATGGTCGCCGCGCAGGAGGTGCTCATCCCGATCCAGTGCGAGTACTACGCGCTGGAAGGTCTCGGGCAGCTGCTCAGCAACATCGAACTGGTGCAGCAGCACCTGAACCGCGAGCTGGCTGTCTCCACCATCCTGCTCACCATGTACGACGGGCGCACCAAGCTCGCCGACCAGGTGACCCAGGAGGTGCGCAACCACTTCGGCGAGGTCGTGCTGAAGACGGTCATCCCCCGCAGCGTGAAGGTCTCCGAGGCGCCCGGCTACGGCCAGACGATCCTCGCCTACGACCCCGGTTCCCGCGGGGCACTGAGTTATTTGGACGCGGCGCGCGAGATCGCCGAGCGCGGTGTGAAGAACGGTGAGAATCAATGAGTGCCGAACGCAGGGGTGGGCTCGGGCGCGGCCTGGCCGCCCTGATCCCCACCGGCCCGGTCAACGCCGAGGGCAAGCCGGTCGATCTGAAACCGGTCAGCACCGACAACGGCCAGAACGGTGGCACGGCGGCCCCCGCGCCAAGCGGTGAGGTCGCCGGCGCGGTCTACCGCGAGGTGCCGCTCAGCGCGATCAAGCCGAACCCGAAGCAGCCGCGGCAGGTCTTCGACGAGGACGCGCTGGCCGAGCTGGAGCACTCGATCCGCGAGTTCGGGCTCATGCAGCCCGTCGTGGTGCGGCAGCTCCCCGGCGACGAGTACGAGCTTGTCATGGGCGAGCGGCGTCTGCGGGCGTCGCAGCAGGCCGAGCTGGAGAAGATCCCGGCCATCGTCCGCCAGACCGCCGACGAGGCGATGCTGCGCGACGCGCTGCTCGAGAACATCCACCGCGTCCAGCTCAACCCGCTCGAAGAAGCCGCCGCGTACCAGCAGCTGCTCGACGAGTTCGAGGTGACCCACGAGGAGCTGGCCGGGCGCATCGGCCGCAGCCGTCCGGTCATCACGAACACCATCCGGCTGCTGAAGCTGCCGTTGCCGGTGCAGCGCCGGGTGGCCGCGGGGGTGCTCTCCGCCGGGCACGCGCGCGCTCTCCTGTCGCTGGAGAACCCGGAGGATCAGGAGGACCTGGCCGCCCGGATCGTCGCGGAGGGCATGTCGGTCCGCGCGACCGAAGAGGCGGTGACGCTCAAGAAGTGCGAGACACCGCGCAAGGCGAAGCCCGCTCCCCGCAAGCCGATGCAGGCGCCGGGCTTGCAGGACCTCGCGGTGCGGCTCTCCGACACCTTCGACACCCGCGTCAAGGTCGACCTCGGCCGCCGGAAGGGCCGCATCGTGGTCGAGTTCGGCTCGGTGGACGATCTTGAGCGGATCGTCGCGCTGATGGATCCGAATGCGACAAATCGGACACAGGAATCCGATTAGGGATCATCCCGGGTCGTTTCGTCACGGTGATGATTTCGCAGCGTTGATCCACGAGTACACAGCGGCATCGAAGATCGCGCCGCCGGATCGGACCGATCCGGCGCTCGGTCAGCGCTTGATCGCGCGGTCGATGAGTTCGGCGAAGACCGCGCCGAGCGAACCGCCGCTGGCCTCGATCGCCATCGGCACGGTCGAGGTTTCGGTGAGCCCCGGCGAGAGGTTCACTTCGAGGAAGTGCACGGTGCCGTCGGCGCCGACGACCGCGTCGGTCCGCGAGATGTCGCGCAGGCCGAGCAACTGGTGCGCCGCCACCGCGAGTTCGCCGACCGCCTTCGCGGACTCCTCGGAAAGTCGAGCAGGCGCGAAGAAGTCGGTCAGCCCGGCGGTGTAGCGAGCGGTGTAGTCGTACACCCCGCTCTCGGGCACGATCTCCACCGCGGGCAGCGCGGTCGGCCCGGCTTCGGTTTCGACGACCGCCACGGCGACCTCGACCCCGTCGACGAACCGCTCCGCGAGAACCGTGTCCCCGTATGCGAAGCAGCCGACCATCGCGGCCGGGAGTTCCGCCGCGTCGCGCACCACCTGGGTGCCCAGTGCCGAGCCGCCCTGGTCCGGCTTGAGGATCAGCGGCAGGCCGAGGCGGTCCACCATGGCGTCGAGCACCGCCTGCGCGCCCAGTTCGCGGAAGGTGCTGTGCGGCAGCACCACCCAGTCCGGCGTGGAGAAGTCCGCCTTGGCCAGCAACGCCTTCGCGGTCGGCTTGTCCCAGGCGCGGCGGCAGCCCTGCGAGCTGGTGCCGACAAACGGCACCTCCAGCATTTCCAGCACGGTCTGCACCGAGCCGTTCTCGCCCTGGCCGCCGTGCAGCGCGACCACGGCGGCGTCCGGCCGCTGGGTGCGCAACCGCTCGAGGAGCCCGGCGTCGGTGTCCCACTCCTCCACCGTCAGCCCCTCGGCGCGCAGCGCGGCGGACAGCCGCCTGCCCGACCGCAGGGAAACGTCGCGTTCGTGGGACAGACCGCCAGCGAGCACGGCAACGGTGCGTTCGGCCACCGGGGAACTCCTCAGGTTCTGTGGTTCGTCAGGCGGTGTCGGGCGAGGGGTTCTCCGGCCCGGACACCGCGCGGGGGTTCACGCTACCGAAGGTGCGCATGAGGTCCATTTCGGATTCGAGCACGGCCGCGAGCCGGCGCACGCCCTCCCGGATGCGCTCCGGCGTCGGGTAGCAGTACGACAGGCGCATCTGCCTGCTGCCGAACCCGTCGGCGTAGAAGCCGGTGCCCGAGGCGTAGGCGACGCGCGCGGTCACCGCGCGCGGCAGCATCGCCTTGGTGTCCACGCCTTCCGGCACGGTCACCCACACGTAGAACCCGCCGTCGGGGTGCGTCCACGAGCAGCCGGGCGGCATGTGCTGCTCCAGCGCGGAAAGAATGGCGTCACGGCGTTCGCGGTAGTTCTCGCCGAAGGTCTTGATCTGGCCCTTCCAGTCGTGCGTGGCCAGGTAGCGCGAGACGACCAGCTGGTTCAGCGTGGGCGGGCACAGCGTGGCGGACTCGGCCGCGAGCACCAGCTTCTCGCGCACGGCGTGCGGCGCGAGCACCCAGCCGACCCGCAGGCCGGAGGCGAAGGTCTTGGAGAACGAGCCGAGGTAGACCACGTTGTCCGGGTCCATCGAGCGCAGCGCCGGATAGGTCTGGCCGTCGAAGCCGAGCAGGCCGTACGGGTTGTCCTCGACCACCAGCACGTCGTACTCGCGGCAGATCTCCAGGATCTCCGCACGCCGCTCGATGGCCAGCGTCACGCCGGCGGGGTTGTGGAAGTTCGGGATGGTGTAAAGGAATTTGACCCGCTTGCCGTGCGTGCGGCAGTGCGCGAGCGCTTCGCGGAGACCCTCGGGCACCAGCCCCTGGTCGTCCATCGCGACGTGCACGACCTCGGCCTGGTAGGCGGCGAACGAGCCGAGCGCGCCCACGTAGGAGGGGCCCTCGGCGATCACCACGTCACCGGGGTCGCAGAACAGCCGGGTCACCATGTCCAGGCCCATCTGGGAGCCGACGGTGACCACCACGTCGTCCGGGTGGGCGCTGATGTCCTCGAGCGACATCACCTCGCAGATCTGCTCACGCAGCGCCGGAACGCCGTGCGCGGAGCCGTACTGCAAGGCCACCAGGCCGTCGTTCGCGATCAGTTCGGCCATCTGGGAGGACAGCGAGTCGAGCGGGAGCGCGGCCAGGTTCGGCATGCCGCCGGCCAGCGATACCACCTCGGGACGGCTGGCGACCGCGAAGAGCGCTCGGATCTCCGAGGCCGTCATGCCCGCGGTGCGCGCGGCGTAGCGCGGCAGGTGCGGGTCGAGGTTGTGGTGGCCGCTTTGCGGCTGTCTGACTGGGCGCTTTTCGCTCATCGGGCACTTCGCAAACGATGTCGGCCGGCATGATCAGTGCTACTCGTTCGTAGATCCATCGAGTGTAACCATCCCCTCTTCGGGACCTCGGCTCTTCCGGTGCTCATCACATCCGCCTATCCTGTGATCTCGGGCCGGTTTGCTCTTGCGATGAACCGCGTCCCGCATCGGGTTCGTAACTCAGGGGAGGTCGTCGGGTGTCGCGACGCGTCGTGGGCGTCACGCTGGACAACCTGGACCAGGTCCCCCTGCACTGCCGGCGGTGCGTCTACTGGGAGGTCGCGCCGCACCTGAAGGCGCAGGCCGAGGAGTTCGGCGAAACCGAGGTCGAGAAGGAAGCCTGGGTGTCCAGCGTGCTGCTGGAGTGGGGTTCCTGCGGCCGGATCGTCTACAGCGACACGCTGCCGATCGGGTTCGTGCTCTACGCCCCGCCGAACGCGGTGCCGCGGGCGAACGCCTTCCCCACCTCACCACCGGCCCCGGACGCGGTGCTGCTCACCGCCTTCCACGTCGCCCCGGAGTTCCGCGGCGGCGGCCTCGGCCGCATGCTCGTGCAGTCCGTGGCGAAGGACCTGACCCGCCGCGGGGTGAAGGCGATCGAGGCCTTCGGTGCCACCGAACCGGCACCCGGCACGGAACACGCCTGCGTGCTGCCCGCCGAGTTCCTCCAGTCGGTCGGCTTCAAGACCGTGCGCCCGCACCCGAAGTTCCCGCGCCTGCGCCTGGAACTGCGGTCGGCGATCTCCTGGAAGGAAGACGTCGAAGCCGCGCTGGAGCGCCTGCTCGGCCAGGTCACCATCACCACGGCGGAACCGAGCGTCGCCCGCTCCTGACGGCGAGTTATCCACACTTTGTTAACGGTGTGACGACTTGTCCACAGGGTTGTGCACAGTTGTCCCCAGAAACAGTGCCCAGGAACAGACAAGAACATGGCCCGGCGGTAGGCGCCGGGCCATGTTCTGTGTGAAAGCTCAGTCGGCCTTGGCCAGCTCGTAGGCGAGCACGTCGGCGAAGGTGAAGGTGCCGGTGGGCTGGTCGCCCTCGCCCAGTAGGTACAGGCGCTTGACGGCGATCAGGATGCCCTCGGCGACCACGTCCCGGAAGGCCGGGTCCGACATGCGGCGCCGGTCGTCCGGGTTGGTCAGGTAGCCGATCTCCACGCGGACCGCGGGGCACCTGGTCAGCCGCAGGATCTCCCACGTCTTCGGGTGCGTGCGGCAGTCCAGCAGGCCGGTGCGCGCGGCCAGCTCGCGCTGGATGAAGCCCGCCAGCAGCTCACCCACCGTCGAGCTGGTGCCGTTGCCGGTGCCGTAGTGGAAGCTCGCCACGCCCTGCGCGTACGGCGACTGGTTCTGGTCGCTGTGCAGGGACAGGAACAGGTCCGCCCCGGCGTCGTTCGCGAAGGCGGCGCGGTCGGCTTCGGCCGGGCTGTGGTCCGGACCCCGCGAGATCAGGGCCTCCATGCCGGTGGCCTTCATCCGGCCTTCGAGCCGACGGGCCAGATCCCAGGCGATGTCCGCCTCGCGCAGGCCGCCGACCACCACGCCGCCGTCCTGGCCGCCGTGCCCCGGGTCGATCACGATGCGCTTGCCGCGCAGCCTCGGGCCGGAGCGCCGGACCTGCTCCTGCTCGCGCAGGAACACCGGGCGGCCACCGCGGGCACGCGGGGAAAGCTGGCGCAGCGCGCGAACCGTGCCGCCGCCGCAGATGCCGTCCACCACCAGGCCGTAGTCGCGCTGGAAGGTGCGCAGCGCCTGCTCGGTCTGCGGGCCGAACACCCCGTCGGGGCGGCCGGCGTCGAAACCGAGTTCGGTCAGCCGCTCCTGCAGCGCGAACACGTCGTCACCGTGCACCGGCGCGGAGATCAGGTACGCGAGCGGGCGGCTGCCCAGGTGGTAGCTCGACCCGCGCAGCGCGCGGTAGGTGGCCGGGCCGACGATGCCGTCGGTGATCAGGCCTCGGCGCTGCTGGAACGCCCGTACGGCTTGTTCCACCGCCGCGTCGAAGGAGCCGGGCGACCCGTTCACCGGGGGCAGCAGCTCCAGCGCGGCCAGCATCGACCTGATCTCGGCGACATCGGGACCGGCGTCGCCGCGGCGGAGTACCCGCATGCACTCCTCGCTCTTCCTTGGGCGCCGGATCGGCGCTGGGCGAATTTCACTGGGCAGCATGGCCCAGGGGCTCTATTGTGCCCTGCGAACTCTCGGTGAGCGCGCAGGGTTGCCTAGCGTGCTCCCGGTCATCAGACCGGGTAACCGGTTCATCGTCGCCGAGCCCGCTGGTGTGACGGGTTGAGCGGTGCGGGTCGTGAAAAACCCGGGTGACCCGCATCATGCGATACGGGTCACCCGGGTGGGTTGGTTCAGAGTACGTCGGACAAATCCGAAAGCAGTGCGGCCTTCGGCTTCGCGCCGACGATCTGCTTCACCGGCTTGCCGCCCTGGAACAGGATCAGCGTCGGGATCGACATGACCTGGTAGTCACGCGCGGTGTTGGGGTTCTCGTCGATGTCGAGCTTGGCGATCGTGAGCTTGTCCTTGTGCTCCGCGGCGATCTCCTCGAGCACCGGAGCCACCATGCGGCACGGGCCGCACCAGGTCGCCCAGAAGTCCACCAGAACCGGCTTGTCGCTGGTCAGGACGTCGTCGGTGAAGCTCTTGTCAGTGACCTTGACCGTGTCGGTCATCTTCTCTCCTTTTTCGGTGGATCCGGAAAGTCAGTTGCTCGCGCCGTAGCCGCCGCCGACCAGCTCGGGCGCTTCGGCCGCCTGCTCGGTCACGGCGTGCTCCGCCAGCCAGCGTTCCGCGTCGATCGCCGCCGCGCAGCCGGAGCCCGCCGCGGTGATCGCCTGCCGGTAGGTGTGGTCGACCAGGTCGCCGGCCGCGAACACCCCGTCGATGTTGGTGTAGGAGCTGCGCCCCTTGGTCACCACGTACCCGTTGTCGTCCAGGTCCACCTGGCCGCGGACCAGCTCGCTGCGCGGGTCGTGCCCGATCGCGACGAAGAACCCGGTCACGTCCAGTGTCGAGGCCTCACCCGTACGGGTGTCCTCCAGCTTCAGGCCGGAAACCTTGTCCTCGCCGACCACACCGGTGATCGCCTTGTTCAGCGCCCACTTGATCTTGTCGTTCGCGCGGGCGCGCTCCAGCATGATCTTCGAGGCGCGGAACTCCTCGCGGCGGTGCACGATGGTCACCGACTTCGCGAACTTGGTCAGGAAGGTGGCCTCCTCCATCGCGGAGTCACCGCCGCCGACCACGGCGATGTCGTGGTCGCGGAAGAAGAAGCCGTCGCAGGTGGCACACGAGGACACCCCGCGGCCGAGCAGTTCCTGCTCGCCGGGAACGTGCAGGTAGCGCGCGGCGGCACCCATCGCCAGCACCACGGCCCGCGCGGCGTAGCGCTTGCCGTTGACCGTGACGTACTTGATCTCCCCGGTCAGGTCGAGTTCCTCGGCGTCCTCGGCCCGCAGGTCGGCGCCGAAGTGCTTGGCCTGCTCGCGCATCTCCTCCATCAGCGCCGGGCCCTGGATGCCGTCGCGGAAACCGGGGTAGTTCTCCACCTCGGTGGTGGTCATCAGCGCCCCGCCGAACTGGGACCCCTCGAACACCAGCGGGTCCAGCTGCGCGCGTGCCGCGTACACCGCCGCGGTGTAGCCGGCGGGACCCGATCCGACGATGATCAGGTTCCGAACGTCCTCTGCAGCCACCCTTTGCCTCCGCTCGTAGTAGCCGTGTACCTGGCCTAACACGATCGTAGGTCGCGGTGTTCCCGCGGGGTGACGCACACCGCAGCTGACGAGAAAGGGGCGGCACCACGAGGGTGCCGCCCCTGCTCAAACGCCTATTTTCCGCCGACCGTCCGGTCCATCACCTTCGCGCAGTCCGTGGACAGCGCGACGAGCTGGAACTGCCCGATCGTGCCGGGGGTGAGGATCACCAGCGTGGCCGGTTGCCCGTCGATGGTGGCACCGCGGATGCCCGCCGGCTTCACCGCCGGGTCGAACCCGTTTTCGGCGAGGCACTGGTCGACCCGCTCGCGGGTGCCCAGCGGCCCGTAGTCCATCTTCCCGGTGGACCCGAGGATCTCGCCGATCGGGATGTTGTCCTGCTGCAACGCCAGCGGTGGCTCGTTCGAGCCCGCCCCTGGTGGTGGCTGCGCCACCGGCGGCTGCCCGGCGCCGTCGTTGCCGCTACCACCGGGGACCGCGATGGCGATCGCCGCGATGGCCGCCGCCGCGATGCCGACCACCCCGGCGCTCCAGCCGGCGATCTTCGCCCGGCGCCTGCGGCGGGCGACGTCGATGCCGACCACGGGTGCTACCGGCGGCGCCATCGGCTCCGGTGCCGCCGGACCGGCGTTTCCCGCCGACCGTGCCATCTCCTCGGCGAGCGCCGCGTCCAGCCGGGCGGCGAACTCCGCCGGCATCGGTTCCACGTCGGCGTCGCCGAGCGAGGCGAGATCGGCCGTGGTGGACTCCAGCGCCTCGATGATCGCCGAAGCCTCGGCATCGGCGCGGACGAGCGGCCACAGCTCGGCGGCCTCCCGTTCATCGAGCACTCCCGCATGCAGGTCGGCGAGCACGTCGACAGACCAAGGCGGGCCAACGGCCCCGCCAATCCCCCGACTCTCGTCCGTCATCGTCCCTCCCTCTGACCCTGCGTCCCGAGCGGACGCGACACACGCCGCTCGGTGCGGTCATGTTTGCTTTCGTTAGTTGGGACGCCGGGTTCCGCGTCGGGGTTCCGCAGATGTCCGAGAACCTTGGCGAGCTTGGCGCGACCTCGCGCACACCGGCTCTTCACGGTTCCCTGTGCGATACCGAGCATTTCCGCGGTTTCGGCCACCGAGTAGCCCTCGACGTCGACCAGCACGATCGGGGCGCGCTGGTCCTCGGGGAGCTGGTCCAGCGCCTCCTTGATGACCAGGCGGGTCTCCCGCTCGGACATCGAGTCGCGCGGGGTGGCCGGTTCGTTGTGGCTGGTCTCGGGCAGGGGGACGGTGGGCCGCGCCTGACGGCGGCGGACCCGGTCGAGGCAGGCGTTCACCACGATGCGGTGCAGCCAGGTGGTCACCTGGGACTCGGCCCGGAAGTTGCCGGCCGCGCGGAACGCCGAGATGAAGGCGTCCTGCAGGGCGTCGGCCGCTTCCTCGGGATCTCGCAGGGTGCGCAGGGCGACGGCCCACATCCGGTCACGATGTCGGCGGACCAGCTCACTGAAGGCATGCGGATCGCCCGCGGCGTGCGCCGCTATGAGGGCGGCGTCCGTGGGAGTTGCAGCGGTCACTCGTAAGAGCCTATCGACTACCGCTTCCCCCACACGAGGGACACTAGGCAGCCGACACGAACTCCAGATCGTTGATCTGGGTGACGTGCTTGTCGCCGTCCGTGCCGAGCTTTGTGATCCACACGATCACGTACCGCCCTTCGGCTGGTTCGGACAGCTTGACCTCGTTGTCCTGGCCGCTCAGCTCACCCGAGCCGACCAGGCGGGTCTCGGAGAACTTCGGGTTCTTCTTGTCCGCGACCCTGATCTCCACCGTGGTGCCGGGGCTCTCCGCGGCGATCTTCACCGAGCTCAGCTTCACCGACTGCTCGAAGCTGCTGAGCAGGCCGACGCCCGGCTTGAGGTCGGGGAACTGCTGGCGGTACTCGTCGGTGCGCCAGAACGTCTCGCGCTTGCCGTCGAGCACGTTCTTCGCCCGCGCCGGGGCGTCGCCCTCACCGCCGGGGTTGTAGACGTTGACCGTCTGCGGCTTCACCGGCGGGCCACCGGCGGGCGTCTCGCCGGGCGGCGGAGCCGGGTTGCCGCCGGGATCGGGCGCCGCGGTGGGCGTCGGCTCGGCGACGTTCACCGTCGGGCCGCCCGAATCGGGGCTTTCCTGGAAGAACGAGATGGCCAGCATGCCGAGCCAGGCCAGGATGCCGACCGCGGTCACCACCAGCACGGTCACGCCCAGCGCCAGCTTGCGCCGCCGCGCGGAGTCCTTGACCGGCTTCTTCGTGGTCCAGATCGCGCCGTCGGCGTCCGCCTCCTCTTCGGGTGGGGCACCGACCTGCTGGATCAGCTGGGTGCGTTCCTCCTCCTCGGCGGCCTGGTCGAGCACCGCGAGAATGGCCGAACTGGTGCGGATGCCGCCGTGACCACCGTCTTCGATGGTGCGCACGGCCAGCGACGAAAGCGTTTGCGGGACGCGCGGCTGCAGCGAGCGCGGCGGCACGATGCGGCCGTTCGGCGCGTGCGGAGCGGTCGGAATGGCAGGCGGGCCGCCCGGCAGCGCCCAGCGGCCGGTGAGCAGGAGGTACAGCACCCCGCCGATGGCCTTGACGTCGTCACGCAGGGTGGCGTCGGGCAGCGGACCGGGAAAGGCGAGGCGCAGCGCGCCGTCCGGGGTGAGGCGCAGCCGCTGCGGGTGGTCGAGGCCGAGCACCAGACCGGACTGGTGTGCCTGCTCGACGGCCTGGGCCAGTGCGCCGACCATGCGGGCGGCGGCACCCGGCTCGACCGGCTTGTCCGCCACCAGGTCGACCAGGTCGCTGCCCTTGGTCCATTCGGCGACCACGATGCCGAGCAGGCCCTCACTGGAGGTGATGCCGTTGCCGAGATTCAGCACATCGAGGACCCTGGCGACCCCGTCGTGGCTGAACTTGGCCGCGTGGGCGGCGCGTTCCAGGGTGCGACGGGCCAGGCGTGCGGCGTCCGCGTCGGCCGGATCGCCGACGAGCAGGGTCAGCGCGACGTCACGCCGGAGCTGGCCGTCGCGAGCGCGCCAGAGGTGGGCGTCGGCCCGTTCGTCGATGCCGAACTGGGCGAGCAGGCGGTACCGGCCGTCGCCGACCACGGCCCCGGGCGCCAGCGGTCCGCTCCGGGCACGGGCTCCCACCTTCCCCGCACCCCCTTCTTTCCGGCTCGTGTCCACCGCACTCTCCTGCATTTCTCCAACCGAGGGTACGTGAATGTGACACGAGCACTATGCCGATCCACGCCGTAATCGTTACCCACGCTTGATCATCCGGGTGATTCTCGAGGTCGCCGGTTTCAGCTCCTCGACCTTCAACGCCATCAGCACGCCGAAAGAGACGCCGATGCCGACCACGCCCTGCAACACCAGCTTCACCCAGGCCTGCAGGGTGGCGCCGAGCGCGTCCGGCACGATCATGCCGACCACCAGCGCGGCGCCCACGCCGGCGGCGCTGGCCACGACGGTGAACAGGATCACCCCCAGTACCCGTTTGCTGCGCAGGTTGCCCAGCCGCACCCACAGCCAAACCTGCCCCAGCATCGCGCCGATGACAAACACCAGCGAGTTCACCATCATCACGCCGAGCACGATGTGCTGCGGCGCGAGCAGGGCCGAGGCCAGGTAGAGCAGCGGGATCTTGACCCCGGTCATCACCACCATGATCAGCGTCGGCGTGCGGGAGTCCTTCATCGCGTAGAACACCCGCATCTGCAGCATGACCAGCGCGTACGGCAGCAGGCCGAAGGCCGACACGGCCAGCGCCTGGCCCAGCCGCTCGGCCTGCTCGATCTCGCCCTTGCCGAAGGTGAACAGCGCGATGCCGATCGACGTGCCCGCCACGGTCATCACCGCGGAGATCGGCACCAGCATCACCGTGGAGATGCGCGAGGCGTAGGACATGTCGGCGACCAGCTTCTTGGTCTCGCCGTCGGCGGCCGCACGGCTCATCCGCGGCATGATCGCGGTCAGCAGCGAGACGCCGATGATCCCGTACGGCAGCTGGAACAGCAGCCAGGCGTTCGAGTAGATCGACACCCCACCGGCCTGCCCGCTGGTCAGCACGTTGGTGTTGATGATCATGCCGATCTGGCTGATCGCCACGTAGGCGAAGATCCAGGTGGCCAGGCCGCCGAACTCCTTGAGCCGCGAGTCCAGGCCCCAGCGCCACTTGAACTTGAAGCCGGACCGCTTGAGCGCGGGCACCAGGAACAGGGCCTGCACGGTCATCGCGGTCAGCACGCCGAGGCCGAGCACCAGCACCTTCGGCTCGCTCATCTTCGACGGCACCAGCGTCGGGTCACCGGGCAGGATCGCGTAGAGGCCGATGGTCACGAAGATGACCAGGTTGTTGATCACCGGGGCCCACTGGGCCGGCCCGAAGATCTGCTTGGCGTTCAGGATCGCCGAGAGCACCGCGAACAGCCCGTAGAACAGCAGGCCGGGCAGCAGCAGGTAGGCGAACCAGGTGGCCACCTGCGAGTTGCCCCCGCCGCCCTCGGCCATCAGCAGGCCGGTGACCTGGGGGGCGAAGGCGACCGAGAGCACCGTGCCGAGCAGCAGCACCGTGGTCGCCATGGTGAGCAGGCGCTGCGTGTAGGCCTCGCCGCCGTCTTCGTCGTCCTGCGAGCGGACCAGCAGCGGGACCACCACGCTGGTCAGCACGCCGCCGAGCAGCAGTTCGTTGATGATCAGCGGCAGCGTGTTGGCGACGGTGAACGAGTCGTAGATGACGCCGAGCGAGGCCACCGCGCCGAGCATGATCTTCCAGGCGAACCCGGTGATCCGGCTGGCCAGGGTGGCGATCGCCATCCGGCCGCTGGACTTGGCGAGCGACGGGGTGCCGCTCGCGCCACCGCTGGGCTGCGCCTCGGTGGGCGCGACCCCGTCGGAGATGCGCGGGAGGAACCGGGTGGCGTACTCGTCGTACGGCCGGTGCATGTCCGGGTCGGCGGTGGGCCAGCGCGCGCCGGGCGGCAGGCCGCGGTCGACCGGGATGAGCTGGGTGTACTCGACCCGGGGACGCGGGGGCGGCGGACCGTCCGGGCGCTCGCGGTTCCACGGGCGGACCGGCGGCTCGGGCCGGGGCGGCCGCTGCTGGATCGGCGGCGGTGGCCGCTGCGGGCCGCGCACCGGCGGAACCGGAGCCGGAGCGGGTGCGCCGGGCTGCGGGAGGTGGCTGGTGGGGGCCGGGCCGGGCCGATCCGCGCGGCCGACCGGCTCGGGTGGGATCGGGCGGGCTCCGGAGCGGGCGCCCTGATCCGGCGGGACCGGGCGGCCACCGCGCTCCGGCGAACCGGGACGTGCGGCTTGGTCGGAGGGGCCATGGCGCTCCGGCGAACCGGGACGGGCCGCTGGGTCGGGTGCACCGTGACGCTCCGGCGAACCGGGACGTGCGGCTGGATCAGGAGGACCGTGGCGCTCCGGCGAACCGGGACGTGCGGCTGGATCAGGAGGACCGTGGCGCTCCGGCGGGCTGGGCCGATCGGCGCGGCCGCCCTGGTCCGGTGGGCCGGGCCGTCCGGTGCGTTCCGGCGGGCCGGGGCGATCCTGGCGGACGCGCTCCGGGGTGACCGGCCTGCCGTTCGGCGGGGGGCCGGGGCGACCGGCCGCCGGGTGCTCCTGGGCCGGCCAGTCCGGGCGTGGGGTCTGGCGGCTGGGCTGCTGGCCCGGCGGAGGCGGCACCGGCATCGCGCGCGTGGGCGGCGGCGCCTTCCGCACCGGGACCTGCCGGGTGCGGCCGTCGGTGGGCGCGGGCCGTTGCGCCCGGACCGGGGGGATCCGGTCGGGCGGTGGCTGCTGTCGCTCCGGGCGCTCGGGTCGAGGCGGCGTGGCCTGGGGTGGCCGGTCAGACCGCTGTCGCCCGGGTCGCTCCGGTGGCGAGCCCGGCTCTCTGTCCAACACGTGCCCAATCCATCGGCGGCCTACTCAACGATGCCCAGGGTAATGGCCCCGGGGTGTCCCGTTCGAATTACCGGGACTTCACCGTCCGCTCGCCCCTGCGCTCCAACCATCGGGCGAACCGCGACAGAGCGTAGTTGGCCGCGAAGTAGATGACGCCGATGACGAGGTAGGTCTGGATGAGCAACTGGTTCTGGTAGTAGCCGATCAGCACCTTTCCGCTGAACAGCAGTTCGGCGTAGCTGACGAAAAAGCCGAGCGAAGTGTCCTTCAGCACCCCGCCGGTCTGGCTGACCAGCGACGGCACCACTCGCCGCAGCGCCTGCGGCAGGATGACCAGCCGCATCGACTGGCCGGTGCTCAGGCCGAGCGCGGCGGCGGCCTCCCCCTGGCCGCGGTCCAGCGACAGGATGCCCGCCCGGAAGATCTCCCCGAACTGCGCCGAGCTGGACACCGCGAGCGGCACCACCAGCTTCCACAGCAGCGGCAGGTCCAGCCCGAGGCTGGGCAGCACAAAGAGCACCACGTAGATCAGCAGCACGGCCGGGATCACCCGGACCGTCTCCATGTACGCCCGCGCGAGCCCGCTGACGACCACGTTCCGTGACGCCCGGGCCACGGCGAGCAGCAGGCCCGCCAGTCCGCCGATGCCCGCGGACAGCGCGGCCGCGAGCAGGGTCTGGCCGAGCGCGGTCAGCAGGTAGCGCCAGTTCGGCCACTGCGTGTAGGGCGCCCACTTCTTCCAGTCCAGCTCACCGTTGACGGCGAACTGGCGCACGGCCAGCGCGAACAGCAGCGCGCCGCCCAGCACGCTGACCACGGTGGCGACCTGGATCCGGCGCCGGGCGCGCGGGCCCGGCTCGTCGAACAGCACGTTCACCGGTGGATCACCAGCTTCCGCTCCAGCAGCCGGGTGATCGCGGTGATCACCAGCGCCAGCAGCGCGTAGACCACCGCCGCGCCGGAGAAGATCAGGATCGGCTCGGCCTCGACCAGGTTGATCCGGTTGGCCGCGGTGCTCAGCTCGACCAGTCCGGCCCCGGCCGCCAGCGCGGTGTTCATCAGCAGCATCACGGTGAGATTGCCGAGCGGCTGCACCACCGAGCGCAGCGCCTGCGGCAGGATCACCCACCGCAGCGACTGGCCGAAGCCGAGGCCGAGCGCCCGCGCGGCCTCGGCCTGCCCGGTGGCCACGGTGTTGATGCCGGTCCGCAGCGCTTCGGCGTAGTAGGCCGCCGAGTACATCGACACGGCCAGCACCGCGGTGGTGAACAGCTCGAACTGGATCCCGAGCTTCGGCAGGCCGAAGACGAAGAACAGGATCCAGAGCAGCAGCGGCACGTTCTGGAAGATCTCCACGTACGCCGTGCCGAACAGGCGCAGCGGCTTCACCGGGGACACCCGGAAGGTGACCACGACAAGCGCGATGGCGAGCGCACCGACGAACGACAGCGCGGTCAGTTCGACGGTGGTAACCACCCCCTCGGCGAAGGCGCCGGAGTTGTCGAGCAGAACGTCCAAGGTCAGGAACCGGGAACGGAACCGATGGCGGGCGCGGCGGGCGGCTCACCGGTCACCACGGTGCCCAGCGAGTCCTTCCACACCTGCTGCCAGATCCCCGCCTGCTGCAACTGCACCAGCCAGTCGTTGACGAACTTCTTGAACGCGTCGTCCCCGTGCTTGAGGCCGATGCCGTACGGGTCCTCGGTGAACGGCTCGCCGACGATCTGGATCTTGTCGTTGAGCCGGGCCGAGGCGGCGAGCAGGGTCAGGTCCTGCACGTAGGCGTCACCGCGGTTCTGCTCCAGCGCCTGCACGCACTCCGGGTCGGTGGCGAAGCTGATGATCTCCGCGTTCGGGGCCTGCTCCTTGACCGCCTCGATGCCGGGGGTGTTCGCGCCCGCGATGACCTTCTTGCCGTTGAGGTCGGCGGGCTTCTTGATCGCCGTCTTGTCCTTCATCGTGGCGATCGCCTGACCGGACATCAGGTACGGGCCGGCGAAGGCCACCTTCTCCGCGCGCTGCGGGGTGATCGTGTAGGTCTGGAAGACCACGTCGACCGTGCTGTTCTGGAGCAGCGCCTCACGCGTCTCGGAGCTGGAGTTGACGATCTTCGCGTCGGGCGAGCCGATGATGTACTTGGCCAGCAGCTTGCCGAGCGTGGCGTCGAAGCCCTCGGTCTCGCCGGTGGCGGGGTTCTGCTGGGACAGCAGCGGCGCGTCGAGCGAGCCGCCGATGAGCAGCTGGCCGCGCTGCTTGATCGAGGCCGCGGTCGGGCTGGCGGCGATGGCCTCGGCTGACGCGACCGGGGCGCGGTCGATGATTCCCTGACCGGAGGAGCCAGGCGAGCCCGGCAGCGCGCCGGGTTCGGAAGAGCAGGCAGCCGCCGTGCTCAGGGTGGCGATAGCGCAGGTGAGCACAAGCATCCTGCGGGTTTTCAACGCTGCCATGGTCGCGTAACCCCTCACCATTCATGAAACCGATTCACGGTCCACTGGGAATGGTTCCGAAGAATGGTCCAGTCCACCCATCGGCGTCAAGGAGTTACCGTGGGTAAATTACGAACGGTCCTTTCCGCGCACCCGGCGGTAGATCCGCCTGCCGGAGAGCAGCAGCAACGCGGCGCCGGCGACGATCGTGACGATCAGCGTGATCAGGCCGAACTGGGTGGAGTTCAGCTCCATCCGGGCCGGTGCGCCCAGCGGTGTGCCGCCCGGGGTGCTCAGCGAGACGTCCACGCTGAAGTGCCCGGTCCGCAGCGCCTCGGCCTGGATCAGGTGCGGTACCGAACCCCGCGCCGGCAGCGGCCGGTCCGGGATCTGCTCGGGCCGCAGCCCGGTGAAGTTGTTCAGGTTGATCCGCACGGTCACGCCGACCGGCAGCGAGTTCTTCAGTGTCACCGGCAGCGGTGAGGTGTCCGAGGCCAGCGAGATCTGCTGCTTCGGCGTCTCCACGGTGACCTGGCCACGCAGGGCGTCGAGCTGCCCGCGCGCGTCACCGGCGGAGGCCAGCCCGCCCGCGGCGTCGGCCCGCCAGGCCGTCGACGAGGCACGCATCAGGCCGGACCGGATCGGCTTGATCAGGTCCTCCGGCTCCACCTGGGTGGTCGCGTCGCCGGTCAGCGAGCTGCCGAAGTCGGCGGTCTCCCGCTCGGTCCGGTTCAGCGAGCTGATCACCTGCTGCGGCAGCTCGGCAGGCGCCTCCTTGGCGCCGTAGTCCATCTTCGCGGTGCCCTTGACCGGCTGCGCCAGCTCCTCCAGCAGCGGCTTCGGCGAGACCATGCCGAGGTTCGAGTAGTCGCCGACGGTGCGCAGCAGCAGGGTCAGCTCGTCGACCGGCGCGGACCAGCGGCGCGGCGGGGCCAGCAGCAGCGGCGAGCCGTCGGTGTCGGACTGCGCGCCGGTCTGGAAGGCCAGCACGGCGAGCGCGTTCTGCGCGGCCACGTCCGGGTCGTCGGCCGGGGTCAGGTTCGCGGCCACCGCGTCGGTCGGCCGGGTCGCCGCCATCGACCGGCTGAGCAGCGGGTCCAGCGCCACCCCGCGCAGGTTCGTGCCCTCGATGGTGGCCGGCGCGGTCAGCGGGCGGTTCGAGACCAGCTGGTCGGACTCGGCGAGCACGGTGGTCACCCGTGCGTCGGCGAGCGCGCCGAGCGAGGTCGAGTCGAGGCCGCCGTTCGGCCAGAGCACACCGGGCAGGGGCTTCACCCCGAGCAGGCGCTCGAACAGCGAGGTGTTGTCGACCGCGGTCTTGGCCAGCCGGGGGTCGCCGTCGGTGACCTTGGCCAGCGCGGGCAGGTCGGCGTCGGCGTAGGGCAGCTGGAGGGTGCACGAGTCCTGGAGGACCTGGCGCAGCGAGTTCAGCCAGCGGGTGGCGGTGTCGTTGCCGCGGCCGGGCACCTGGCCGCCGTCGGCGGTGCGCACCAGGTAGCCGCCCGCCATCTTCTCGACGGTCTCCAGCAGGTCGGGGTCGATGGCGAAGCACATCGAGTCGAACAGCCGGGTCTCGCCCTTGACGTTCTTCGCGGCGGTGACCAGCGCGTCGAGGCGGCCGCCGGGGGCCAGGTCGATGGCCAGCTGGTCGTCGGAGAGCACCAGCGTGCCGCCGAACGGCGCGGCCACCACGCGCGGGCGCGTGTCCGCGATGGGCCACAGCACGGACAGCTCGGTGGGGCGCTCCGGCTTGGCGGGCGGGCTCTGGCCCGGCACACCGAGCACCGGCAGCAGCATGCTGAACGCGGCCAGCCTGGCTTGGCCGCCGAACTCCGGCGTGCCGTTCACGTTGACCAGGAGCGGGTACACGCCCGGCTTGCTGACCAGCGGTTTCGCGTCACCGCCGAGCGGCACGGTGATCTGCAGCGGGACCGTCTGGCCCGGCTCGACCACCCGCGCGACGTCGACGTACTTGGTGATCGAGGCGTCGGTCGGCGGAGCCTCCGCCAGTGCCTCGCCGAGCTGGCGGGAGGTGGTCTGGCGCTCACCGAACTGCAGGCGGACCTGCACGTTGGTGATCCGGCGGTCACCGGTGTTGGTCACCTTGCCGGACACGGTCAGCGTCGAGGACGTGGACACCAGCAGCCGCGGGTTCATCTCGTCGATGTCCAGCCGCAGCCTGCTCGGCGCGTCCGGTCCCGGCTGGGCCTGTGCGCCGCTCGCCGGAACTCCGATGAACGCCTGCAGTACCAGTAGAAACGCGGTCAGCGTGGCCGAGGCCAGCCTTTTCACTCGGGGACTCCCTCTGCGGAGGAGCGGGAAGCTTGTTCCGCGAACAGTTCGCGGGCCTTGCGGACCAGGGTGCGCTCGTCGGCGTAAGCGAGCTTGGCCTCCAGTTCGGCCACCGGGACCCAGGCCACCTCGGTCACCTCGACGTCCTCGTCGGACAGCTCACCGCCCGCCGCTTCGAGCAGGAAGTGGTGCACGGTCTTGTGCACCCGCCGCCGCTCGGCGACGAACCAGTAGTCGATGGTGCCCAGTGGCTGGAGCACGTGCGCGGAAATTCCGGTCTCCTCCTTCACCTCGCGCACCGCGGTCTGCTCGGTGGTCTCGCCGTCTTCGATATGCCCTTTGGGGAGCGACCACAGCAGTTTCCCGCGGCGGTCGAGCCTGCCGATCAGCACCGCGTGCTCCCGTTCGGCGTCGACCACCAGCCCACCGGCCGAGGTCTCGTCCACCGTGGTCAGCCTCCTGCCACGGCGGCGCCGGGACCGGCGTCCCGGTTTGGCGCCACCGGAGCGACCGGCCGATCCAGGCATGCTGCGATGCTAGAGCAACAGCGCGCGCCGGTACGCTGGCTTCTCGTGTCCGTGTTGATCTGTGCGTGTAGTAAGTGCACCGTTTTCGTGGTGGGATCCCAGTGAACGAACTCGTCGTCCAGCGGAACGCGGTGATCGAGCTGATGCGGATCTCGCCGGTGGCCGATCAGCTCGCCGAGCGCTTCGCCGCCGCGGGCCACCGCCTGTACCTGGTGGGTGGCAGCGTGCGCGACGCGCTGCTCGGCAGGCTCTCGCCCGATCTCGACTTCACCACCGACGCCCGGCCGGACCAGGTGCTCGCGGTGGTCGGGGGCTGGGCCGACGCGGTGTGGGACGTCGGCATCGCCTTCGGCACGGTCGGCGTGACCAAGGACGGCTCGCAGCTGGAGATCACCACCTTCCGCGCGGACAGCTACGACCAGGTCAGCCGCAATCCCGAGGTCACCTTCGGCGACAGCATCGAGGGTGACCTGCTGCGCCGTGACTTCACCTGCAACGCGATGGCGATCGAGTTGCCGTCAAAGACCTTTGTCGACCCGCATGGCGGACTCGACGCGGTGCGGATGAAGGTGCTCGACACCCCGGCCACCCCGCAGGAGTCCTTCACCGACGACCCCCTGCGGATGCTGCGCGCCGCGCGGTTCGTCTCGCAGCTCGGCTTCGAGCCCGCGCCTCGCGTGGTCGAGGCGATGACGTCGATGGCGGACGAGATCAAGCGGATCACCGCCGAGCGCGTGCAGGCCGAGCTGTCGAAGCTGATCACCGGCGCGCACCCGCGGCTCGGCCTGGAGCTGCTGGTGGATACCGGGCTGGGCGACCACGTGCTGCCCGAGGTGCCCGGCATGCGGCTGGCCATCGACGAGCACCACCAGCACAAGGACGTCTACCAGCACTCGCTGACCGTGCTGGACCAGGCGATCGCGCTGGAGCGCAAGGACGACCCGGAGGCCGGGCCGGACCTCGTGCTGCGGCTGGCGGCGCTGCTGCACGACATCGGCAAGCCGGCCACGCGCAAGTTCGAGGAGGGCGGTGGGGTCAGCTTCCACCACCACGAGGTGGTCGGCGCGAAGATGGCCCGCAAGCGCCTGCGTGAGCTGAAGTACAGCAAGGAGATCGTCGAGCAGGTCTCCCAGCTGGTGTTCCTGCACCTGCGCTTCCACGGCTACGGCAAGGGCGAGTGGACCGACTCGGCGGTGCGTCGGTACGTCACCGACGCCGGTCCCCTGCTGGACCGGCTGCACAAGCTGGTGCGGGCCGACTGCACCACGCGCAACAAGCGCAAGGCGGCCGCGCTGCAGCGCACCTACGACGACCTCGAAGCCAGGATCGCCCGGATCGCCGCCGCCGAGGACCTGGCCAAGGTGCGGCCCGATCTCGACGGCAACGAGATCATGAAGCTGCTCGGCCTGCCGCCGGGGCCGCTGGTCGGCAAGGCGTGGAAGTTCCTCAAGGAGCTGCGCCTCGACCGCGGTCCGCTGGAGCACGACGAGGCGGTGGCGGAACTGCGGCGCTGGGCGGCGGAGCAGGGCATCGACCCTCCGGGCGATCAGTCAGCCGACTGACTAGAACATTCGGCCGATCTTCTCCGGGTGTTGATCCGAATGCCGATCGGATGACCGATACTCACTTCCCCACCAGGTGAGATGGAGAATCATGCGCCGCCAGGGACCGCCCCAGCAGGCCAGCTTCCTCGTCACCCTGCTCCGGCGGGGTGCACCGGCCATCGCGACCGCCACCAGCGAGCTGTCGGACGAGGTCTCCGACCCGACTCCGATCAGAGCGCTGCGCCGGATCTCGGCGATGGCCGCACCGGTGGACCCGCGCGCCAGCGACGGGCTGCTGCTGCGGGCCGGCCGCTACGTCGCGTTCGTGCCGATGGTCTACCGGCTGATCGCGGTGCCCGGCGCGCTGGCTGCCTTCCTCGGCGCGCACGGCGGTACCGGGGCGGCGCCGGTGATCACCGTGGCCGCGCTGTCGATCCTGCTCAACGCGTACGGCGTGCGGTGGATGCTGCGCTCGGCGCCCTTCCGCAGCGACCGGGCCGCGGTGCTGCTGACCGTGGACGCGGTGTTCACCGCGCTGGCGAACCTGGCGGTCGCCGCGCTGGTGCCGTCCGAGGTGTACCTCGAGGCGATCGGTGTGCCCGGCAAGCACCTGCTCGGCACGGTCGCGCTGTTCACCCTCGCGCTCGGCCTGCCGTACGGCATCGGCCTGCTGGTCGGCAGCATTCCGCTGCACCTGCTGATGAGCTGGGCGAACACCGGCACGGTGAGCGCCGAGGCCGGGTTCGCCGGGCTGGGCACGATGGCCGGGGTGCTGCTCACCGCGTCGGGCGCGCTGGTGCTGATCGGCCTCGGCACCCGGCTCGCGCTGGCCTACGGCATCCGCAACGGGCGGCAGGCCGAACGCGCGCGCCAGCACCGGCTGATGCACGACACCGTGCTCCAGACGCTGGAGTCGCTGGCGCTGCCCGGGCAGGGCACGGCCGAGGAGCAGCTCGCGGAGGTGCGGCGGCTGGCCCGTGCGGAGGCGGTCGAGGTGCGCAAGTACATCGAAGCGTCCGCGAACGAGGGTGGCCGTCCGCTCGGTGAGAAGCTCGCGTCGCTCGCCGCGGAGATGGCCCGAGACGGCCTCCGCGCGCAGGTGGTGATCGCCGAGCTGGACGAGGACACGCTGTCCGAGGTCCGCCAGATCGCCATCCGGGACGCCGTGCGCGAGGCCATGCGCAACACGATGAAGCACTCCGGCACGGACAAGGTGCTGGTGCGGGTCGAGGAACGCGACGGCGGCATCGCGGTGATCACCCGCGACCACGGCACCGGGTTCAGCTCGGAGACCCGCCCGCCCGGTTTCGGCATCAGCGAGTCGATCACCGCGCGGCTGGCCGAGGTCGGCGGGAAGGCGACCGTGGAATCCACTCCTGGCAACGGGACTCGCGTGACATTGTGGGTGCCGTGCTGACCGAAACCACCCACGAGATCCTCGTCGCCTGCCTGACCGCGCTGCGGGACGAGGACCGGCCGAAAGCCGCCGTGCTCGCCGGTCAGGCCGCCAAGTCCGGCGCGCTCCTCGGTGTGGAGCTGAGCCGCCACCTCGACACCGGTCCCGAAGGCCACGTCTACGACCAGCCTGCCGCGTTCACCGCGTTCATCCGCGGCGGCGGCAACGTGAACCTGTACGAGCAGCTCGCGCGGCGGCTCGCTTCCCTGTACGACGATCGCCGACCGGAGTCCCTGCTCGACCTCGGCTGCGGTGACGGGCTCGCGCTGGTGCCCGCGCTCGAGAAGGCGGCGCACCGGCCGTCGCGGATCGACCTGGTGGAGCCGTCGGGCGCACTGCTGGAGGTCGCCGGGGAACGGGTCGACGGCGCGCACGCCGAGCAGGCCACCGCGCAGGAGTTCCTGGCCGGAACCGATCTCTCCTGGGACCTCGTGCAGTCGACCTTCGCGATGCAGTCGCTGGAACCGGACGACCGGCGCGAGGTGTTCCGCGCGCTGCGCGAGCGCACCGGCGAACTGGTGCTCGCCGAGTTCGACGTACCGGACGTCACCGAGGGCAGCCCCGAACACCTGGCCTCGCTCGTGGTCCGGTACGAGCGAGGGGTCGCCGAGTACGGGCACGACGACGGCCTGGTCGCGCAGGGCTTCCTGATGCCGATGCTGCTGGGCCTGGTGTCGCCGGGCGGGGTGCGCAACAACTGGGAGCAGCCCGCCGAGGACTGGGGCAAGCAGCTGACCGCGGCCGGGTTCGGCGAGGTCGAGATCACCCCGCTGGCCGACTACTGGTGGTCGCCGGCCGTGCTGATCCGCGCCCGGTAAGGCTTACGCGCTGACCTTCTCCATCGCCTTGGTCTCCACGTGCTGGCCGAGCGGCCGAGGCAGCAGGTACGCGACCGCGCCGCCGGGCAGCGCGCCCCACGGCACGGTGATCCCGGTCAGCACGCGCAGCGGCCGGTGCACCACGTAGGTGTGGTGCTCGCGCTCGCGTTCGAAGGCGAGCGAGGTCTCCGGGAACCGCACGTGCTCCGGGTGCACCAGGTTGCCCGCCTCGTTGCCGAAGCGCTGGACCACCGTCCCGGCGGGCAGCACCACCATTCGCTTGGCGCGGAAGAAGTTCAGCGGCGGCTCGCCCCGCAGCGGCAGGATCGGCCAGTCCGTCGGGTGCCCGGACTCGGCTTCCTCCGGCTCCCGCGCCAGCGCCGGGTACAGCACCATCGTGCCGACCAGGTGCCGGGCGGCGTCCTGCACGTGGTCGAACGGCACCGGGTCGACCGGCTCGCCGTCCTCGAACCGCGCGACCTCCCAGTGGCCGCCGACCCGGCGCAGGCACCAGGCCCCGTCGGCCGGTTCGCCGATCCGGTAGCGCGAAGCGGGCACGCCCAGCTCGGCGAGCCTGCGGTGCAGCACTTCCAGGACTTCGGCGGCACGCAGCTTCGGCAGGCCGTCGCCGTCGCGCTCGCCGCGGGCGTGCTTGTCCGGGCCGGGCAGGTCCTCTTCGGACTGCGGCGGGTACGGCTTGCCCAGCACCTCGGCTTCGGCGGTGTGGCGCAGCTTGTCCGGCACGTACGGCGGCCGGTGCAGGTTCGCCCGGATGTGGTCGACCAGCTCCGGCTCCGGCGGCACCCCGTACTTGCGCAGGTAGTGCGGCACGGCGGCGGGCCAGATCCAGGTGCCGTCGGTGTGGAAGGCGTCCGGCACGTCGGGACGGCCGTGCGGGGAGAACACGTCGGGCAGCGGCACCGGGCGGCCGGAGGCCACCGGCGACCGGTACAGGTAGTCGAGCACGCGGCGCACCTCGTCCGGCGGCAGCGGCGGCCGGTTCACCACCGGCTGCTCGCCCTCGGCGTGGCTGTCCACCACCTTCGCCTGGCGGAACACCACGTCCAGCGGCAGGCCGGCCTTCGCGGCCAGCCAGTCCGGTACGTGCTTGCGGTCGCGCGGGAACAGCTGAAGCTCTGTCTCGTAGGCACGGGCACCGGGGCGCCCGCCTTCGCCGGGTGAGAGGCGCCAGTGCGGTTCGGCGTCCACGTCGAAGTCGAAATCGAAGTTCGAGGTGGAGTCCAGGGTGAAGGTGCCTTCGAACCAGGTGCCGGTCGACGGCTGGTACATCGCCGAGCGCAGCAGGCTGAACAGCTGCCCCAGCTCGGCCGGCGGCGAGAGCGAGACGACCAGGTCACCGGCGACCGCGCGCACCTCCAGTTCGGCGTACCCGCCGACCTGCCGCAACTGCGCGCCGACCCGCTCCCAGCCATCCGGCAGCACCTTGAGCATGGTGCGGCCGATGGCGCGCAGCAGGGCGTTCGCGTCCCCGGTGCCGCGTTCCGGTCGCGGGGCGTCGGCGGCGATGAAGTCGTGGCGTTCCTGCCAGAGCGCCTCGATCTCCTCGGGTTCGGCGGTGGTGGTGAAGTCGGTCAGCCCCAGCTCGCGGGCGCGGTCCTCGTCCTGACCGGTCCACCGCAGCGTCAGCGCCTCGCCGTTCTGCGGGGCGACGCGGAAGATCTCGTCGGCGAACAGGCAGTGGGTCTGCACGCTGAACGTGCTCGCGGCCTCGGCCTCGGGCACCACCTTCGCCGGGCGGCCGTTCCACTCGGTGTCGAAGTCCGCCGGCGCTTCTTCCCCTGGTTGCGCGACGAGCAGGACGGTGCCGTCTTCGCTTGAGCGCTGGGCACGGAACACCCCACCGTGCCACACCGCGTAGAGCGAGTCCGGCCGCTCAGCGGCGTCTATTCGGTAGCGCACGCCTCTCCCCCTTGTGTCCCCTCGGTGAGATCCGAGTCAAATCTAGTCGGCCGCCCGGTGCGTGTTCCACGTGGAACCATGATCACGAGTTCGGGTACTTCCGCTCCCAGAGCGAGTGCGTCGGCGGCTCCGGCCCGAACTCGGCGAGGGCGTCGGCGACCAGTTCCTCGATCGCGCCCCGCAGCTCCAGCCGTTCCAGCCAGCTCGCCCGGATCGCGTTCGGGCCGTACAGCGCGCCGGCGATGTTGCCGCAGATCGCCCCGGTCGAGTCGCTGTCCCCGCTGTGGTTGACCGCGGCGAGCAACGCGTCGTCGAGGTTGTCGGTGGTCAGCGCGACGTAGACGGCGATCGCCAGCGCGCTTTCGCCGATCCAGCCACCGCCGTCGATCGTGGCGATCTTCTCCGGCGTCGGCGGTCCCTGCTCGGCCAGTCGCACGGCGAACCGCAGCGCGGCGGTGGTCTCCTCGTGCTGCGGCCGCCGGGCCAGCTGCCGGAACGCCTCTTCGACCGCGCTCGGCAGCGATCCGCCATCGATCAGGTGACGCACGATCACCGAAAGCGCGCCCGCGGAGAGATACCCGGTCGGGTGACTGTGCGACAGCGCCGCGGCCATCGCGCCGACACCGAACACCGCGGCCGGATCACCGGGCCAGAGCGCCGCCGGTGCCGTCCGCATCACCCCGCCGCAGCCCTTCGACGTGTTGAGCTGGTGGGTGAACGAGCCCATCCGGCCGTTGTTGCCGTACGACATCAACGCGGTCAGGCAGGTCTTGCCGGGCGCGCGGCGGCTGAACAGCTCGCGGTGTGAGATCAGCCAGCCGTCCGGTTCGGGACTGGGGTCGTGCGGCCCGCGGCAGTCCTCCCACGCGTAGTCCTGGGTGTGCAGCCAGCGCTGGTAGGCGCTCTGCACGAAGTGCTCCAGCCCGGTCTGGCCGCCGCGGCGCAGGTGCGCGTGGCCGCGGATGAGGCCTTCGAGGGTGAACAGGGTCATCTGCGTGTCGTCGGTGATCTTGCCGAGGCCGCCGAACGCGGGCACCAGATCGGTGATCCCGGCGGGACCGTGCAGTTGCCGGATGCGCTCCATCGGGTCGAACTCGCGGGCGGCGCCGAGTGCGTCACCGACCGCACCGGCGAGAATGCTGCCGCGGAACCGTTCGGCCCTGGTCAACGCCGGTGGCGGCGGGGTTTCGGTCTCCAGCGCGGCGAGCAGCGAGGTCCGCGCGCGGTGTTCCTGCGGTTCGGCGGGCCCGGTTTCGGGAGCTTCGCGGGCCGGGATCGACGGCGGGTACTTCTGGCCCCACTCCGGCGGCTCGGGACCGAACTCGGCGAGCGCGTCGTCGGCGATCTGCTCGATGACGTCGCGCAGTTCCAGCTGGTCCAGCCAGTTCGGGCGGAGCTGTTCCGGGCCGTACATCGCGCCGACGAGGTTCCCGCAGACCGAAGCCGTCGAGTCGCTGTCGCCGCCGTGGTTCACCGAGACCAGCAGGGCGTCGTTCGGGTTGTCGGTGACCAGCGCGGCGTACAGCGCGATCGAGAGCGCGGTCTCGCCGACACCGCCGCCACCGAGGGTCGCGGTTTTCTCCGGGGTCGGCTCACCGCGTTCGGCCAGCGCGATCGCCGCGTCGATGGCGGCCGAGGTCTCTTCGTGCCCGTTCCAGCCGACGAGCAGTTCGCGCGCGGAAGCCAGCGCGGCGCCCAGGCTCGCGCCGCGGACCAGCTGGTGCACCATCGCCGCGAACGTCCCGGCGGGTAGGTAACCGCTCGGGTGGCTGTGGGTCAGCGCCGCGCTCATCACGCCGATCTCGAACGCCTCGGCGGGATCGTCCGACCAGATCGCCGCGGGCGCCGCGCGCATCACGCCACCGCAGCCCTTCGACTCGTTCAGCGGACGTTCGACGGTGCCCATCGGCACGCCGGAGCCGTAGCCCTTGAGCGCGAAGAAGCAGGTCTGCCCGGGAGCGCGGCGGTGGTGCAGCGGCTCGTTGGTGATCAGCCAGCCGTCCGGCCGCTCGCTGAGGTCCCGCGGCCCCCGCGCCTTGTCCCACGGCACGCCCTGCGTGTGCAGCCACCGCTGGTAGGCCAGTTGCAGGCCGTACCGGAGATCGGTCTCGCCGGTGTGCCGCTGTTCGGCGTGCGCGCGGATCAGCGCTTCCAGGGTGAACAGCGTCATCTGGGTGTCGTCGGTGATCATCCCGATGCCGTTGTAGGCCGGGATGAAGTCGAGAATGCCGTCCGGTCCGGTCATCGCGCGGACGCGTTCCATCGACTTCGACTCGATCGGCGCGCCGAGCGCGTCCCCGCAGGCACCGGCGAGGAGGCTGCCGCGCCAGCGCCGGGGATCCACGCCACGCGGTTCCGGCGGCGTCCAGTCGGCCACCGGGTTCCCGGTCAGGAAGCGGCGGCCACCGGCATCGGTGCCGACGAACAGCTCCACCCGTTCCACCCGGACCGCTTCACGGCCGGAAGCCGCCTGCTGACGGCGCACCAATCGCGCCAGCACCGACAGTTCGTCGTCGCTGAGCCACTCGTCCATGCGCTACCCCCGCGGGTATCTGGCTTCCCACGCCTCCTGCGCCGACGGCTCGCGCGCCACGCCGAAGCGGTGGAAGTGGTAGAAGGCGTCCCCGGCGACGTTGTCCACCAGGCCCAGCTGCGGCAACCGCGCCACCCACTGCTGGGGCAGGCCGGGAATGCCACGCTGCGCGCCGACCAGCATCCCGGTCAGCGCGGCGGTGACCGCCGAACTGCCGGAGGAGCCGGCGGCCAGCAGGATCGCGCCACCCGGATCGTGCCCGCGCTTGGCCGCGGCGAACAACGCCCGCAGCAGCACCGAACGCGGCGACCGGCCGTCGCCGATCGACTCGAGCTGGGCGGCCTCGTCGCCGTTCCAGTCGTCGCGCAGCTCGATCACCCTGGTCAGCTCGGCACGCAGCGAATCGTGCTCCGGCAACGACTGCCGGATCTCGAGCAGCAGCGCGTAGACCGGCTTGGCCAGCTGGTCCGGCAGGTCTTCGGCCGGGCTCAGCACGCCCCAGAGCACGCGGACCAGCAGGTCGGCGCATTCGGTGACGTCCGGGCCCGCCGCCGCGCCGATCAGCTCGTGCGCGATGGCCTGCGAATACGCCACGTCGATGCCCTCGACCGGGGTGCCACCGGCGACGGTCGCCGCCAGCGCCGGGGCGAGCAGCGCGGAGAACTCGGCCGGGGCCGGGCCGGTGCCCGCGGTCGCCTCGTTCAGCCAGCTCTCGGGCCTGCCGACCCGCGGCAGCGACGCGGGGACCTCGGCGGTGTCGTTCACCGGCGGCAGCCCGCGGATCACCGCCTCGGTCTGGAACAGCAGCTGCCGGGTGAGGCCGCCGCGCTCCAGCTCGCCGCCGGTCCAGCTGCCGTGCTGGTCGGCCTGCGCGCCGATGGAGTCACCCAGCGCGAAGCCGACGTAGGCACCGGCCACCCGGTTCCAGCGGAAGTTGCTGCCCTGCTGGGTGGAGATCCGCTTGAAGAACTTGCCGAAGTGCCACGGCTGCGGCGACGGTGTGCCGTTGGTGGCGCGGTGCTCGACAAAACCGGCCGCCCACAGGTCGTCCGGCCAGCTCACCTCCGCGCCGGTGACCGGCGCGCGCAGGTTCCGGAACCAGAGCGCGTACGCCCGCGCGTACCGCAGGCATTCCGCCTCGGTCAGCAGGTATCCGTACTGCCTGGCCTGCTCGGCGACGGTCGGCAGGTGCCCGGTCAGGTAGCGCGGCGGATCGATGCCGAACTCGGTGACCAGCGCGTCCACCGTCTCGACGACCTTCGGGCGGTACTCGGCGGGCGCACCGGGCACCGGCTCGGGGCCCTGGTCCTCACCCAAATCCGGCAGCACGTGGTTGCGCACCAGTTCGACGCTGTACGTCCCGGGGTCGAGCGCCACCGAACCGCCGCCGTCCTGCTCCTGGAACAGGCGCCGCAGCGTTTTGCGCGTCCACGACTTCACCTCGCCGGGCACGCGCACCGGCGAGGTGTACGCGGTGTTGTCCCCGACGTCGAGCACCTCGCACTCGGTGAGGTGCCGGAAGTAGGTCTGGTCGTCGATCCAGCCGATCGAGCGGTACTGCCAGAGCTTCTCGGCGTCCGAGAGCGGCGTCGGGTAGCCCATCTTCAGCGGCCCTGGCCGGTAGGCCGGGTTCGGCTGGACGGCACCGTCGACCGATTCGCGGCGCAGGATCGCCTTCTCCGGCGGCGCCAGTTTCGGGAACGCGGCCTGGTCGAAGTCGGAATCCACGACCGGCGTCCAGGTGGACGGGCCTTCCTCGGCCACGGCCCGCGGCGGGTTCGGCACGGCCATCGCGGCGGCCTCGTGCCGCAGCTCGCCACCGTCGTCCGGCACGAAGAGCACCGGGGTCGGGAAGATGCCGGCACCGACGTCACTGCCGTCGAGAAAGGTGGCCGCGTTGTAGGGCACGTTCCAGCCGTCGCCGTTGCGGACTACGTACTCGGTGCGCACGCGCAGCGCGTCGCCGCCGTCCTGTTCGCGCAGCCACGCCTCGACGCGGCCGATCGCCTGCTCGCGAGTGCTCTTGGTCATCTCGTTGGTGCTCACGATCGCGGGTACCGCCTCGCCCATCCTGAAGTGCTCTCGAAAACCGGGCTGAACTGGTCGAAGTGCCAGAACGCGTCGCTCGCCAAGTTCTCCACCAGGTACCGCGAGCGCAGGCTCGACACCCACGGCAGCCCCGGCAGCCCGACGCGCGCGCCGATCAGCGCTCCGGCGAGTGCCCCGGTGAGCGGGCGCCTGCCGTCGTGCGTGACCGCTCGCCACAGCGCCTGCTCCGGGTAGTTCTCGTACCCGCTGACCGCGCTGAGCACCTGGGACAGCACGGTTTCGGTGTCGGTCCCGGCCCCGAAACCGGACGGCTTCGGCAGCAGCGGGATCTTCGACGTCGCGTCCATCGACATCAGCCCCCGGTCCACCGTGTGCCGCAGCGTGGACCAGGAGTTCCCGGTGAACAGCGCACGCGCCGAGGTGACCGGCGGGCACACCTTGTCCTTGGTGAGCAGCTGGTCGAACAGGGTGGCCAGGAAGGCGGCCGCCTCGATGTCGAATTCCGAGCCGTGGGTCAGCCCGGCGAGCCGCCGGGCCGCTTCCGCGACCCCGCCGGTGATGCCTTCGCCCGCGTACCCGTTGGTCAGCGCGGCGGGCAGCGCGACCAGCAGCGCGCCCGGCCCCTTCGCGGTGCCCGGCCGTTCCTGCGCCAGGTCTCGGAGTGCGGCGAGTTCACCGGTGTCCGGCTCGGTCTTCGCCCGCATCTCGGGCACCTGGACCAGCCAGCCGTCGACCGGACCGGGCACGGGTTCGCCCTGCGTGTGGAGCCAGCGCAGCAGGCCACGAGCCGCGGCCACGGTGAACTGGCCTTCCTGCTCGGGGGCCTCACGGTGCGGGCTGCGGACGATGCCTTCGGTGAGGAACAGCAGCTGCTGCGTCAGCGGCCCCAGCGGCACGTCCTCGCCGAGCGTGCCGTGGATGCCCAGCGCCTCACCGAGCGCGAACCCGGCGTAGGCACCGGTGATCCGGTGCCAGCCGTGCTTGAACCCGGGATTGCCCTGCTCGAAGTACTTGCCGAAGGTGTTCAGCCGCGGCACGGCCTCGCCGTTGTCGCCGTAACCGGGCTGCAGGCCGTTCGACGCCAGGTCCACCGGCCAGCGGCCACCGTCGTCGAGCCGGACGCGCTCGCGCCAGGTCCGCCCGAGCACGGTCAGCCGGATTTCCTCGTCGGTCAGCTCGTAGCCGTTGCGGCGGGCCCAGTCGACCGCGTGCGTCGGCGGCGAAACCGGCGTCGGCAGCGCGATCTTCGCGGCGGCCTCGGCGGCGAAGGTCTTGATCTCCTGGCTCGCGGCGAGCCCGGTGATCTTCTTGTCCACGGTCTGCTTGAACCGCGGGTAGGTGGCCAGTACCGCGGTCAGCTCGGCACCGGTGACCTGCTGGCGGTACTGCGGGCCGCCGTCGAGGTTCAGGTTCGGCGCCGGGTCCAGCTTCATCAGCGTGGCCAGGTCGACGTGCCACCAGCGGTGCGTGTGCTCCGGCAGGTGGCGCGGGTCGCTGTAGGTGAGCAGCCGGTGCTCGCGCTGGTCGTAGGCGGTGCGCGGGACGCGGTCGTTGTCCGCGATCGGGATGAACACCTCGGTGCTGACCAGGCCGATCAGGAAGCGCTCGCGGTCCAGCCAGCCGGCGTCGTGGAAGGCGAGCAGGTACTCCAGCGGGTTGCGCGGGCGCTCGCGGCCCAGTCGCATCGGACCCGGCAGGTAGTCCGGGTTCTCGCGTTCCTCGTCGCCGTCGCTGCCGTCGGGCAGGACCTGCTGCCAGCCACCGACCGCCGCCGGCGGCACGCCGAGATGGCTGAGCCCGGAGTCGCGGAACTCCCGGTCGACGATCTCCTTCCAGTGCTCCCGGCCGGGGTAGCGCGCCGGGATGCTCAGCCCGCCGGGGTGCGGCGCGGCCTGGCGCACCTGCCCGTCCGGCTCACGCACCACCATGTTCGGCGGCGGGAAGATCTCCTTGCCCGCGTCGCCCCCGTCCAGGTAGGCCACCGCGTTGTAGGGCACCGACCAGCCCTCGGGCACCCGGCGCACCTTGTCCGTGTCGACCCGGACCGTGCGCTGGTCCGGCCCGTGCACGGCACGCAGCCAGTCCTCGACCCTGGCTACCGCTTCAGCCGCTTCCACGCTCAGACCGTTCCTTCCAGACTTCCGTCACTGGTGTGCTCGGTGATCGTCCTGGGGAGAACGTAGGCGATCGCTCCCCCGGGCAGGTTCGCCCAGGGCACGGTGATCCCGGTGATCACGTACAGCGGACGGACCAGCCGATACCGGCGTTCCGCGCTTTCCCGCTCCAGCGGCAGGGAGGTGGTGGGGAAACGCACCCCGGTGTGGTGCACCAGGTTGCCGCGTTCGTCACCGAAACGCACGACAACCGTACCGGCGGCGAGCCGGATCAGGCGCTTGTTCCGCAACAACGTCAGCGGCGGTTCGCCGGGCACCGGCTGGATCGGCCAGTCGGCGAGTTCACGCGCGGTCTCCAGCGGGCTCTCCGCCCCCGCGGTGATGCGCGCCGGATGCAGCAGGACCGCGCCGAGCAACTGCTGCGCGGCGCTCTCCACCCGCGTGAAGTAACACGGGTCGACCGGCTCGCCGTCCTGGTAGCGGGCCACTTCCCAGCCCTGCGCGGTGTGCTTGAGGCTCCACGCGTCGTCCGCGGACTCACCCAGCCGGTAGGCGTTCGGCCAGGCCCCCGCTTCGTCGAGGCGGGCGCGCAGTGCCGTCAGCACCTCCGTGCCGTCCAGCTCGGGCCCCACCTGGGTCTCCAGCTCGGCGGCCAGGTCGCCGGTGCTCGGCTCGAACTGGTCGGGGTCCGGCTTCGGCCGCGGCTCACCGAGCAGGTCGGCGGCGGCGGTCAGCCGGTGCAGCCGGTCCACGTGCGGGGTCTGGTACCGCTGCGCGCGGATGTGCTCGACCAGCTCCTGGTCCGGCGGCGTGCCGTGCTTGCGCAGGTAGTGCGCCGCCGACGCGTGCCAGATCCACCGGCCGTCGGTGTGGTACCGCTCCGGCACGTCGGGCTCGTCGTCCGGGGCGAAGATGTCCGGGCCCGGCAGGTCGCCGATCAGCACCACCGGCGAGCGCTCGAGATAGTGCAGGACCGCCGGGATCTCCGCCTCGGGCAGCGCGGGCCGGTCGACCACCGGCCGTTCCCCGGGGAGGTAGGAGTCCACGATCCGCGCGTGCTGGAAGACAACCGCCAGCGGCAGGCCCGCCTTCTCCCGGAGCCATCGCGGCAGGTGCTCGTCGTCGCGGGGGAACTCCTCCAGCTCCTTGGCGAAGGCGGTGCGGGTGGGTAGCCCCGGGCGGTCCGGCGGGCGCTTCCACTCCGGCGGGCTGAGCAGGTCGAAGTCGAAGTCGAACTGGTTGCCGCGCAAGGTGTACCGCGCCTGGAGCCAGGCCCCGACGCCCTTCTCGTACATCCCGGCACGCAGCTCGGTCAGCAGCTCCCCCACCTCGGGCGGCGCGGACCAGAACAGCGTGCCGTTCTCCCCGGTGGAGCTGACCTCGATCTCGGTGTAGCCGCCGAGCTGGCGGAAGTCGACGGTCACCGTGCCGTTCTCCGGCCGCAGCGGGACCAGCGCGCGCCCGATGCCGATGAGCAGCTTGCCGCGCTCGTCCTCGGACAGCGGCTGGACCGGCGGGGCGGCCGTGGTGCCGTTCACGTCGATGCGGACCTGCCAGAGCGCGGTCAGCTGCTCCGGGGTCGCCTTGTCGATATAGCCACCGGCTTCACCCTCGGGAATGCCCAGCTCGGCCGCGCGTTCGGCATCGTCCTTGCTCCACGACAGCAGGAAGTGCGGGGCGGTGAAGCCCGCCACCTGGAACTCCTCGTCCTTGTAGGTGGCGAACGCCTGCAACCAGGCCCGGCCGGCCAGGCCCTGGTGCAGCTCATGCGGCTGGGTCATGCGATGTTCCTCGAAGCTGGCGAGCTGACCGTAGGGCACCTTCCCACGATTCGGCGCGGCCGTGGGCGAGCATGCATCACACGTTCTTGCGGCGAACCGTGAAGCTCGGTGGCTCCCCGGCCGCCCGTCGGGCGAGTTCGTCCTCCCACATGGCGAAGGTGCGCCGCCGCAACGATTTGATCAGTGCGCGCTCCTGGTCGGTGAACCCCCGGCTCTCCACGTCCTTCCGCGCGAACATCGCGTCGATGGTGTCGTACAGCGCGAAGATCGGGCCCTCGCCCGCCAGCGTGTATGCCCGGAGTTCCTCCGTCTCGTTGACGAAGTCATCCGCCGTCAGCTTGCTGATGTCGCTGGTGGAGGTCGCGAAGAGCACCTTCTTGATCGGCCTGCTGTCGACGTCGAACTCGCCGGTGTCCAGGTTCAGCAGATAGCCCTGCAGGCCACCGGAAGGAGTGGAGTCGAGCTTGAAGGTGCGACCGAAGTACTCGTAGTAGCCCGGCGTCTCGACCGGCATCACTGGTTCCCCTCGCTCGTGCCCGCCGGGCGTTTGGCCGTCTCGAACGCGTCGCCGAAGGCCTGGCGCTCCCGGTCGAGAATGGCGCCGATGACCGCCCGCTCCTGAGCAGTCAGCTCGCGGTTGCCTTCGTCGTCCACGATCGGCCTGCTGGTGTCCTCGTTCGCGACCGCCTGGAAGTCGCGCCGGACTTCGTAGAGCGCGTGTTCGTAGGCCGAGACGGCGTCCATCGGCGCGACGTGGATGCGCAGCTCGCCGATGTGGTAGCGCGGGTTCTGGCCCTCGCCGAGATCGAGTCGCACGTTCATCTGCAGGTCCCGGTAACCGCTGCCCTGCGGGTTCAGGAACCGGTCCTTGAACTTGACGATCTTGATCGGCGAGTCCGGCGCCTCGGTGGCGGCGAGAACCTTTTCCAGGCCCTGGTAGGCCGATGCCATGTCGGGATACCGGATGTACGAGCCGACGATGTCGGTGAGCTTGTTGGCCGCCCCCTGGTACTCGGCGACCTTGTCCGCCGCCCGCACATCGCTCTTGACCTTCTTGCGGGAAACGGGTTCGCCGGTGGGCTCCTGGCCGGCCACCTGGTTGACCAGGTCGGTCAGGATCTGCTGCTTCGGTTGCCAGTTCGCCAGCAAGGACGCGAGATAGCGGTCTCGCGCCGGTTTGTCGTCCAGCATTTCCGGGGTGAAACCAGGCTGCAGCTTCTGGGGCTTGGCGAATTCGTCCGCCGCTGCCTGGGCTCGCTCGGACAGCCTTGCCTGGTCCTCGGTCAGTACCGCCGGTTGTGGCGCGGGATCGGCTTCGTACCCGTCCGCGAGTGCACCGGGATCGTCGGTGTTGCTCACCTCCGCGACGCAGTCGTCCAGCACCTGCACCGCTTCCGGGTACTGCAGGAGGTTGCACAGGGTCTGCGGCCTCGCGAGCAGCGAGTTCTCCAGGTAGTCGACGCCGCGGAGCAGCCGCGCCACTTCCGGTCCGGTCGCCGAGTCGAGCAGCATCGCGCGGATGGCGTCGCCGACCGGGAGCTGCTGACCGTTGATCTTGACGGTCGCGTCCTTGTCCCGCTCGGTGATCCTGTTGCCGTCTTCGATCGTCTGCTGCACGCGCGGGTCGTTCAGGTACTGCTGGATTTCCTCGCGCGTGGGCAGCGGGCGCTCGTTCTCCGGCGTCGAGTCCGAAGTGGACTCGCGGTTCGAGTCCGGTGCCGGGTCGTTTTCCGGCGTGGGCGCCGAATCCTGGCGAGGCGGTTCCGACATGCCGTAACCGCGGTCCGTCGCCGGGGTCAGGTCCGGCACGGTGTGCGAAACCGACGGCACCGGCCGCCCGTCCGGCCCGATCCGCGACGGCCGCACCTCGTACCCCGAGCGCGGCGGCAGTCCCGAACCGGCGGGCGGGTTGTTCTGCTGGAACGCGATCCGCGGGTCCACCGGCGCGTCCGGCTTCTGGAAGGCGATCCGCGGATCCACCGGGGCGTCCGGCTTCGTCACCGGCACCGGCTGCGTGGTGTCCGCCGCGGCGGTGTCCGTGTCGGTGTTGCTGTTGTCGCTGTCGGTCTTGGCCTGCTGCTTCTCGTTGTGCAGCTCGACCGCCTTCGCCGGGTCGAACGGCATCGTCTTCAGGTCGACCGGCGGGTGCGGCAGGCTCATCAGCGAGTTGCTCTGCGGATCGATGAACGCCACGCCCTCCTTGGTGTTCACCACCTCCGCCACGTGCCCGTAGGTGTTCCCGTCGTCGCCGACGTACTGCACCGCGATCACCGCGCGCGAGCCGATCGGCTGGTCGCGCATGTGCCGGATGACGTCGTCGTAGTCGCTGTGCCCGCGCCAGTCGCCGCCGCCGAGGTTCTCCCGCACGTAGTCGAGCGTGCCCATGGACGCCATGTCCTCGGGCAGCAGCCGACCGGCCTCCGCGTCGATGCCGCCGAGGCGCAGCGCGTGCGCCACCATGCCGCGCGTGCAGTTCGTCTGGTACCCGTTGGCGAACGCGTCCGGCGAGTGGAAGTTCGGGTTGACCCCGGCCATCTCCGGATGCCGCTCGGCGATGTACTTCGCCTGCTGGTTGGGGTTCGCGGTGTCGGCGTGGATGGCCGGTTCGCTCGGTGGGTTGGTCGCCTGCGCCAGCGGCGACCAGTCGTGGTCGCCGAGCTGGCTGGCGTCCATCGACGGGCCGTCCGGACCCTGGTCGGCGCCCGCGTAACCACCGTCTTCGTTGCCGCTGAGCGCGTCGGCGATGTCCCGCTGCGGCGACGGCTCCGGCGTGCTGCCCTCCGGCGGCGGGGTGAGCGTGGTGAGGCTGTCGAACGGCGACGGGGTCGACTGCGCCCTCGCCGCGTTCTCCCGCTCGTTCGCCGCGCACTGCTCGCGCCGGTCCGCCATCTGCTGCTCGGCGGTGTCCTTGTCGACCCAGCGCGGATCGCGCGGATCGCCATCGACGATCTCCTCGGCCCGGATGTACAGCTTCTCCCGGCCGGTGACCGGGTCCACGATCATCCGGTTCTCGTGGACAAAAAGCTGCGTGGCCGGCTTGCCGATCGACTCGCCCTCGCCGCGGTTCTGCGACAGGCTCTCCACGTCGCGGAAGGTCTTCGAGTCGATGTGCATCTCGACGTCGGGACCGAACTTGGTGCCCTGGTCCGGCGAGAGCTTCTTGCTCGCGCTCACCGGCGTCGTCTCGACCACGGTCTTCCCGACCGGGTACTGGTCGCGGAACTGCTGGATCTTCACCGGGTCGCCGCCGAAGTCGGCCCCCCGGATCAGCTCGCCCGGCGTCGGCTCGATCTTGTTCAGCGCGCTGACCAGTGCCCTGACCTGCTGCTGCGACCGGTCGAAGTCCGGGTGGCCGGCGCCTTCGCGGTGCGCGGCGTTCGCGGTCGAGTAGAAGTCGTGACCGGTGTAGCCGCGGATCGCGGTGGCATCCTCATCGGACAGTCGTGCGTACCGCGGGTCCGCGTCACGGGCCTTGACCGCGTCGGCGGTGACGGCTTCGTGCCTGCCCTCGCCCTGGAACGCGTCGGCGATGGCCCGGTGGTCGTCCGGCGTGGCCTCGAACCCGGGGTCGAACAGGTACTCCTCGTCCGGCAGCCGGTGGTCCGGCTCGACCAGGTCACCGAGCGGGTCGGGCGTTGCCGTTTCCGGGGTCTCCGGAGTGTCAGCCGTCTCGGGGGCGTCCTGGCTCCGGTCGTGGTCCACCGTGTCGGCGGCGTGGTCCGGCGCCGGGCCGTCACCCTGGTGGTACGGCAGCGTCGCCACGCTCGACGGCGGGTTCGGCAGGTCCGCGAGGCGATTGCTCTGCGGGTCGACCAGCGCCAGGCCGTGCTCGGTGTTGACCGCGGTGACCAGGTGGCTGACCACGCGCTTCGGCGAGTTCGGGTCGGCCGGGTCGCTGGGCGCCTCGTACTCGTAGGCCAGCACCGAGCGGGAGCCGACCGGACGGTCCGCCAGGTCGCTCAGCGCGGAGTCGAAGTCGTTGTGCGCCTGCCATTCGCCGCCCAGCTTCTGCTGGACGTGGTCCAGGTTGCCCTGGTGGCTGACCTGGTCCGGCGGCACCGGTCCGGCCGTGCTGTCCTCGCCGCGCATGCGCTCTTCGAACGCGACCACGGACTCGCTCGAGTTGGTCCGGTAGCCCTGGTCGAGCGCGTCCCAGCCGTGGAAGTTGAGCGAGTTCACGTGCTGCGCCTCGGGCAGCGTGTCCCGCAGGAAGCGGACCTGCTGCTCCGGCGAGTTCGTGGTGCCGGCGTGGATCGCGGGCACGCTCGGCGGGTTGGCGGGCTGCGCGAGGCTGCCCCAGCCGTCGTCGGGCTTGCCGCGGTTCTCCGGCGGTTCGGGCGCTGCCTGGGGCTCGGGCGTCGACGGGGTCGTGTCCGGCTCGAACGTGCCACCGCCGAGTGCTTCCGCGATGGCGTTCTTCTTCGACGGGGCCTCGGCCAGTTCGCGCGCCTGGTCGGCGCTGAGCTGGCGGCGCTCGTCCATCTTGTCGCGCACGGTGTCGGCGTCGAGGTAGCGCGGATCGTCCGGGCCGATCTCCTCGGCCTCGATGATCCAGGTGTTGCCGACCTTCTCGTTCCTGGTGACGAGGAGCTGGGTGCCGGGCTTGAACAGCACCTCGCCCTCGCGCTTCATGCCGAGCTGGTCGATGTCGCGCCCGGTCTTCGACAGGATGCGCAGCTCCACCTGGCCGCCGAACTTGCTCTTCGGCATCGAGTCGGTGACCTTGCTGGAGCTGTTGAACTGCGTCTCGACCGCGATCTCGCCGACCTTGTACTGACCGGCAAGCAACTCGGCGGCCCGGCCGAGCAGGCCCACCTTGCGGGAGACCAGCCCTTCGTGCGGCGGCAGCTCGTTGAGCCCGGACGCGATCGCGTTGGCCTGGCGGACCGAGTTCGGGAAGTTCTCGTCCTGGTTGCGGAGGGACTGGTTGAGCTGCTCGAAGATGTCCGGCCGGGTGTAGGTGTGCACGGCGTAGGCGCCGTCGTCGGACATGTCCTTGAAGCGCGGGTTCTCCGCCCGGCGCTCGTAGGCCTCCCGGCGCGACGTCTCGTGCGGCAGCTCCGCGTTGTTGTCGTGACCGTCCGAGCGCATCGCGTCCATCTGCGCGTCGGCCACCGCCTGGACGTCCTCGGGACGGTTGGACCGGAAGCCCGGATCCGTCGCGTAGTCCTCACGGATGCGACCGTCGTCGGCGTCGCGCTGATCGTCGGACCGCTGCTCGTCCTGCTTGGCCGCGTCCTGATCGGAAGCGTCCTGGTCGCCCTTGTCCTGCTCAGCCTTGTCTTGGTCGGTCCTGTCCTGCTCGACCCGGTCCTGGCCGGTCTTGTCCTGATCAGACGTGTCCTGATCGGACTTGGACTGCCCAGCCTGATCCTGCTCCGGCGCGCGCTGATCGGTCTTCGCCTGCTCGGCCTGGCCCCGGTCCTGCTCCGGCGTGCGCTGACCGGGCTCGGTCCTGCCTTGCTCGGGCGCGCGCTGATCCGGCTCGGCCTTGGGCTGGTCGGCCTTGGGCTGCTCCGGTGCTTTCTGCTCCGGCGTGCGCTGGTCCGGCCTCGGCTGCTCGGGCCCACGCTGCTGGTCGGGCGTCGGCTGTTCCGGGGCGCGCGGCGTCGGCGACTGCTGCGGGATGTCCGGCCGGGTGGCCGGCGGACCCTGCTGCTGCGACGGCACCTGGTTCGGCTCGAGCGAAGGCTTCTGCCACGCGTTGAACGGCTGGGGCGGCCCCTGCCGTCCGGGCGGTGGTCCCTGCGGCGGGAGTTGCCCACCCGGTCGCGGCCCCTGCGGCGGCATCGGCGGACGCCCACCGGGCCCAGGCTGCTGCGGCCCGCGCGGGGGCGGCCCCTGCTGGAATCCCGCCTGCGGCGGACGTGGCGGCGGCGGTCCCTGCGGCGGGAACGGCGGGCGCCCCTGCGGCCCCCGAGGCGGCCCCTGCCGCCCCGGCGGCTGGTCGAGATTGCCCCGCGTCGGCTGATACGGCTGCTGCTGCGGCGGTCCCTGCCGCGGCGGTCCTTGCTGGGGACCACCAGGGCCCTGCTGCTGAGGACCACCGGGCCCCTGCTGGAGACCACCCGGCCCATGCCGAAGGCCACCCGGCCCTTGCTGCGGCCCAGCGGGTCCCTGCTGAAGTCCGCCGGGACCCTGAGGCCGCGGTCCGCCGGGGCCTTGTTGCTGGGGGCCACCGTGCGGGCCACGCGGGCCCGGTTGCTGGGGCGCGCCACCAGGGCGAGGCCCCGGAGGCGGTCCCTGCGGGGGACGCGGTCCCTGACCGTTCGGGCGGCCGCCCGGTTGCTGCTGGCCGCCACCCTGCTGCATCGGCGGCGGAGGCGGCGCGAAGCCACCGCCACCCGCCTGCTGCTGCGGCGCCATCGGCGGCGGCGCACCCTGCGGCGGCCCGTCCGCCCGAGGCGTGCCCGGCGGCGGGAAGCCACCACCGGTGAAGCCCGCGGCGGCCACCGAATCCTGAGTGCGCGGCGGCCCACCCTGCTGAGGCCCGAACCCGCCACCCTGCTGCGGGTTGTAGCCACCACCGGGGTTGCCGCCACCCTGCTGCGGCGGCGCCATGCCGTAGCCACCGCCGCTGCTGCCACCGCTCTGCTGCGGAGACATCCCATAGCCGCCACCCGAAGGCGAGCCACTCGAAGACCCGCCGGACGAAGACCCGCCCGAGCTGCCGCCCATCGAGCCACCGCTCGCCGGGGAGCCGCCCATCGAGCCGCCGCCCGCTGGGGCGCCACCTGCCGGTGCACCACCTGCGGGGGCGCCGCCTGCGGCTTGCTGTTGTGGTGCTCCGCCGGACTGCGGCTGGCCACCACCGTCACTGGCGGCAGCCGGGGAGTGCTGGGGCTGCGGCGCCGACGCGGGCGCCGGGGAGGAGGACTGCTGGCCCGCGCCGGTGTCGGAACGCTCCATGGTCGCCGCGGACGCCTGACCCACGTGATCCGAGGAGCGCCCACCCGAGGAGGAATCCCCCGCACTCGAGCTGCCCCCGGAGGACGAGGACCCACCCGCAGAGGAAGAGCCACCAGAAGACGAGCCGCCTGAAGAGGAATCGCCGGAGCTGGAACCGCTCGAAGAGGAGCTGGGGCTGCCGGAATCACCGGAACCGGGGCTGCTCGACGAAGAGCCACCCGAGGAGGAATCGGCGTAGGACGAACCTCCGGAAGATGAGCCACCCGAAGAGGACGAGCCACCCGAGGACGAGCCGCCTGCAGAGGAATCGCTGGATGAGGATCCGCCCGAGGACGAGCCGCCGGACGAAGAGCCGCTCGACGAAGAGCCTCCCGAGGAGGAATCGCCCGAAGAGGAGCCACCCGAGGACGAGCCGCCCGAAGAGGAGCCCCCGGATGAGCCGCCCGAGGACGAATCGCTGGAGGAGTAGCCCTCGGAGGATGAGCCGGAGGAGGAAGAGCCACCCGAGGAAGACCCGCCGGAGGAGGAGCCGCCCGAAGAGCTGTCCGAGGAGGAGCCGTTGGACGAGCCAGAAGAGCCGTCGGAGGACGAGCCGTTGGAGGAACCCGAAGAATCCGAAGAGCCCGATGACCCGGAAGACCCCGAGGATCCCGAAGAGCCGGACGAACCCGAAGAGCCCGAAGAGCCAGAAGAACCGCTGTCCGGAGTATCGATGTCCGGCGTGTTCACATCCGGCGCGTTCGCCGCTCGGATTCCGTCGATGTTGCCCTTGGCCCCACCCGTCGCGCCTTCGGTCGCCCCGCCCGAGGCGCCCATCAGCACATCCGAGGCGCTCAGGTTCCCCAGTTCCCCGGTGACCGCCGCCTCGCCGATGGTGGTGGCGGCACCTTCCACCGCACCCCGCGTCGCGCCGCGGATGGCGCCGTCGGCGATCTGGCCGCCGACGCTGTCCGAAACCCCGCGCGTGGCCCCCTTCGGGATCGCCTCGCTTGCCGCGCCGACCACGCCTTCGACCGCACCGCCGATCGCGGCGTCCTTGGTCTTGTCCCAGTCCCAGGACTTCCGGTCCCCGGAGGCCATCTGCAGCCCCTGGATCCCGGCGTCCAGCGCCACCCCGGTGGCCACGTTGATCAGGACCTCTTTGAGGACCCGCTTCAGCACTTCCTGGGCGATCTTCTTGAACCCCTGCTGCATCAGCTTCTGCAGCAGCTGCCGGAAGATCATCTGCACGGTCATCCGGGTGGCGATCTGCGCGGGCACGATGCCCGCGGTCGACCCGCCGAAGGTGACCGCCGCCGCCGCGATCATGCTCGCGATCGAGATCGCCAGCATGATCAGCGAAGCGATGATCATGTACTTCGTGTACTCGACGTCCAGCGCGGTCGCGTCACACGAATCACCGAGTGCCTGGCAGGCCTCGGCCAGCGACTTGAAGTACGCCTCGTCGCCTTCGACGAACTTCTTCCACGCCTCGGCGAACTGGTCGGCGCTCTGCCCGGTCCACGCGCCGAGCACTTCCTCGGCGCCGTTGGTGCCGATCTCGGCGGCGGGATTGATCGCCTTCGCCGCGGCGTGCCAGGCGTCCCGGAGGTTCCGCAGCTTGTCCTCGTCGCCCTCGGGCCAACTTTCCCCGACGACGATGGGCAGCAGCCACTTGACCTCGTCGGGCATCTCCATCCCCACGGGTCAGACGCCTCCGCCCTCTTTCAGCACACCCCGGACCGTTTCGTCGGCGCCTTCCATGCTCTGCACGGCGGTTTCGACGTTGGTCTTGAGCGCGCGGATCCCTTCGACGATCGAAGTGAACGCCTTCACCGCGCCTTCGGCACCCGGCACGTAGTCCTTGGCGAACTCCTGGCCCGACTCGTCGTCGCCCCAGCAGGCGCCCTCGGCGGACAGCGCGTCGGCGAGCGCCTTGCCCGCGTCCTCGAGCTGGTCCGCGGCGATGTTCAGCTTCCCGGCGGCCGAGGTGGCCGCGTCCGGGTCGAGGGTGAAGCCCTGGCCCCCGGCTCCGCCCGCGGACATCAGCGGTTCCCCCTGGTGAGCCAGCTGTCCGGCGGCTCTTCCTCATCCTCGACCGGCGCGGGCCGCGCGCGGCGCGTGGTCGGCTTGGGCTGCGGCATCGACGAAGGCATCGAGGGCGGCGGAGGCGGAGGTGGCGGCGGAGCGGCCGCCGCCGGTGGTGGCGGCGCCTGCTGCTGGCGGTTCTGGAAGATCGAGCCCTCTTCTTCGAAGGACTCCGGCCGCGCCTGCGGTTCCGGCTCCGGCGGCGTGAAGTCCGGGATGGACGGAACCAGCCCGGCCAGCGAAGGCGCGTCCTCGAACAGCTCGGTCAGGTCCGGCATGCCCTCGGTCAGCGGCGACATCAGGTCCGCGACCTGCTGCTTGACCTGCAACCCGCCGGTGCGGACCACTTCCAGCACCGAGGCGGCGAGCGCGGCGGGCCCGCCGCTGCGCTCGAACGCGGTGGGCGCGAAGTCCAGTTTGCTCAGCACGCCGTTGGCGTCGATGGTGGCGCGGACCAGTCCGTCCTTGGAGGTGACCGTCGCGGAGGCCTCGGCGGCCGCGGCCTGCGCCTCGCGCAGTTGCTCGGTCTGCCGGTTGAACTGCTCCAGCAGGCCGTCGACCCGGTCCTTCATGGCGGCGTTGCGCGCCTCGAGCCGGGCTCGATCGTCCCCTGGCGTGGTCACAGTGCCCCCGAATCAAGCGAAAAAGATGTGCTGGCGCCACCCTAGTGGTTGCACTAAGCCAGTACGGGCGGGTTCCAGCCAACCGGGGCCGATCATTCGCTAGTGCGAACCGGGGCTCGGGTGACGGCCAGATGGCCCAGTGCGCCGACCCCGTAGAAGGCCGTCGCGATCAGGAGGAGGCCGGGCGCGCGGCCGTCCAGCGGAGCCAGTGCCGCGGTCGCCACGACCGCCGCGACCTGCGTGATGTTGAACAACGCGTCGTAGCAGGCGAACACCCGGCCGCGTACCTCGTCGCCGATGTCCTGCTGGATCGCCGCGTCTACGCACAGCTTCACCAGCTGCCCGGCCACCGCCAGGGTGAACGACGCCAGCAGCACGGTCGGCAGCACCAGCGGCAGCCCGAGCCCGGCGATGGACGCGGCCGCGAGCAGCAGGCCGGCGGTGATCACCCGGCGCGGCCCGAAGCGCGCCACCAGCCGCGGCGTGAGCAGGCCACCGAGCAGCAACCCGGCCCCGGCCAGCAGGGCGAGCTGGCCGAGCCCGGGCAGCCCGGCGCGCAGCAGGCCGTGATCGGTGAAGGAGAACCGCATCAGCAACACGGTGAGCAGCAACGAGATGCCGAACCCGACGCGGTGCGCGAACAGCGCGAGGAATCCGGCGCGGACCGTCGGAGTGCGCAGCACGGCGCGGGCGCCGTCGGCCAGTCCCCTGGCCACCGCGAGCACCGCCACCGCTGGTTCGTCCACAGTGGACGGACCCAGGTCACCGCGGGCGAACCGCGCGGCGATCACCGCGGCGACGATCGAGCCGATCACGGCGCACGCGGCGGTACACGCCGAGCCGACGTCGTCCTGACCGAGTACCGCGCGCAGGGCGATCGCGCAGCCGCCGCCGAGCACGGCCACGATCGAACCGAGCGTGGTGGCCAGCGCGTTCGCGCCGACCAGCGTCGCGGGCGGCACCACGTGCGGCAGCGACGCCGACAGCCCGCACCCGGCGAACCGGGAAATCCCCATCACCACCAGCGCGAGCGCGAACAGCGGCACGCCTTCGGTGCCGAGACCGACCGACAGCGCGGACATGAGGATCGCCACCGCGCGCAGCAGGTTCGCCACCACCAGCACCTGGCGCCGGTCCCACCGGTCGAGCAGCGCACCGGCGAACGGGCCGACGAACGAATACGGCAGCAACAACGCGGCGAACCCGCCGGCGATGGTCAGCGCGTCGGCCGCGCGTTCGGGGTTGAACAGCACCGCGCCGGCGAGTCCGGCCTGGTAGACGCCGTCACCCCACTGCGAGGCGAAGCGGGACAGGAGCAGCCGCCGGAATCCCGGCGGCGCGAGCAGCTCGCGGACGCCGCTGCGTTCGGTGCCCGCGGTCACCTGCCCAGGGTAAGGGCGGGGACCAAGTTGGTCGGCCGGCGCACTTTGGTCGCCTCTCGGCGGCTAGGCGCAGTGTGGCTCCAGCCGGACGGTATTCCACAAAGGCGGTTCTTCAGTGAGCCCGGGGGACACGGAAGTGCGCCGACCACTGGGCTCAACGGGCCGGGTGCCGTTCTTGTTCCCGCGTCGGCGCACCTTTACCCCCACGGGAGTGGGATCATGGGCAGCGTGCGAGCGGACGCCGAGGTGGAACCGGGATCTTTGCTGGTCGCTGCCCCCACCATGTTCGACCCCAATTTCCGGCGGACCGTGGTGTTCGTCATCGATCACCGCGAGGAGGGCACGCTCGGTGTGGTGCTGAACCGGCCGAGCGAAGTCCCGGTGGACGACGTGCTCCCGGTCTGGGGTCAGCACGTGGTCGAGCCGCAGTCGGTTTTTGTCGGCGGCCCGGTGGAGAAGAAGACGGCGTTGTGCCTGGCCGCGCTGCGCACCGGGCAGGACGCGGCGAGCGTGCCGGGGGTGATCGCGGTGCGCGGTCCGGTGGCGCTGGTCGATCTGGACGCCGATCCGGACGCGCTGGTGCCGAAGGTGCGCGGGCTGCGGGTGTTCGCCGGGTACGCGGGCTGGGATTCCGGGCAGCTGGCCGGTGAGATCGCCCGCGGTGACTGGCTGATCGTGCCCGCGCTGCCCAGTGACGTGCTGGCCACGCCGAACCGGGACCTGTGGGGCCAGGTGCTGCGGCGGCAGGGCGTGCCGACCGCGCTACTGGCTACGCACCCTGGGGATTTGCAGCGGAACTGAACGCGCCACAGCCGCCCGCACCGCAGGCACAACCGGAGCAACCGGACGGAGCGGGCTCCGGCTCCGGCACGGCCAGCGCCGCCCGGTTGCCGAGCACACCGCCCGCGGCCAGCAGGGCCAGCGTGCCGACGACGCCGACCACCGCGGCGATGATCACGCCACCGACGGTCGGCATGAACAACGCGGCGACGCCGGAGAGCACGCCGATCGCGCCACCGACCATGGTCGGCAGTCCGGCGACCTTGTTGCCGACGCGGAAGGCCTCGTCGCTGCGCCCGGTGGCGGCGGTGCGCACACCCGCGCCGCGCTCCCTGGGCAGCCGCTCGCGCCAGCCGAGGACTCCGCCCCAGCCGACCAGGACACCGAAGACGATGGGGATCAGCGCGACTACCAGCACGCTTCGAGCATAAGCGTGATGGCCCGGCAACCTGCTGGACACCCTGATCCGCTGTGCTGCACGCCATGCTCAAGCGCCTGATCGGCACCGCGCTGACCGCGGTCGTCTCGCTCGCCCTGCTCACCCCGGCCGCACATGCGGACCAGCGCGTTCGCCTGCTCGGCGAGCAGATCGTGCCGCACGGGCTGGTCTTCGGCGGGACCACCGTCGGCGGCCTCTCCGGCATCGACCGCGACCCGCGCACCGGCGAGTACGTGCTGGTCAGCGACGACCGGACGAACGCCCGCTTCTACACCGCCAAGATCGATCTCGCCGGTTCGGTCCAGTTCACCGGCGTGCACAACTTCCTGCGCCAGGACGGCACGATCTACCCGCCGCAGGGCGTCGACCCCGAGGAACTGCGGGTCGACCCGTGGCTGGGCACGTACTACTGGTCGCAGGAGGGCGACCGCACGCCGACCGTGCTGCTCGACCCGTCGGTCCGCGAAGCCCGGCGTGACGGTTCTCACCTGCGCGAGCTGCCGTTGCCCGAGGACGTGAAGATGCGGCCGGAGTCGGGACCGCGGCAGAACTACGGTCCGGAGGGCATGACCTTCGCCGCGCACGGCGCGCTGGTGGTGACCGCGTTCGAGGGCCCGCTGCTGCAGGACGGCCCCGAAGCGACCACCGAACGCGGTGCCGTTTCGCGGATCCTGGTGCAGGGCCGCTACGGCCCGGTGTTCGCCCAGTACCGGTACCAGCAGGAGCCGATCTTCGCCGAGGCGAACCCGCCGGGTGCCTTCGCCAACAACGGCGTCACCTCGATCCTGCACCGCGAGGGCAACCGCTTCCTGGTGATGGAGCGCTCGTTCGTCACCGGCGTCGGCAACAAGGTGCGGATCTTCGAGATCGACCTGGCCAAGCCGGGGAAGAAGAAGCTGGTGACCGACCTGTCCACGCTCGGGCTGTCCACTGTGGACAACGTGGAGGGGATGGCATGGGGGCCGCGGCTGCCCTCCGGTGAGCGCAGCCTGGTGCTGGTCAGCGACAACAACTTCGCCGCCACCCAGGTCACCCAGGTGATCGCACTGGCCGTGCGGTGACACTGAGCTGACGGGCTGGCGCAAACGCGCTGGCCATGGCGGCTATCATGGGAGCCATGAACACGGCTCGGCTGCTTCTTGGCCTGCCGCGCTGAACCGACGGACGGTTGAGCGCGGCGACCCCTCACGCCTTCTGGCGGAGGGGTCGAGTTGTTTCTGGAGTGCGACACGGAGGACACGGGCCATGACCGAGGCGACCCCGGACACACCCCAGCACCGCTACACCGCGGCGCTGGCCGGGAAGATCGAGCAGCGCTGGCAGGACTACTGGGCCGACCACGGCACCTACCACGCGCCGAACCCGGTCGGAGCGCTGGCGAACCCCGATGCCGACGTGCCGTCGGACAAGCTGTTCGTGCAGGACATGTTCCCCTACCCGTCCGGGGCCGGTCTGCACGTCGGGCACCCGCTGGGCTTCATCGCCACCGACGTGTTCGCGCGCTACCACCGGATGATCGGCCGGAACGTGCTGCACACGATGGGCTTCGACGCCTTCGGGCTGCCCGCCGAGCAGTACGCCGTGCAGACCGGTGCGCACCCTCGCAAGACCACCGAGGAGAACATCGAGACCTACCTGCGCCAGATCCGCAGGCTGGGGCTGGGGCACGACGAGCGGCGCCGGGTGTCCACCATCGACCCCGAGTACTACCGCTGGACCCAGTGGATCTTCCTGCAGATCTTCAACTCCTTCTACGACGAGAAGCTGGGCAAGGCCCGCCCGATCGTCGAGCTGGAGACGGAGTACGCGCAGGACAAGCGCCGTACGCCCGACGGCCGCAACTGGTGCGAGCTGACCCGCGCCGAGCAGCGCGACATCATCGACTCGCACCGGCTGGCCTACATCTCCGAGGCGCCGGTGAACTGGTGCCCCGGCCTGGGCACGGTGCTGTCGAACGAAGAGGTCACCCCGGACGGCCGCAGCGAGCGCGGCAACTTCCCGGTGTTCCGCCGCAACCTGCGCCAGTGGATGATGCGCATCACCGCCTACGCCGACCGCCTGGTCGACGACCTGGACCGGCTGGACTGGCCGGACAAGGTCAAGGCGATGCAGCGCAACTGGATCGGCCGGTCGAACGGCGCCAGGGTGGCCTTCGCCGCCGGTGAGTCGAAGATCGAGGTGTTCACCACCCGCCCGGACACCCTGTTCGGCGCGACCTACCTGGTGCTGGCGCCCGAGCACCCGCTGGTCGACGAGCTGACCACGGCCGCGTGGCCCGAGGGCGTCGACAAGGCGTGGACCGCCGACGCGGCGACCCCGGCCGAAGCGGTGGCCGCCTACCGGCTGGCCGCCTCCCGCAAGTCCGAACTGGACCGGCAGGAGAACAAGGACAAAACCGGCGTCTTCACCGGTTCGCACGCGGTGAACCCGGTCAACGGCGAGCAGATCCCGATCTTCGTCGCCGACTACGTGCTGATGGGCTACGGCACCGGCGCGATCATGGCGGTGCCCGGCCAGGACCAGCGCGACTGGGACTTCGCGGAGAAGTTCGGCCTGGGCATCATCCGGACCGTGCAGCCGTCCGACGGCTTCGACGGCAAGGCGTTCACCGGTGAGGGCCCGGCGATCAATTCGGGCTTCTTGGACGGCCTGGGCATCGACGAGGCGAAGAAGACGATCATCTCGTGGCTGGAGGAGCACGGCCACGGCCACGGCACCGTGCAGTACAAGCTGCGCGACTGGCTGTTCTCGCGCCAGCGCTACTGGGGCGAGCCGTTCCCGGTGGTCTACGACGAGGACGGCCGCGCGCACGCGCTGCCGGACAGCCTGCTGCCGGTGGAACTGCCCGAGGTCGACGACTACTCGCCGAAGACCTTCGACCCGGACGACCCGAACACCGAGCCGTCGCCGCCGCTGTCGCGCGCCGACGACTGGGTCACCGTCGAGCTGGACCTGGGCGACGGCCTGAAGACCTACCGCCGCGATACCAACACCATGCCCAACTGGGCGGGTTCGTGCTGGTACCAGCTGCGCTACATCGACCCGGCGAACGCCGACGCCTTCGTCGACCCGGAGAACGAGCGGTACTGGACCGGTCCGCGCCCGGCCGAGCACGGCGTGGACGACCCCGGCGGCGTCGACCTGTACATCGGCGGTGTCGAGCACGCCGTGCTGCACCTGCTGTACTCGCGCTTCTGGCAGAAGGTGTTGTTCGACCTGGGCCACGTGTCCTCGGACGAGCCGTACCGGAAGCTGTTCAACCAGGGCTACATCCAGGCCTTCGCCTACACCGACTCGCGCGGCTTCTACGTGCCCGCCGAGGAGGTCGAGGAGCGCGACGGCAAGTACTTCCACTTCGACCAGGAGGTCAAGCAGGAGTACGGGAAGATGGGCAAGAGCCTGAAGAACGTGGTCACGCCCGACCAGATGTCGGCGGACTACGGGGCCGACACCTTCCGGTTCTACGAGATGTCGATGGGCCCGCTGGAGCTGTCGCGGCCGTGGGCGACCAAGGACGTGGTCGGCTCGCAGCGCTTCCTGCAGCGGCTGTGGCGGCTGGTGGTGGACGAGACCACCGGCGAGCCGCGAGTGTCCGATGTGGACGCCAGCGAGGCGGACCGGCGGCAGCTGCACAAAACCATCGCCGGGGTCCGCGAGGACTACGCGCAGATGCGGTTCAACACCGCCGGCGCCAAGCTGATCGAGCTGAACAACCACCTGACCAAGGTGTACGGCGCGGCCGAGAGCACACCGCGCGAGCTGGCCGAGGCGCTGGTGCTGATGCTGGCGCCGCTGTGCCCGCACGTGGCCGAGGAGCTGTGGCAGCGCCTGGGCCACACGGATTCGCTGGCACACGGCCCGTTCCCCGGCGTCGACGAGAAGTACCTGGTCGACGACACGGTGGAATATCCGGTGCAGGTCAACGGAAAGGTCCGCACGCGCATCACGGTGGCCGCCGACGCGGGCAAGGACGTCGTGCAGGAAGCCGCGCTGGCCGACGAAAAGGTCGTCGCCCTGCTGGCCGGCAACGAGCCCCGCAAGGTGATCGTCGTGCCCGGCCGCCTGGTCAACGTGGTGGTCTAGTGTCCTGAGTCGTTAGTTCGTGTGCAGTAGCGTGCGATGGAGTCGAGGATCTGGTCGGCGGTTTTGGTCCAGACGTAGGGTCGTGGGTCGTCGTTCCAGGTTTCGATCCAGGCGCGGATGTCGCGGTTGAGTGCGCGGACGCTGGTGTGGCTCGCGCGTTGGAGTTTCTTGGTCGTGAGTTCGGAGAACCAGCGTTCGACGAGGTTGAGCCAGGAACTCGACGTCGGGGTGAAGTGCACGACGAAGCGCGGATGACTGGCCAGCCAGCGTTTGATCACCGGGGTCTTGTGGGTCGAGACGTTGTCCATCACCAAGTGCACCGCCAGTTCGGCGGGCACTTCTTTGTCGATGGCGGTCAGGAATTTCTTGAACTCGATCGCGCGGTGGCGTGCGTGCAGCCGGCCGATGACCTTGCCGGTGGTGATGTCCAGTGCCGCATACAGGCTGGAGGTGCCGTGCCGGGTGTAGTCGTGCGTGGCGCGCTGCGGCGTGCCGGGCAGCATCGGCAGAACCGGAGCGGTGCGGTTGAGCGCCTGGATCTGGGACTTCTCGTCCACGCACAGCACCACCGCCCGCTCCGGCGGAGCGAGATAGAGCCCGGCGACGTCTTTGACCTTGTCCACGAACAACGGGTCCTTGGACAACTTCCATGATTCACGGCGATGCGGCTGCAGGCCGAACGCGTTCCAGATCCGCGTCACCGCGGTCTGGGTCAACCCCGACTCCGCGGCCATCGACCGGGTCGACCAGTGCGTGGCATTCGCGGGCGCCGACTCCAGTGTCGCGGTGATCACTGCCTCGACCTGCTCATCGGTGATCGTGCGCGGACGCCCAGGACGCGCCTCGTCCAGCAACCCATCCAGCCGGTCGGTCACGAACCGCGACCGCCACTTCGCCACCGTCGCCCGCGTAATCCCCAACTCCGCGGCGATCTCGCTGTTCGAGCCACCTTCGGCGCACCGCAACACAATCCGGGCCCGCAAGGCCAGCGCCTGCGCCGTCTTCCGGCGCCGCGTCCAGCACCGCAACATGCCCGCCTCGTCCTCGGACAACACCAACTCGGGCAGCTTCGGGTTCGGCATGCCACCGAACCCTACGCCTGCACACGAATTAACAACTCAGGACACTAGCGAGTGTTTGACAGCGGTCTGCGTGGCGGTGCGGGTAGCGGAACCTCAGGCGTCTTCTCGCTCCGGGATCTTCACCTCATGAATAACCGATTCACCACGGTGAAGCTGTCCTCGCGAGAAGACGCCTGAGAACCCGCGCCGGTGCGGGCTGACGGCCCACAGCAAGCGGCTCCGCCGCCTGGGAAACACGACTAGCGCCAGGGCGGAAAAGCGCCAGCTTCGGCGAGCCGCTGACGGTTCGATGGGTGTCGAACGAGAAAACACCCATCGAATCGGAGGAAGAACCCATGTCGCTCGACGGCAAGGTGGCACTGGTGACCGGCGGCAGCCGCGGGATCGGCGCGGCGACCGCGCTGCGGCTCGCGGCCGACGGCGCCGACGTCGCGCTGACCTATCGCGACAACGCCGACGCGGCGGCCGAGGTGGCCGAGCGGATCAAGGCGGCCGGTCGCCGCGCACTGGTGATCCGCGCGGACAGCGCCGACGCCGCCGACTGCGTCCGCGCGGTCGAGGAGACCGTCGCCGAGTTCGGCAGGCTCGACGTGCTGGTCAACAACGCGGGTATCGGCGTGGTCGCGCCCATCGCCGAAATCGCGCTGGAGGACATCGACCGGGTGCTCGCGGTGAACGTGCGCGCCCCGTTCCTCGCGGCGAAGGCGGCCGCGGCGCACCTCGGCCAGGGCGGGCGCCTGATCACCATCGGCAGCTGCGTCGCCGAGCGCGTGCCCGGTCCCGGCATGTCGCTGTACGCGCTGAGCAAAACCGCGATGGTCGGGCTGACCAAGGCGCTGGCCCGTGAGCTGGGCTCGAACGGCGTGACGGTCAACCTGGTGCAGCCGGGCCCGACCGACACCGCGATGAACCCGGCGGACGGCCCGTACGCCGGCGACCAGGCCGCGATGACCGCGGTCGGGCGCTACGGCACCCCGGACGAGGTGGCCGCGACGGTTTCGTTCCTGGCCGCGGACAGCAGCCGGTACGTCACCGGCACGGCGGTCTCGGTCGACGGCGGCCACGCCGCCTGATCACCGCGGCAGCACCCCGATCTCCCTGGCCAGGTCGGCGAGCATGGCGTCGAACAGCACGTCCGGCTTGGTCACCGGGATCGGGTAGTTGCCGAAAACCTCGAGCGTGACGTGGCCGTAGATCCGCGCCCAGAACTGGATCATCAGGTACGTGGTGCCCAGGTCCAGCTTCTCGGCGGGGAAGTCGAGGCCCGATTCGCTCAACACGGAAAGCAGTTCCCCGCGGTACGCGGTGAGATCGTCACGCAGCTCCGCGGGGACGGCTTCGTCGGCGGGCGTGTCCAGGTCGTGTGTGGCGAGCAGGTGCCCGGCGGTGGTCAGGAAGATCCGGCCGAACGGCTCGTCCGCCCGGCTCAGCGTGGCGGCGCTGCTCGGCGCCGAACCCACTTGGCCGGTCGGCGAGGCGAAAACCAGGGTGAACTCGCGCGTGTGCGTCAGCGCCCAGTGGCGGAAACCCCGGCACAGCGCGAAGAGCTGCACGGCACCGTCGTCTTCGGCGAGTTCGGCGACTTCACCGGCCAGTTCGTCACCCAGGTCGCCGACGATGTCCAGCCGCAGGTGCGCGAGCAGGTCGTCCCGCGAGCCGTAGTACCGGTACAGCGCGGGCGCGGTGATGCCCAGCTCCCTGGCGATGGCCCGGAGCGTGACCGCCTCGGGTCCGTCCGCCACCAGAAGGGCCCGCGCGGTCTGCCGGATCTCGTGATCCGTCGCGGAGCGTGCGCGCCCTCGCCGTGTGGGCCTGCTCATTCCTCACCCCGCTGGAGTTCGGTTCACTCGGTCGCGGGCAGTCTAGGAGGTGGGCGTGCCGTCGACCCTCGCTCACGCGCGGCGCAGGCGGATGGCCGCGCGGTTGAGCCGGTTGGCGAGCCAGGCCGACACCGCGGCGCCGGGCAGTCCGATCAGCGCGTGCACCACCCACGCGCCGGGCAGGGACGGCCCGCCCCAGGTACCGCTCTGGTCGGCGGTGGAATCCCAGAACACGCCGTAGGTGACCACCCGCACGATGAGGTAGGCGGCCAGGCCGAGCAGCAGCACCTGGACCACGGTGCACACCCCGGCGAGCAGGAGCTTGAACGGACTGCGGGCTTTCGCGGCGGCGGTCATGGGAACAACGCTAGGTACGCGGCTGACCTGCGGGTACCTGGTGAACCCCCGGACCGGGGTGGGGAAAACCCGGGGCGCCGCCGGCACCGATCACTCGGGGGGCTACGTGATCGGTGCCGGCGACCCGATGCCGTTCCGCCGGCCGAAGCCGCTGGTCGGGCAACGCCCCCGCGCGAACGCGGTGGCGTGTCTGTAGAGCTGAGCCCCACCGGGAAGTGACGTCCGGGTGGGGAAATCACTCCGAACGGGTGACGCTCGGCTAGCACTCGCCTGATTGTCGCATTCGGGAGCGGATAAGTTACAAAGTCCTTCACATTCGCATAGATCCGGAGGCGGTGTCTTGGGCTGAACGGGTCGCGCTGACCAGCCTGGCGTACCGCGTACCGGCCGCGAGCAGCACCAATCCCGCGCCGAGGAAGGCACCGACGCGCGCTATGCCGTCGAGCGAGGACAGGTCGAACAGCACCAGTTTCGCCAGCGCGGCGGCGACCAGCACCAGTCCGGTGATCCGGAACGCCTTCCGCCGGATGCCGCGCAGCAGCAGGACGAGCGCGGCGACCGTCCAGGAGACGGTGATCAGCGCGTGGCCGATCAGGAAGCCGAGTTGCCCGTCGACCAGCAGCCGCACCGGGTAGAGCACGGTGCCGGCCGCGCCGTAGAGCACCGCCATCCCGGCGAAGATGTTGACCAGCGGCGCCGCCGACTTGGCCGCTCCGGTGTGGAAAGCCGCCACGGCCACCAGCACCGCGGCGAGCGCGATGAGCGGTGAGACCACGGCCGCGGTGATCAGCCCGTCGGTCGCGGGACCGGTGCGCAACGGGAGCAGCAAGAGGACCGGCGTCGCGACAGTGGCCATCGCGGTCAGCAGCCCGGCCACGCCGAACGCGGCACCGGCCGCGACCATGCCCTTGCTCTTCAGCCGGATCGCGACGGCGGCCAGCGCGATCGCCTCGGCGAGCACCACTATCACCTGCGTCTCACCGGAGAGCGCGACCGCCGTTGTCTCGAAGGCGAGCAGCGACGCCAGGACTCCCGCGGTCATCGAAACGCCTGAAGGCAAACGCTTGCGGCCACCGATCCAGAGCCCGGCCAGCACCGCGGTGAGGCCACCGGTGAAGGCCGCCGCGAGCGGACGGTCCAGCAGGAAGGGCAGGAGCATCGTCGGGAGCGGCGCGACCGCGAGCAGTCCGATCGGCGTGACGTCGGCGCGGTGCAGTGCGGTCGTCGCGGTGGCCGTGGCGAGCACGAGCAGGGAGGTGAGCACCGCGAGCACGGCGACACCGATTTCGGGTCCGGTCTCGAACCACGCGCCGGCGGCGAACGAGACGGTCAGCGCACTGCCCGCGACCGGTGGCAGCCCGGCCGCCAGCACCACGCCGGGCCACTCACGGGTCAACTGGATCGGCGCCGCGGCGACGGCCAGGATCAGCAGGAAGGTCATCAGCGACACGGTGAGCCCGGAGGTGAGCACCGGCGCGCAGACCGCGCAACCGAGCAGCACGAACACCGCGAGCCCGTGCGCCTTCCAGTACCCGGCCAGCGCCAGCCCACCGACGGCGACGACCAGTCCGAGCAGCAGCCCGGCCCAGGACGGCACCAGTTCGAGGAAGGCCGTGGCCGCGACGATGTCGGCGTAGAGCACGGCGACGCCGGTCGCGGCGAGCGCGAACGCGCCGGTGCGCGCGGCCGGGTTGCGGTGCAGCCAGACACCGAGCCCGGCCAGCGTGCCGCCGAGCGCCGCGCCGAGCAGCACGCGCGGCACCGGGCCGACCCAGCCGCGCTGGATGGCGAGCACCAGCAGCAACACCACGCCGAGCAGGGTGACCGCGCCCCCGATCCAGGCGAGCACCTTGCTCCCGGCGCCGTCCTTGGCCAGCTTGTCGGCCAGCGTCACCTTCGGCGGCTGGGGCTGGGGTTGCCAGCGCGGCATCGGGAACGGCGGCATGGCGGGCGGTGGCATGACCGGTGGTGGCATCGGCGCTGGTCGCGGCGCCTGCTCCGGTGCCGGTACGGCTTGCTCCGGTGCCTCGGGCGTGGCGGCCGACGCAGGCGTGGCGGCCGACGCAGGCGCGTCAGGCGACGTAGACGACACAGACGACGCAGGCGCTTCGACTGGCGGCGGCGTGCTGTGCGCGGCCGATGGCAGTCCGCGCAATTCCTCGCCGAGTGAGGTGAGCCGGACGGCGATCTCGCCGAGCGCGTCGGCGATACGCGGCAGGGGGTCGGTGGCGCTTGGAGTGCCCATGCGTCCAGGGTCGGGCGTGGCGCCGCCACGGGGATCCGTAGCTCTACTCAAACCACCATGACGATTGGGTGAAGGGCCGTGCTGGCAGGCTTGGGGGCATGACCGCTGAAGTACTCGTCGCCGGGTCGATCAACGCCGACCTGGTGGTTTCCGCCGATCGACGGCCCGGCGCGGGCGAGACCGTGCTCGGTGGTGACACCGTGCTGCTGCCCGGGGGCAAGGGGGCCAACACCGCGGTCGCCGCGTCGCTGATCGGGGCCGACGTGGCGATGGTCGGCGCGGTCGGCGACGACGCGAACGGCAGGCTCCTGCTCAACTCCCTGCGCGAAGCCGGAGTGAGCGTGGACCTGGTGCGAACCGTGGACCGGCCGACCGGCGCCGCCTACATCGTGGTGACGCCGGACGGTGAGAACTCCATCCTGGTCTCCCCGGGCGCGAACAGCGCGCTGGAGCCCTCCGCGCTGGACGGCGCCTTCGACGGCGCGCGGGTGCTGGCCGTGTCGATGGAGATCCCGTTGCCGACGGTCGAGCACGCGGTGATCGCCGCGGCGGAGGCCGGGGTGCGGGTGCTGCTGAACCTGTCGCCGGTGGCGAAGGTCAGCCCGCGCACCCTCAAGGCGGTCGACGTGCTGCTGGTCAACGAGCACGAAGCCGCCTGGCTGCTGGGTACCGAAGGCACCCAAGCCGACCCGCGCGGGCTGTTGGAGCTGGGTCCGCACTCCGCCGTGCTCACCCGGGGCGCGGAAGGCGCGCTGGTGATCACCGCGGACGAGGTTGTCGAGGTGGCATCGCCGAAGGTCGAAGCGGTGGACACCACCGGTGCCGGGGACGCCTTCACCGGGGCACTCGCTGCCTCGCTAGCAGACGGTGCCAACTTGCCGGACGCTGCCCGACTGGCAGTGAAGGTCGCTGCCATCTCGGTGACCCGTCCCGGCGCGCAACCCTCCTACCCCCGCGCGGGCGAACTCGACTGACGGAATGCGGCCCACCAGTGCCGCGTTCCCTCAGACATGGGGTCGGAGAGCTTCGACGCGGCGTGGCGCCAGGGGTACGTGGCCCGGCTGGCGGCGGTGGTCGCGGCGCGACGGCCCGGCGAGCTGGAGCTGATGCCGCTCGACGACACGCTCGCGGCACTCGGCCACCAGGGCGAGGTCGATCTCGGGCAGCAGGACGTCCCGGTCGCCGACATCGTCGGCACGATCGCGCGCAAAGGTGACTTCGACCGCCAGTTCCGACCCCGCAACCGCGCCCTTCGCGACCGCTGGGACCGCCTCGCCGACATCACCACCACCGAACCGGTCCGGCTCGTGCGCCTCGGGCAGATGTACTTCGTCGAGGACGGGCACCACCGCGTCGCGCTCGCCAGGGCCCGCGGGGTGACCGACCTCAGCGCGCGCGTCCGCAAGATCTGCACCATTTCCTGCGCCACCCGCTGCCTGACCGTGGCGGATCTGCCGGTCAAGGCCGCCGAGCGCGTGTTCCTCGAGCGCGTCCCACTCCCCGACGACGTGCGCTGGGGCCTCTGGCTCGACCACCCGGCCGACTGGTTCCGGCTGGCCGACGCCGCCGAGTCCTGGGGTTTCCGCCACCGCCTGCACGATCGGGTGCGCCTCGCGGAGACCTGGTGGGAGCGCGAGGTCAGCCCGGTGGTCGCCGGGCTCGCGTTGCGCGGCATCGAGCCGTACGACGTCCGCGCCTACCTCCGGGCCTTGCGCGAGCGGGAAACCCTTGGCGCGCAATGCTTCGACGAAACCGTGGTGGCGAACATCCGGCGACGGCTGATCGGGGACTCCATCGGGGACTACACTGGTCCGCCGTGGCACGGTATGGTCTAGACCATGTCGTCGACGAAGCTGTCTGGGGTCGCGGTCAGTCCCGGCCGCGCGAGCGGTCCGGTGGTACGGGTGGCCGAGCCGCTCGGGGCACCACCGAGCACCCCGGCCCCGCCGGATCCCGCCGCCGAGGCCGCGCGCGTCGAGCCCGCCGCCCAGCTGGTCGCCGCCCGCCTGGAGAAGCAGGCCGAGACGGCCACCGGGGAAGCCGCCACGATCCTGCAGACCACCGCCGCGATGGCCGCCGACCCGACGCTGGTCAGCCAGGCCGAAGCGCTGGTCAAGAACGAGCGCCTGCCCGCGGCCCGCGCGGTGCACCAGGCCGCCGAGGGCTTCGCCGAGATGCTCGCCGCGGCCGGCGGTTACCTGGCCGAGCGCGTACGCGACATCCATGACATCCGCGATCGCATCGTCGCCGAGCTGCTCGGCCTCGCGCCGCCCGGCGTGCCCGAGCTGACCGGGCCGAGCGTGCTGGTCGCCCGCGACCTCGCCCCCGCCGACACCGCCGGGCTCGATCCGGCGAAGGTGCTCGCGCTCGTCACCGAAGAGGGTGGCCCCACCAGCCACACCGCGATCCTCGCCCGCGCGCTCGGCATTCCCGCCGTGGTCGCCGTTCGCGGGCTGCTCGCGGTCGAGGCCGAAGCGCTGCTCGTCGACGGCGACACCGGCGAGGTCGAACCGGTCGACGCGAGTGCGCCGGTTCTGGCGGCGACCACGAACGGGCCCGCCGAGTGGGACGGCACCGGCGTCACCGCCGACGGCCACCGCGTCAAGGTGCTCGGCAACGTGGGTTCCGCGGCCGACGCGCAGTCCGCGGCGGATGCGGGTGCCGAGGGAGTCGGCCTCTTCCGCACCGAGTTCTGCTATCTCGACGCCAGCACCGAACCGACGGTCGAAGCGCAGCGCGCCGCCTACGCCGCGGTGCTCTCGCCGTTCAAGGACAAGCCGGTCATCGTCCGCACGCTCGACGCCGGTGCCGACAAGCCGCTCGCCTTCCTCTCCCCCGACACCGAGCCGAATCCGGCGCTCGGCGTGCGCGGGCTGCGGATCGCCTTCGACCGCCCGGAGATCCTCGACCGCCAGCTGGAAGCCATCGCGCTGGCCGCACAGGACTCGGGTGCCGAGGTGTCGGTGATGGCGCCGATGGTGGCCACCGCCGCTGAAGCCGCCTGGTTCGCCGAGCGGGTGCACGCGGCGGGCATCACCAGGGCAGGGGTGATGATCGAGATCCCCGCTGCCGCGCTGGCCGCCCGCGAGATCCTCGACGCCGTCGACTTCGTTTCGATCGGCACGAACGACCTCGCCCAGTACACCTTCGCCGCCGACCGCCAGCTCGGTGCGGTCGCCGCGCTCAACGACCCGTGGCAGCCCGCGCTGCTTCGGCTGATCGCGCTGATCGGCGAGGCGGCCGCGGCAACCGGCAAGCCCGCCGGGGTCTGCGGCGAGGCCGCGGCCGATCCGCAGCTCGCGCGGGTCCTCACCGGACTCGGTCTGACCAGCCTGTCGATGAACGCGGCGGCGGTGCGCGCGGTCGGCGCGAGCCTGGCCGCGGTCACCCGTGCGGAGTGCGAGGCCGTGGCGGACGCCGCGCTCGCCGCGGCCGATCCGGCGGCGGCCCGTCAAGCGGTCAGCGCGGTCACGAGCCCCAGGTGACCCGCCAGGGCAGGCGGACCTGGACCCGCCCGAACCGGTAGTAGCGCGGGGTCCGGATCTCCACGGACCCCGCGAAGACCGAACCGGACAGCACGAACCGCGGTTTTCCGGCCGCGCGGTCGAACTCGGTCCGGTCGGTCAGCGTGCCCGCCCGGATCTTCACGTCCGATGTGGACAGTGAGGCGGTGGCGGGCAGCAGCAGTTCCACCGAACCGGCCGCCACGCTCAGCTCGATCCGCACCTCGGCCTGGCTGAATTCGGCCTCGGTGAAGTCCAGTTCGGTCGAGCCCATCTGGTTCTGCACCAGGATTTCGTGCGGGACGCGCCAGTGCCCGGTCCGCCGCGTGCCGCCCATCAACGTCCGGAGCACCAGCCGGTCGCGCCGCGCGGGCACGGTGCCGTTGACCCCGTGGTGCACCAGGCCGGGCAGATCGGTGAGCACCCGGTTCAGCTCACCGCGGGTGCGGGCGGCCAGCGCCAGGTCGGTGCGCGCGGTGAACTCCTCCAGATCGAGCAGGCCCTGTCCGACGGCCTTCTGCAGCAACGCCGCGACGTGGTCCCGTTCGGCGTCGGATACACGCAGCTCCCGGTCACTCACCAGCGGGAACGGCGGCCGTTGCGCACGACGAGCGGGCCACCGTGCACCCGCCCGGTCACGATGATGGTCGGCGAGCCGGACGCGGGCTGCCGCTTGCGCTTGTCCTCCACCGAACCCCACTTGACCTCGGTGATGGCGTTCAGGTCCACACCGGCCTCCTCGGGCACGACCAGCTCGACGCCGCCCCACTTGGTGTCCAGCTCGATGTAGACCACCGGTGAGGTGAGCACCGCTTCGGTGAAGTCGAGCTTGGTGCTCGCGTACTTGTTGCGCACGCGCAGGTGCGACGGCACCTGCCATTGCCCGCTGCGCTTGAGGTTCGAGCCGTGCGCGCGCAGTTCCAGCGGCGTGCCGGAAGGCGGCGCGTACTGGGGCGCCGGCGCGTACTGGGGTGCGGGCGCCGGGGCCGCTCCGGTGGCCAAGACCGGAGCGGCGTCCCGGTGCACCAGGCCCGGCAGGTCCGCGAGCACGGAGTTCAGCTCACCGCGGGTTCGGGAGGCCAGTGCCTTGTCGGTGCGCTCGGTGAACTCGTCCAGATCGAGCATTCCCCGGCCGATCGCCTTCTGCAGCACCCCGACCACGTGCTCGCGTTCGGCGTCGGACACCCGCAGGTCGCGCGCGCTGAACTCCTTCGGCGCCGGTGGTGACGCCGCCTCCGGCGCTGCCGCGGCCGCCTCCGACTCCTCGGGCACCGTGTTCATCTCGGTGGTGGTGGTCTTCTGCTCCGCCTCAGTGCCGTTTTCGCCGGTCGATCCGGCCGGTACCGGTAGCTGATCGGTCTGCGGCTCACCCATGCGTTCCATGCTAGAACCGGGGTGTGAGCAGCGGATCGGGGAATTTCCCCGACTTCTAGTCCGAGTCCAGCCCGTGCTCGATGGCGTACCTGGCCAGCTCGACCCGGTTGTGCAGCTGGAGCTTCCGCAGCGTCGACTGCACGTGGTTCTCCACCGTGCGGTGCGAGATCACCAGCTTCTCGGCGATCTGCCGCGCGGTCAGTCCTTTCGCGACCTGCCGCAGCACGTCGGTCTCGCGCTCGGTCAGCCGCGGTGGTTCGCCGATGGTGGGCGGCGCGTCCGCCATCCGCCGGTACTCCCCGAGCACCAGGCCCGCGAGTCCGGCGGTGAACACCGGGTCGCCCGCCGCGGTCCGGCGCACGGCTTCGGCCAGCTCGGCCGACGAAGCCGACTTCACCAGGTATCCGGAGGCGCCCGCCTTCACCGCTTCCAGCACGTCCTCGTGCTCACCGCTCGCGGACAGCACGAGCACCCTGGTCTCCGGCAGCGCGCCGGTGATCGCCCTGGTCGCGTCCACGCCGGAGGTCTCGCCGAGGTTCATGTCCATCAGCACCACGTCCGGGCGCACGGTCTTGGCGATCCGGATGGCCGCGTCGCCGTCGGGGGCGGTGGCCAGCACCTCGAACCCGTGCTCGCCGAGGTCCCTGGCCACACCGTCACGCCAGATCGGGTGGTCGTCGACCACCATCACCGAAATCGCGCTCATCCCGAGGCTCCCTTCGGCACGCGGATCTCCCATTCCGTGCCCGCTCCGGGCGCGGTGTCCAGGCTGATCGTGCCACCCAGGCCGGTGACCCGGTCCTGGATGGACTTGGCCACCCCTAGACGTCCCTCGGCCCGCGCCCGTTCCAGCCGTCCGGCGGGAATGCCGGGACCGTCGTCGCGCACGGACACGACCACCTCGTCACCGAGGTCTTCCAGCAGCACCCACGCCTGGGCGCCTTCGGCGTGCTTCGCGACGTTGGCCAGCGCTTCGCGCACGGCGTCGGCCAGCTCGGTGGTGACGTGCGCGGGCAGCGAAACCGGACCGGCCGGGCCGGAGATGTGCACGGTCGACGTGCCGAGCAGCTGCAACGCCGCGCGCAGGTCGGCGGTCTCGTCCGTGGGCCGCGTCGGCTCGGTGGTGACCAGTGCGCGCAGGGCGATCTCCTGCTCACCGGCCAGTTCCGCGAGTTCGGCCGCCTCCCCGCCCAGTTCGGCGCCGCGCTTGCGGACGCGCGCGAGCACCTGCAGCACGCTGTCGTGGATCGACCGCGCCAGCCGTTCCCGCTCCGCGGTGGCCGCTTCGGTGCGCAACGCCTGGGCCAGCGCCGAACCGGAACGCCGCGCGGTGCTCGCGGTCATCCCGATCAGCAGGCCGCTGGCCAGCAGCAACACCCCGTCACGGGCCACGTCGACGGTGAACTCCGCGCGGGCGGCCCCGGTGCACAACGCGATCACCAGCCCACCGGCCAGCCCGCCGACCGCGCCGAACCGGGCACCGGCGACCAGCGGCGGCACGGCCGCCCAGACGGTGGTGATCAGCGGATCGGCCGCGGCGAGCTGCGCGTCGGACAGGATCCACGGTGAGGTCAGCACCAGGCAGGCGGTGAGCCCGACATCGGCGACCACCAGCCAGCGCCACCGCCAGCGCAGTGCCTCGCGCGCGTAGACCAGGCTGGTCAGCACGGTCCAGATCGCCATCACGCCGAGCACCGTCCAGGCGAGCCAGGCGCGGCGGTACTCGTCCTGGTGCACCACCCCGATGCCCGCGGCGAACACCCAGGTCAGCACGCGCAGCCCGATCGCGCCCCACCACAGCGGCGAGGCGAGGTCGCGGGTGGTCGGGCCGAAGCGGGCGGTCACTTGGCCGGTTCGGCGCCGTCGTCGTCAGGCGCCTTGGTGTTCGGCTCGGCGCTCTGGTCCTCCAGCACGTCCACGGCTGCCGGATCGGGATCCCGTTCGTGCAGCAGCGACTTGATGCCGGAGTTGAGCACCGCCAGCAACGGCACCGCGAGCAGCGCACCGGCGATCCCGGCGGCGACCAGGCCCGCGGTGATCGCCAGCACCACGGCCAGCGGGTGCAGCTTGACCGCCCGGCCCAGCAGCAGCGGCTGCAGGATGTGGCTTTCCAGCTGCATCACCAGGATCACCACGCCGAGCACGATCAGCGCGGTGACAAAACCGTTGGTCACCAGCGCCACCAGCACCGCCACCGCCCCGGTCAGCACCGCGCCGATGATCGGCACGAACGCGCCGAGGAACACCAGCGTGGCCAGCGGGATCACCAGCGGCACCCCGAGGATCCACAGCCCGATGCCGATGCCGACCGCGTCCACCACGGCCACCGCCGCGGTCGCGCGCACGTAGCTGACCAGCGAGGCGAAGCCGCGGCGGCCCGCCACGTCCACGCGGTTGCGCACCTGGCGCGGCACACCGCGGGTGAGGAAGGTCCAGATCTGCTCACCGCCGGCCAGGAAGAAGATCAGGATGAACAGCGTCAGCACGAACCCGGTGAGCACCTCGCCGACGGTGCCCGCGGTGGTCAGCGCGCTGTCGGTGATGGTGGCCTGGTTCTTCTTGAGGAAGTCGACGGCCTGGTTGATGAAGTCCTGGATCTGCGTCTGGCGCAGGTGCAGCGGGCCGTTGACCAGCCAGTCCTGGATCTGGTCCAGGCTCTCGGTGAGCTGCTGCTGCAGTGCGGGCAGGCCGCTGGTGAACTGCGCGACCACGAAGGTGAGCAGCCCGCCGAGCAGGCCGAGCCCGCCGATCAGCACGATGCCCGCGGCCAGTCCCCTCGGCAGCCCGGCCTTGACCAGCCAGCCGACACCCGGCGCCATCAACGCGGCCAGCAGCAGCGCGATGGACAGCGGGATGACCACCACCGACAGGTAACCGACCAGCCAGACGATGACGTACAGCGCGGCGATCACCACGAGGAACCGCCAGGCGAGCGCGGCCCCGATCCGCAGACCCCGGGGAACGACGGTGGTCACGTCGAGTTCGACCGGCAGTCCGGGGTAGTCGGGCGCGGGGACGTGGGCGGGCTTCTTCTCCTGCTCCGGCACATCCGACAACCTAGTCGGCGTGCGCTCCGGCCAGCAGGCAGACGGCGGGAAACGCCGGGATTGATCACTTTCGGTGAGAGTTGACCACACCGTGTGCTTTTCACACGATCGGGCCATCAAGGCGGTTCGAAGATGCGTTCGCGGGGTCGCTTGGTCCAGTCTCGGTGTCGCGCCGACAGAACGTGATCAATTCACACCCTGTGCATCCAACCGAGTATCCGAGTTCGGATGACCGGCGCCCGGAACACCCACAGACCGAGGAGCACACCAGGTGGCGGAAGTGGCGGCGAACCAGCGAGGCGCGAAGCGCGCCGGTCGCTGGACTTCGCGTGCCCTCCTGGTCGCCGGCGGGGTGCTCGCCGGTACCGCGGCCGCCTGGGCCTTCGCCACCGGCGCTTCCGCCGCCGAAGCTCCCACGGCGCCCGCCGCCCCCGAGACCGACACCGCCGGTCTCACCCCGGTCACCGACGCCACCGTCCAGGGCCTGGATGACCTCACCGGCGGTGTCTCCGAACTGAGCGGCGACACGGCCGGTGCCGCCGCCCGCGCCACCGAGGTCCCGTCCACCGGCTCCTCGCGGGCGGTCGGCGAGGACGTCACCGCCGCGGTCGACCAGTTCACCAGCGAGGCCGTGGTCCGCCCGGTCGAGCGCACCCTCGGCGCCTTCGAGCACATCGCGCGCCAGCCCGAGGACGCGCCGAAGGTGATCGAGCAGACGCTGACCCCGGCCAACCAGGGCGTGCAGGACTTCGGCAAGAAGTTCTGGGACTTCCTCCAGCCCCGTGGCGAGGACGCGCTGGCCGAACTGCCCCGGCTGCCGTTCGGCGGCGCCGACCAGGTGGTCCCGGAGCAGCCGGTGACGGTGGTTCCCGAGGCGGGCACCGTCGGCATCCACACGGTCGGCGTTCCGGCCGGGCCGCACGACGGTTCCTGGCTCGCCGCGTTCGACGCTTCGCGCGCCGGCGGCGGCATCACCGACGAAGGCGACGCGGGAGACCGCGAGCTGCCTTCCCCGTTCTCCCCGTTGCGCGCGCCGCTGGCGCCGCTCACCGTGCCCACCGTTCCCGGTGGCGGCAACTCCGCCGGCGGGCACTTCGACGGTCTGCTGATCGGCGTTCCCGCCGGCTCGGCCGCCGCTTTCGACACCGCTCCGATCGGCTCCGTCCGGTCCGGTGTCCGTCACCTCATGGTGGAGCCGGGCGCGCAGCCCGGTGTCACGCCTGACTGATCACCGCGCGGGGTAAGGACGGTTCGCGTCCCCCGCCGGTCACCTTTCCCGTGCCGGTAGTGCGCGTTCCCTCCTGAGTTCACCCCGCGGTTTCCCGCGATCGCTTCTCGATCGCAGCCCTCCTCCCGCACGCAAGCTGCAGAACGCACTTTGCCAGGGAGTCACGAACCCGCAAGGGAACCCAAGGAAAAGGAGAACCCCTCAATGCAGACCTGGGCGAAGCGCGGCATCAAGACCGCGCTGGTCACGGGTGGTTTGCTGATGCTGGGTACCGGCATCGCTTCTGCCGACGAGAGTGTCAACCCAGACAGCCCCGCCGGCCCGCTCGACGCGAACCTGAACATTCCGGTTCAGATCGAGAAGAACGCGCTGGGCACCCCCGTCGGGCAGGCCAACCTCCCCGGATACAAGGGTGAGATCAGCACCAAACCGGTCACCAAGCCGCTCAAGGGCGTGACCGACCCGCTGCAGAAGGCCGCCGCTCCCGCCTCGAAGGCGACCGCCCCGCTCGCGGGCGTGACGGACAAGGCCACCAGCGCGCTCTCTTCGGCCACCAACAAGGCCGGTGCCTCGCGCACCACGCAGGACGTTTCCGGGCTCGACTTCGACCAGACCGATGACGTGCTCAAGGGCAACAAGGTCGACCTCGACGTCACCGCGCCGATCCAGATCTGCGGCAACGCGATCGGGGTCATCGGCGACGCCGTCATCGAAGACGCGGACTGCGGCACCCAGTCGTACTCCAACGACGAGAACACCACCACCGACGGCAAGCACTCCGGCCTGGCCGGGAACGTGGTCGCGCTGGACTGGGCGCTGCCCATCCAGATCGCGGGCAACGCCGGTGGCCTGGCGGGCGGGTCCGGGTACACCTCGGGCAGCGCCGAGCAGGAAGTGACCGAGACCGGCGACATCAGCACGGACGGCACCGGCTCCGGCGCCTCCGGCAACGTGGTGGCCCCGCAGTTCGCCACCCCGGTGCAGGTCACCGGCAACGCGGCCTCGTGGATCCTCGGCAACGCCTACAGCGAGTTCGACGCCGAGACCGACGCCGAGTCCGGTGGCTGGATCCAGACCAACGGTGACGGCGGCGCGGCCACGGGCAACGTGGTCGGCGTGCCGATCGCGCTCCCGGTCAAGGTCAACGGTGTCGCGGCCGGTGCCTGGGGCTCAGACGCCGACACGGTGTCGCACTCCGAGGCCGACGCCACCGCGGGTGACACCACCCCCGGCCTCAACGACATCCCCGCCTACATCACCACCGAAGGCGACAAGGCGTTCCTGGCCGGGACCGTGGTCCAGCCGCAGGGTGCGCTCGTCGCCAACGTCGCGGGTGTCGCGGCTTCCTGGATCGGCAATGCCACCACCGGCAACGCCCAGGACGACGACTACGCCGGCGCCGGCTCCTCCTCCAGCGAGGTCGAGGCCGGTGGCTTCTCCAGCACCACGGGCCAGGACGGCGCGGGCTCGGGCAACATCGTCGACCTGCCGGTCGCGGTCCCGGTCGAGGCCTTCGGCATCGGCGGCACCTACATCGGCAACGCGCACGCCGCGCACGACAACGAGACCGACGCCAAGGCCGGTGAGGGCACCTACACCACCGGTGACGGCTCGTTCCTCGCCGCCAACACGGTCACCGGGCAGCCCGCGCTGACCGGTGAGGTGTTCGGCATCGGTGGCTCGCACATCGGGAACGCCTCGGGCACCTCGACCGAGACCAAGACCGTGCAGGCCGGTGGGTACAACGGCAGCACCGGCAACGACAGCTCCGCCTCGGGCAACATCGTCCAGGTCCCGCTGGCCGTGCCCGCCGAGATCTTCGGCATCGGTGGCTCGTACATCGGCCAGGGCGAGGGCACCGCGTCCGAGACCAAGGAGATCACCGCCGGTGGCGGCGGCAACACCGACGACGACAACGGGCTGGGCAGCTCGAACCTCGTCGCCACCCCGCTGGCCGTGCCGGCGCAGGTCTTCGGCATCGGCGGCTCGCACATCGGCCGCGGCACCGGTGAGGCCACCAGCGACACCCAGGTGACCGCCGGCGACGACGTCAAGGCGACCGGCAACGAGGCGGGCGCGTCGGGCAACATCGGCTTCGTGCCGGTGGCGCTGCCGGTGCAGGTCCACGGCATCGGCGGGTCCTTCATCGGGACCGGCTTCGGCACCAGCGAGAACCTGACCGACGCGGTGGCCGGCGGCGACGCCACCACCGGCGGTGAGGACGGCGCGGTCGCGGGCAACATCATCCAGGCGCCGTTCGCCGGTGCCGGCAGCCTGTTCGGCTCCTCGGCCGGGCTGATCGCGCTCGTCGGTGGCGACACCGCCGAGAACGACGTGGTCGCGCAGGCCGGTGGCGACTCCGTGACCAACGGTGACGGTGGCGGCCTGGCCGGCAACGTGATCAGCGCGCAGGGCCTGCCCATCGCGCAGGTCTTCGGTGACGCGGTGGCCGCGGCCGCCAAGGCCACCGGCTCGGCCTCGAACACCACCGACGCCACCTCGGGCGGGGACATCACCACCTCGGGTGTCGACGGTGCCTTCTCGGGCAACATCCTGGACGTGCCGGCCGCCGCGGTCGCGCAGGTCTTCGGCAACGCGGTCGCCGCCGCCGGGGTGGCCGACGCCACCGCCGACAACGTGACCAGCGGCAAGGCGGGTGGCGACACCACCACCGCCGGCACCATGGACAGCGTGTCCGGCCTCGACGGGCAGATCCCGGTCGGTGTCGTGGCGCAGGTCTTCGACGTCCCGCTGGCCCTGCTGGGTGTGGCGAACGCCGAGGCCACCAACGCGACCGACATCATGGTCGACAACCGCGAGCCGCAGATCGACCTGGGCATCGACGGTTCGGAGCTGCCGCTCGACGTGATCCCCTCGCTGAACTGGCCGTCGCTGCCGGGCGTGCCGGGAGTGCCGACCGGGCTGGGCCGTGACGGCGGCATGGCGCTGCCCACCAACGGACTGCCGACCAACGGGCTGCCCACCCCGGGCCTGCCCTCGGTCCCGTCGCTGCCGGGTCTGCCGGGCCTGCCGGGTGCGGCGGCGCAGCGCGCCGACGCCCCGATGCCGTCCGTGCCGGGCGTGCCCGACCTGGGCACCGTGACCGACCTGCCCTCGGCCGGCTCCCTGCCGCTCGAGCTGTCGGGCGTGAACCTGGACTCGGCCAACGTGCTGGGCGGCGGCCTGCCGACCGACGCGCTGCTGGGTGGCGGTCTGCCGACCGACGCGATCCTCGGCGGTGGCCTGCCCACCGACGCGATCCTGGGTGGCGGCCTGCCCACCGGTGACGTGACCGGTGGCGTGCTGCCGACGGACGCGATCCTGGGTGGCGGCCTGCCGGTCGACCCGGCCACGGTCATCCCGATGGCCGCCGAGCGCCAGGACGTGCCGACCGCCGACGTGCCCGCGATGGCACAGGTCGACGGCCCGCTGAACCTGTTCCAGCGGTTCCTGTCGGTGCTGACCGGCGGCAAGTGAGCTGACGCGTAACTGAAAACCGAAACCGGGTCCCGGAGCAGCCAGCTCCGGGACCCGGTTTTTCGCGTGTCAGTCCAGTTGCACGGACCGCTTCGCCAGCCCGTACCAGAATCCGTCGATCACCGTCTTGGGCGCGCCACCCGCTTCGCCACCGGCGCCGAGCGAGACGAACAACGGCGCGAAGTGCTCGATCCGCGGGTGCGCCAAGCTGGGCGCCGGTGCCTTGTGCGTGAAGTCGAGGATCGCGTCCACGTCGTTCTTCGCCAGTACCTGCGCGCCCCAGTCGTCGAACTCCGCGGACCACGCGGGAGGTTCGTGGTCGGCGTCGCGGTGCATGTTGAGTCCGCTCAGGTTGTGCGTGAAGAAGCCGCTGCCGATGATCAGCACGCCCTCGTCGCGCAACGGCGCCAGTCGGCGGCCGAGTTCGAAGAGCCGCACCGGGTCCAGCGAGGGCATGGAGATCTGCAGTACCGGGACGTCGGCGTCGGGGAACATCTCCACCAGCGGCACGTACGCGCCGTGGTCGAGGCCGCGTGCCGGGTCGTCGTGCACCGGGGTTTCCGCCGAGCGCAGCAGTTTCCGCACCTTCTCGGCCAGCGCGGGCGCGCCGGGAGCGCGGTATTCGACCTGGTAGTAGCGGTCGGGGAAGCCCCAGAAGTCGTAGATCAGCGGGACCGTGGTGGTCGCGCCGATGGTCAGCGGCGCCTCTTCCCAGTGGGCCGACACGATCAGGATGGCCGTCGGCCGCGCCAGCCCGGCCGAGAGGTCGGCGAGCTGCCGGGTCCAGGTCACGTCATCGGCGAGCGGCGGCGCGCCGTGGCTGAGGTAGAGCACTGGTGCGGCGGTCATGGCGGTCTCCCGAGTACGACTGGGGCAACTAATTGAAAATTCAACTATACGCCTCGGCTGGGCCTGCCCGCCATGCGCTTACGCTGAGGCCGTCCATCAAGCGGGAGGGTGCATGTCGGCGACGCGGCTGCTGGTGCTCGGCGCGGTCCGCGGGTTCGGCCGGGCCCACGGTTATCTGGTCCGCACCGAACTGCTGACCTGGGGCGCCGACGAATGGGCCAACGTCAAATGGGGTTCGCTCTACCACGCGCTGCGTCAGCTGGCGAAGGACGGACTGCTGCGCGCGATCGACGTGCCGGACTCGGGTGGCCGCGTCGACTACGAGATCACCGAGGCCGGTGACGAGGAGTTCTTCCGCCTGCTCCGCGAAGCCCTGCGCCAGCCGGAACTCCGCCAGGACATGCTGACCGCCGGACTGGCCCTGCTGCCGGCGCTGCCCAGGGCCGAGGCCGTCGAACTGCTGGAAAAACGCCTGCACGCACTGGAAAGCGGCCGCGCGGACATCGTCGAGCAGACCAGTACCTGGGCCGATCCCGGGCACGTGCAGGAACTGTTCGACCTCTGGGTGCACAACGCGACCAGTGGCGTCGACTGGACGCGCGGGCTGATCGACCGGCTGAAGGCGGGCGCGCACACCATGGCGGGCGAGGATCCCGCCGGGTTCGGCATGCCGGGCACCTGGACTCCGACCCAGGTCTGAGCTACCTCCGTCCGATGTGGACGGCGGTCGGCCGCCGGACCATCTCCGGTATGAGAACCCTGTTGCCCGGAGCCGTTTCCCTGCTGCTGGCGCCGCCGCTGCTGCTCGCCGGCGTGCTGCTGCGCCTGCCGCACGACCTGTTCTTCCCCGCCCAGCTCGCCGCGTACGCGAGCGGACCGGGCCGGATGTTCGCCGCGTACAGCTGCTTCCTGCTCGGCGTGGTGGCGCTGTGGCCGGGAATCCTGCTGCTGGCGCACCGGATCGGCGGTGGTTTCGGGCTCTGGGGCGGGGTGCTGGCCCTGTTCGGGTTGTTCGCCCGCGCCTTCCACGCCGGGGTCGACCACCTCGCGTTCCAGCTGGTGCGTGTGCTCGGCCAGGACACCGCGACCAGGGTGATCGCCGATTCCTACGGCGCGTACCACGTGCTGCGGGTGTGCACCGTGCCGATGATCTTCGGCTGGGTGGTGCTGGCGATCGGCGCGTGGCGGTCCCGTGCGCTCGGCCGGGTCGGCGCGGTGGCGCTCGGTGCGATGACCGCGATGCCGGTCGGCGTGCTGAAGGGCACCGAATGGCTTTCGGTGGTCGCCGCGGTGGGCTTGTGCGTCGCGCTGGTGCCATTGGGTGTGCGTGTCCTGCGCGAGTGCCGGTGGCCCGCGCCCGCGGTGGTGGTGCGGTGGAGCGTGGTCGGCGCGGGCTCGGTGGCGGCCATGTACTTTCTCGGCCAGGCCGGATAACCCCTGGCTATAACAGCAGGTCTTGGACACTTTTCCGACGTCGCCGCAGCATTGAACCCATGGAACTCACTGGGAAGACGGCATTGGTGACCGGCGCTTCGCGGGGCATCGGCCGCGCGGTGGCGGAACGTCTCGCGGGAGCGGGCGCGCTCGTCGCGGTGCACTACGGGAGCAACGACGCGGCGGCGAAGGACACGGTCGAAAGCATCGAGCGGGCGGGTGGAAAGGCCTTCGCCGTGCGCGCGGAACTGGGCGTGGACGGCGACGTCGACACCCTCTTCGCCGGACTCGAGCGCGGGCTGGCCGGGCGGCCGCTCGACATCCTGGTCAACAACGCCGCCATCGTGTCCGGGAAGCTGGACGAGGTGACGCCCGTCGAGTTCGACCGGCTGTTCGCGGTGAACGTGCGGGCCCCGTACTTCATCGTGCAGCGCGCGCTGCCGCTGCTCGCGGACAACGGCCGGGTGATCAACGTGTCCTCCGGCGTCACCCGGATCGCGTTCCCGGAAACCGCGTACGCGATGTCCAAGGGCGCGCTGGACGCATTCGGCCGGAATCTGGCCAACCAGCTCGGCGACCGCGGCATCACGGTGAACACCGTCGCGCCCGGCGTCACCGAGACCGACATGAACAGCTGGCTGGCCGACGAACCGGACCGGGGGAACGCGGTGGCGGCGATGTCCGCGCTCGGCCGAATCGGCCGGCCGTCGGACGTCGCCGCCGCCGTCGCTCTACTCGCTTCACCGGACGCCGGGTGGATCACCGGCAACTGGCTCGACGCCAGCGGCGGTCTCTTCCTCGGCCCCCGCCCTCAGGCGGGGTAGGTGCCGAAGGTCCACTCGTAGCCCTCGGGATCGTGCACCCGGAACCGGTAGGTGCCCCACTCGGTGGCCTCCGGTTGCCAGATCACCTTCGCCCCGGCGGCGGTTGCCTTGGCGTACAAGGCATCCACCTCCTCGTTGGAGCCGAGCCGGAGGTAGAGGCCGTGGCCGACCGTCTCCCCCTTCAACGCGGCCCGGTCGTACCCGGCCTCGTCGGTGAAGAGGCTGAAGCTCACGCCCGTCCCGTACCGCAGCTCGGCGTGCGCGATGCCGCCGTGGTCGTCGGGATAGGCCATCGTCTGCTCGAACCCGAAGGCGCGCTGGAACCAGTCCAGCGCGCCCTGGGCGTCGCGGTAACCGAAGTAGGCGTGGAGCGATGCGGTAGTGGTCATGGCCGTAGTCCACCAAGCAACGCGGCCCGTTCCGTTCCGCGTTCAGTCGGCCCGGCAGGTGAGATCCGTGGCGGGCAGCGTGCCGTCGGCGAAGTAGGTGTTGACCGCGTTCTCCGCGCAGGAGTTCGGGAAGTTGCCGAACACCGCGTGCACCCGGACGTCCTGCAGGGTGACCAGCTTCGAGCCCTTCATCGAGCGGTGCAGGTCGACGCCGCTCTCGTAGGAGGTGCGGGTGTCCCCGGTGGTCTGCACGATCAGCGCGGGCACCGAATTCCGCACCACGGTCGCCTTTTCGGCCGGCGGACCCCAGAACGCGCAGGCGCTGATGCCGTTTGCGAAGGCCCCGAAGAGCGGTTGCTCGGCGCGGGTGCGCTCGATGTTGCGCCAGTAGTACTCGGGGTCGCGGTGCTCGACCTTGTCCCCGCACAACACCGCCGCCTGCCCGGAAAGCTGCGTTTCGGGGGTCGGCCGGTACATGACTTCCAGCGTGTTCTTCAGCGCGGGGTTCGGCTCCACCTGCTTGCCGTCGGCGGCGTCGACGAGCTGACGCACGTCCGTGGCCAGCGCCGGGTTCGCCCGCGGATCGGCCAGCGACATGAACAGCACGATCGGCAGCGCGTGCTGGTCGACCTCGTACTCGCCGATCCGGATCGGCTGCTTCGCCGACCGCTGGACCAGGTCCTCCACCAGCGCCCTGACCTGCTTGCCGGTGGTGCCGAGGTGGTACTCGGAATCGCGCTCGGCGGTCCACTCGGCCCATTCGTCCAGCGCGGCCTCGTTCGGCGCACCCATGTCCTGGAACATCCGCGTGCCGTAGCGCTTCGAGTCGACCGCGCTGTCCAGCACGAACCGGTCGCTCTGCCGCGGGAACATCTGCGTGTACACCGAGCCCAGGTAGGTCCCGTACGACCAGCCGAAGTAGTTGATCTTCGACTCACCGAGCGCGCCGCGGATCACGTCCATGTCGCGGGCGGTGTTGCGGGTGGAGATGTGGCGCAGGAGGTCGCCTTCGGTGTCCGCGCACTGCCGCGCCAGATCCGCCTCCAGCCGCACGGTCCGGTCGAAGGCCGCGCGGTCCACGCCCGGCGAGCGCAGCATCAGGCCGACCGGCCAGCCGCAGTCGACCGGGTTCGACCGGCCGATCCCCCGCGGGTCCATGCCGATCAGGTCGTACTGCGCCCTCACCTCCGGCGTCATCGCCTCCCTGATGCCGAGCGTCATGTCCAGTCCGGGACCGCCGGGGCCACCGGGATTGGACAGCATGACGCCGCGTCGCTTGCCGGGATCGGTGGCCTTGATCCGTGATATCGCCACGGAAATGGTGCGGCCACGCGGTTCGGCGTAGTTCAGCGGCACTTCGACGTCGGCGCACTGCGCGCCGGCTTCGTCCAGTGCCTTGTGGTCACAGGCTTTCCAGTCCAGTTCCTGGTGGTGGAACCGGGACAGGCCGTTGTCGGCCGCCGCGGTGCCCGCCAGCAGGGTCGCCCCGCCGACGGCCACGGCGGCCACCAGTGCGCCGAGCTTCTTCATGTCGATCTCCTACCTTCTCAAGACTGTCTCAAGTGGACTGTTCAGGCCGCGCAGGCGGCGGTGTCGACGGCCCGCAACATGGCGTCGGAGCCGGATTCGGTGAGCTGGTTGACCGTCACGTTCACCGCGCGGCCGTTCGAGGTGACGCCGCCGCGGGTGCGGAAACCGGGGATGCTGCCGCCGTGGCCCCAGAACTCCACGCCGCAGGACACCGGGACGCGGATCAGGCCGAGGCCGTAGCCGGCGCCGGGAAAACGTCGGCGGGCACGGTCCGCTTCATTTCGGCCAGCTGCTCCGGCGGCAGCAACCGCCCGGACAACAACGCGGTGAAGAACCGGTTCAGGTCCTGGCCGGTGGACACCATGGCACCGGCCGCCCCGCCCCACGACGGGTCCTGCCGCGTGTAGTCGATCCGCTCGCCGTCGACCTCGTGGTATCCGCGGGGATGCGGGCCGCGGATGCCGGTCTCGCCGGGCAGCGGGTAGTAGGTCGAGTGCAGGCCGAGCGGGGTGATGATCCGGCGGGTCAGTTCCGTCGCGAGCGGCGTGCCGGTGACCCGCTCGACGAGCAGACCGGCCAGCACGTAGTTCGTGTTGGAGTACTCCCATTTCGCGCCGGGGTCGAAGTGGGACGGCAGCGTCATCGCGATGCGCGCCAGCTCGTCACCGGTGCGGTACCGCCACCGGGTGTCCAGCGGGTCCACCTTCTCCAGGTAGTCGGCCAGGCCGCTGGTGTGCTGGAGCAGGTGCCGCACGGTGATCCGCCGGTCGCCGCGGACCGCGCCCGGCAGGTACTGCTCCACCGGGTGGTCCAGGCCGATCCGGTCCTCGGCCACCAGTTGCAGCACGACCGTCGCGACGAAGGTCTTGGTGTTGCTGCCGATCCGGATCCGGGCCTGGTGCGGGAAGGGCTGCCCGGTGCGCAGATCACCCGCGCCGCTGGTCACCTCCCGGCCGCGGCCCCGTTCGCTGACCACGGCCTGTGCCCCCGGCACGCCGTCGACCCGGACCAGGTGGTCCAGTTCCTGCTGGAGCCGCGAGGGCGTGGCGGCGGCCGGCACCGCGCCCGCCATCACCGCGGCCAGTCCCACCACCACCGCGGCTCGCCCCAAAGTGCTTGCGCGCAAAGGAATTCCTCCTCGGAAGCCTCGGTGACCGCCGCTCGGTCAACCGATGCTCACGAGGTTATGGATCATGCTCGGGCGTGCCCAGGACAGCACTACCCCAACTCTTGGTGGGGCTGGCCCTACTGCGGCGCGATGGTCCGCCGTGGTGGTAACGTCGTGTTTCCAGAAACGGGCTGTTACTGAATAGGTGACCAGGTGACCAGGATGACGCGGGCGCAGCAACAGCAGCGCACCCACGAACGGCTGCTGGAGGCCGGGAGCGCGGTGTTCGAGCGGCGCGGCTTTCTCGCGGCGACCGTGGAGGAGATCGTGGCCGAGGCCGGCTACACGCGAGGTGCGCTGTACAAGCACTTCGAGGGCAAGGAAGGCCTGTGGCTGGCGATCACCGAGGCCAGGGCCGAGGAACACATCCTGGACCTCGGCGCCCGGCTCGACCTCGTGGCCGACCGCGACGAGCTGGTCGCGGCGCTGGTGCCCGCCGGTCCCGCGTTCGGTGAGGACGTGCCCAGGTGGAGCGTGGCCACCTACGAATTCTCGGCCTGGCTGGCCGGGCAGCCGGAACTCGCCGCCACCGTGGTCGACACCCAGCGGCAGCGCGAGGAGCGGATCGCCGAGCTGCTGGAGCGGACCTGCGCCCGCCTCGGTGTCCGGCCCGCCTTGCCGTTGCCGCAGGTGGTCGTGCTGATCGGCGCGCTCGGTGGCAGCCTCGCCCTGCGCCGCGCGGTCGACCCGGCGACCGACGTGCACGCCGTCGCGTCCGGCACCATCGCCGCGGTGTTCGGCGCATGAGCGTCCGGTTCACCCGCAACGGGAACGTCGAGATCGCCTACGAAACCTTCGGCTCCGCGCCGGGCCGCCCACTGCTGCTGATCCAGGGCGCCGGAGCGCCGATGCTGGGCTGGGCGGACGAGTTCTGCGAGGCGCTGGTCGAGCGCGGCTTCCACGTCGCCCGCTGCGACAACCGCGACGCAGGCCGGTCCTCCCGCGCGACGCGGCCGTACACCGTCGCGGACATGGCCACCGATGGGCTGGCCGTGCTGGACGCGCTCGGCTGGCCCGCCGCCCACGTTGCCGGGATTTCGCTCGGCGGCATGATCGGCCAGGTCATGGCCGCGCGCCACCCGGACCGGGTGCTCAGCCTGACCTCGATGTGCTCGGCTCCCGACGCGTCCGTGCGGCGGACCAAGCTGGGCTTCCTGCTGCGGTACTTCGCGCTGAACTGGCGGAAACCGGCCGGGCCCGATGCGGCCGGCGAGCGGTTGGTCAAGCTGCACCGGCTCCTCGGCTCGACCGGCCACCCGCGGGACGAGGAGTGGCTGCGCCGGATCGGCCGCGAAGGCCACGCGCACCGCACGGACGCCGCCGCCGGCCGCCGCCAGGCCGCCGCCGCGCGCGCGTCCGGCGACCGGCGGGCGGAGCTGGCCACGATCACCGCACCCACCCTCGTGCTGAGCGGGGAGGCCGATCCGGTGCAGCCACCGCGAGCCGGGCGGGCGACCGCCGACGCCATTCCGGGCGCGCGGTTCGTCAGCCATCCCGGCATGGGCCACGACCTGCCGCCCGCGCTATGGCCCGCGATCATCGACGACATCGACAAGATCGCGTCAGCCTGAGACTCAGTTCGAGATGCGGGCTTCGATGCCGTCGAGAAGGAATTCGAGGCCGGCCAGGAAGGTCTCGTCGGCGTCCAGGTGCGGGCCGTCGCGGACGACCGTGGCCAGCGCGGGGAACCGGCCGGTGGCGAAGGTCCGCTCCAGGTAGGGCCCGTAGGTGGTCTGCCACTGCCGCTTGTCCATGCCGCTGGACCGTTCGGCACGCTGCTCGGTGATCTCCCGGCGCACCGCGCCCACCACGTACGCGTTGACCGCGGCGACCGCCGGAACGACGGTGTCCAGGTCGACGCCGTCCATCGCGGCCAGCACGGCTTCCCCGCCTGCCAGCGTGTTCGGCCCGAGCTGGGGTCGTCCGCCGAGCAGGTCGGCGAGCCATTCGTGCTGGTGAGCGGTCCGCCGGGTGGTTTCCGCCAGTGACCGCAGCACCTCCCGCCAGTTGCCGCCGACCGGCCGGATCTCCGCGTGGACCGCGTCGAGCATCAGGTCGAGCAGTTCCTCCTTCGTGGCGATGTAGCCGTACAGCCGCATCGGCCCGACGTCCAGCGCCGCGGCGACCTTGCGCAGCGAGACCGCGTCCAGGCCGTTCGCGTCGGCGAGCCGGATCGCCGCCCGGACGATCCGCTCCCGGCTCAGCGGGGCCGGCGCCGGTCGCTCCGGCGGCTCCGGCCGTTCCCACACCAACATGGCGCGGACACTACATCGCCTGTCTTGATACAGTGTATCGACCAATACAGTGTATCGGAGGTTGTCGTGGACATCGCCATCGTGGGAGCCGGTCCGGGTGGGTTGGCATTGGCCAGGGTGCTGCACGTGAACGGCATCGACGCCGTGGTGTACGAACGGGAACCGTCACGCGACGCGCGTGGTCAGGGCGGCATGCTCGACATCCACTCCGGTCAGCGGGCACTGCGCGAAGCCGGGCTGATCGACCAGTTCTTCGCGATCGCCCGCGGTGCGGGCCAGGACATGCGCCTGCTCGAACCGGACGGCACCCTGCTGCTCCAGGAGGACACGCCCGACGACGCCCCGCTCGCCCGGCCCGAGGTCGACCGCGCTGATCTGCGCGCCCTGCTGCTGGATTCCCTTCCCGACGGGGTGGTGCGGTGGGGGCACGCTTTCGAATCCGCCGGCGACGGCGTGCTGCGCTTCGCCGATGGGCGCAGCGCGTCGTATGACCTGCTGGTCGGCGCGGACGGCGCGCAGTCCAGGGTCCGTCCGCTGGTCACCGACGCACGCCCGGTGCACATCGGCCAGAACGTCGTCGAGATCGGCATTCCCGACATCGACCGCACCCACCCGGACCTCGCGGCGATGGTCGGGCGCGGCAACTACTGGGTGCTCGGCGACGGACTTTCACTGGCGGCGCAACGCAACGGCGACGGCCGCGTCCGCATCGGCATCAGCTTCTACCGCACCGGCGAGGACTGGTTCGCCACCAGCGGCATCCCGTTCGACGACCCGGCCGCCGCCAAGGCACGGCTGATCGACCTGCTCCCCGGCTGGGACGCCCGGTTCGTCGCGTTGATCGAAGCCTGCGACGACACGATCGCGGCGCGGTCGATCACCACCCTCCCGATCGGCCTGACCTGGCCGTCGAAGCCGGACGTCACCCTGGTCGGCGATGCCGCGCACCTGATGCCGCCGGTGGGCGAGGGCGCCAACATGGCCCTGCTCGACGGTGCCCAGCTCGGCCTCGCGCTGGTTGCCCACCCGGACGACATCCCCGCCGCCGTCGAGAAGTACGAACGCGAGATGTTCGACCGCGCCGGCGCGGCCGCCCGGATGTCCGCGGACATCCAGGAAATGCTGATGTCCCCCAACGCGAGCAAGAAGATGCTCGCGTTCTTCCAGCCCTAGCCGGTACCGGAGAGGACGGCCGGTCGCGGCTTGGTCTCGTCCTCGGTGTTCGGCGCGGCTGTCGGGGAAGCGCCCCGTGGCACGGCGCAGGTCGGACACGACGACGTAGTCGAGCGAGATCCCGGCAAAACACTCGCTAGCTTTGGGCGAGGTCGGCGAAGCGGCTGTAGTGGAGCTGGTGGGCGACCACCACGGTGCTGGTCGGGCCGGCACGGTGCTTGGCTAGGATCAGGTCGGCCTCCCCGGCGCGTGGGTCGTCGCGTTCCCAGGCGTCCGGGCGGTTGATCAGCAGCACGATGTCCGCGTCCTGCTCCAGCGAGCCCGACTCACGCAGGTCCGAGAGCATCGGGCGCTTGTCGGTTCGCTGCTCGGGACCACGGTTCAGCTGGCTGATCGCGACCAGCGGCACCTCGATCTCCTTGGCCAGCAGCTTCAGCTGCCGTGAGAACTCCGAGACCTCCTGCTGCCGCGACTCCACCCGCTTGCCCGAGCTCATCAGCTGCATGTAGTCCAGCACCACGAGCTTGAGGTCGTTGCGCTGCTTGAGCCGCCGGGCCTTGGCGCGGATCTCCATCATGGTCATGTTCGGCGAGTCGTCGATGAACAGCGGCGCCTCGCTGATCTCGCTCATCCGCCGCGCCAGGCGGGTCCAGTCGTCGTCGGACATGCGGCCACCACGCATGTCGGCCAGCCGGATCTTGGCCTCGGCCGAGAGCATGCGCATGACGATCTCGGTCCGGCTCATCTCCAGCGAGAAGATGACGCTGCTCATGCCGTGCGTGATCGAGCACGACCTGGCGAAGTCCAGCCCCAGCGTCGACTTCCCGACACCGGGCCGGGCCGCGACGATGATCATCTGGCCGGGGTGCAGCCCGTTGGTCACCTCGTCCAGGTCGGCGAAACCGGTGGGAATGCCCTGCGCCGAACCACCGCGCGAGGCGATCGCGTCGATCTCGTCCATGGTCGGCTGGAGCAGTTCCTCCAGCGCGACGTAGTCCTCGCTGGTGCGCCGCTCGGTGACCTCGTAGATGGCGGCCTGCGCGCGGTCGACCACCTCGTCGATGTTGCCGCCCGCGTTGTCCTGGTTGGCGCCGTAGCCGTACTGCACGATCCGCGTGCCCGCCTCGACCAGCCGCCGCAGCACCGCCTTCTCGGCGACGATCTGCGCGTAGTACCCGGCGTTCGCCGCGGTGGGCACGGTGGCGATCAGCGTGTGCAGGTACGGCGCGCCGCCCACCCGGCCGAGTTCGCCGCGGCGCTCCAGCTCGGCCGAGACGGTGATCGGGTCGGCGGGCTCACCCCGGCTGTAGAGGTCGAGAATGCACTCGTAGACCGCCTGGTGGGCCGGGCGGTAGAAGTCGTTCGGCCGCAGTTCCTCGACCACGTCGGCGATGGCGTCCTTGGACAGCAGCATGCCGCCGAGCACCGACTGCTCGGCCGCCACGTCCTGCGGGGGCTGCCGGTCGAACTCGGCGGAGCGGCCACCGCCACCGCCGGACCCGGGATCCGGCGGGCCGGGGTCCTCCGGCTCGTAGCCTGCCCCGCGGTCATCGGTCATGGCCACCGCCGAAGCCCTCCTTCTCACCAGCACCGCACTCGAACGCGTGTTCGAGTGTACGTCAAGTTTCCCCGCACGCTAGATCGCGCGGCGGGCCAGCACCAAATCCGCCTGTGGACAACCTGTGGAGTACTTGGGGATGCTGTCCACCAACCAATCACAGGTGGCCGCCAGGCTGTGGACAGCTTGGGGGCAACCGGTGATCACTCAGCGAAATCCGCAGGTCAACCCCGGTGTGCCCGGTGTGGAAAAACTCGTTCGGCGTGTCGCGGTAAACCGATCGTTCGGCGTGTCGTCCACTGTGGCCGACATAGTTGTGGACAGCACCTGTGGACAACTCGTACGCCCTGTGCTTGATCAAACACAGGGTGAGTGAAGCGCAGGTCAGGCGGTCAAGCGTGCCTGCGCTGCCCGCAACCGGCCCGCCAGCTCCTGCGGCGTGGCCGGGGTGAAGGCGATCGACGGCTCGCCGGCGCCCGGCACCTCCTCGGTCAGCCAGCGCCCCTCGACGGTGTCGATGTAGTTCACCGGCCGGTCGATCCGCTGCCGCCGGCCCGCCCGGGTGCGCGCTGCCACGTACAGGCTGCCGCCGCCGAGCCGCCGCAGGCTCAGCACCCGCCGCAGTTCCTCCGCCTCGACCGCGCCCGCGCTGGGCCGCGAGTCCCGCATCACCGAGAAGCTGTCCTCCGACGGCGCCGGGCCGCGGCGGTTGCCGGTGGCCTCGCTCTTCGGCACCACCAGGCGGTTTCCCTTGCCGGGCGCCAGGTTCGGGATCTGCCCGAGGAACTCGGTGAGCAGTTCCTCCGGCCGGACCGAGGCCAGCACCACGCCCTCGGCCTCCGGATTGCGCGCGAGCACAAAGGCTTCACCGCCCGCGGACCCGGCGAGCAGGGTGTACTTGAGCGGCTTGCCTTCGAAGCCACCGTCGATCCAGGCGAAGTACTCCAGCTGCGGCCGGGCGATCGCCTCGACCACCGCGATGAACCCCTGATCGATCCCCCGCCGCCCGGCGAGGCCGTAGCGGGCCAGTTCGGCGTTGGCCCGCTCGTCCTCCGCGCGCTGCGCTTCCTCGCTGAGCCAGGTCGGCGTGCTGGAGAGCACCGTGTGCGGTTCGCCGTCCCGGCGGCGGATCAGGTTGAGCAGGGTGCCCGTGGTCAGCGTGACCTGCTTCTCCAGCAACTTCGCCATCCCCTAGTAGTCGACGCAGGTCGCCCGGCCCGCGCGGAGGCGGACCGGGCGAAAAAACCAGAACCGGATATTACTCGCCGATCACCGGCGGAGCGGTGAGTTCGTCGGTGCCGAAGACCTCGTTCGGGTCGTCGCCGAGCAGGAAGCGCGACTGGCGCTCCTCGTCCTCGGCGCCCTGACCGCGACCGCCACCGGCACCCATACCGCCCATGCCCATGCCGCCGCCCATACCGCGCGCGCCGGCGGCACCGGCCGCGGCCGCGCCGCCCATCGCGGCACCGCCCATGCCCATGCCCTTGCCTGCCCCGGCGCCCGCACCGGCACCCGACTGGCCGCCGGGCCCGAAGCCCGCGCCCGCACCGGCGCCACCGGCACCGATGTTGCCGCCGCTGCCCGGGCCGAAGCCACCGCCGCCACCGGGGCCGAAGCCCTCGGCGCCGGGGATGTCACCCGCGCCGCCCGGCCCGAACCCGCCGGAACCACCGGGGCCGAACCCACCGGCCGCCGGGATCTTGCCCGGCGTGTACCCGGCCGCGCCGGTGCCGCCGTCCCAGGCCGGTGGCTTGTAACCGGGGCTGCCGGGACCACCGGGAACGTCACCCGGGTTGTAGCCGGGGATGTTGCCCGGGGTGTAACCGCCACTGCCGGGACCACCCGCGCCGGGAATGTTGCCGGGCGTGTAACCGCCACTGCCCGGTCCGCCGCCACCGGGAATGTTGGCGCCGGGGATGTTGCCCGGCGTGTACCCGCCGCGGCCGGGGCCGCCGCTGTTCTCGCCGCCGCCGGTGTCGTTGCCGTTCTTGTCCTTGCCGTCGCCGTCGTCCCCGCCGCCGCCGTTGTCGTTCACGTCGACGGCCTGCACCTGGCCGGACATCGCGTTGTAGGTCGGCATGCCCTGGCCGTTGTCGCCGCTGGACTTGAAGTACGCGTTGAACGCGTCGACGTTGGCCTGGCCCTTGGTGTTGTACTCCTCGATCGCGCGGTCGGTGTCGGTCTCCCACGGCTTGATGTCGTTGAGGAACCCGCTTTCCGGCGGCTCCTTCGGCACCTCCTGCACCTTGGAGTGCACCGTGGTGAACGCGTTGTACTGCTCGCCGAGGTACTTGTCGCTGTCGTTGAGCTTGTCCTTGGAGTCCTGCATCCACACCTTGAGCGGGTGGCCGCCGGACTTCGCCGCCTCCCCGGCGGTGCCGGTCCACGCGGCGTCCATCTCCGCGGTGAGCTGGTCGATGGTGGAGATGCGCGTCTCGTAGTTGCCCTTGAGACGACCGGCCGCGGCCTGCCCGTCGGCCAGCGACTGCGGGCCCTCGCCGGTGGTGATCTGCTGCCAGATCTGGTAGCAGTCGATCTTGCGGTCGCCATCGCCCGCGCTGTAGCTGCCGGACTCGTCCTGGGTGGCCGCCCCGTAGGCGGCCGCACCGGCGACGATCGGGATCAGGAACAGGACCATGGCTCAACCGCCCTTCACGGTGTCGATCATGGCTTCGGCGGTCTTCTCGACCACCGGGCAGGGCTTCGACTCGTCCGGGCCGGTGGACAGCGACGAACTGACCCGCACCGCGAACTGGTCGTTCAGCCCGACGTAGAGCGAGCAGTCCCCGCCGCTGCGAGCATCGGTCACGTCGGCGTACACCGCCGGATAGCCCGCGACCTCCATCGGCTCGAAGTAGGCGAATTCATCCTTCTGGTCGTAGATGTCGCTCAACCCGTTCGGGTTCTTGGCCTGAGCGGAGATGTCCATGCGGTTGGTGGCCGCGTCGGTGAAGTTCCAGTTGCAGGTGGGGCCGGTCGAGGAGTCGCGCGGGGTGGCGTCGGTGAGCCCCAGTTCGGAGACCTTCGCGTCGGAGATCATGGCGCAGACGTCGCTGGCGAACTTCTGGGTGTCGATGGGGCTGGACACCTTGGGGGCCGAGCCGGTGGAGCCGCCGGGGGCGGAACTCTCTTCCCCGGACGGCGAGCTGGAGGCGGGGGGCTTGCCGCCGGGCACGGTGGCGGTCGGGATGTCCCCGGCACTGCCCTCCTTGCCGCCGCCGCAACCCGCGAGCAGCGCACCGGTGGCGAGCGCGGCCGCCGTCAGACCGACAAGACGCTGGCTGTTCATCAGGCTTGCTCACCCGTCTTCTTCAGCGCGGCCTCGGTGTCGGCCTCGTTGTTCGTCATGGACTTCTTCGCCGATTCGAGTGCTTCGACGTAGTTCTCCACGTACTCCTGCATCTTCGTGTTCTGGTCGATGAAGGCCTTGACCGACGGGATGGCGAGCTTCGCGAAGTCCCCGCTGGCGAACTCCTTCCCCGGCGCCTTGACCGCGGCCATGTTCCTGGCGTCCTCGGCGTCGGTCTTCAGATCGTCCAGCAGGTCCTGCCACTTCTTGATGACCGCGTCGATCTGGTCAGCCTGGAAGGTGAACCCTCCGCCGTTTCCCCCCGGCGCGGACATGCTGACTGGGCCAGTCATTCCGGTTCGTCCCCTTTCGACAACCCCGAGTACCCCACAGTTGAGTTCCGGTCGTCAACCACTCTGACGTACCGGCGGCGGAAGCCGTTCCACACGTATATACGCCAAAAGGGCCGCGCTCCGGGTGGAGGGCGGCCCTTTTGGCGTGCATGGCGTTACTTGGCGACGACCTCGAGGCGCAGGTCGGCCTTCACGTCGGGGTGCAGCCGGGCGGTGACCTGGTGCTTGCCGACGGTCTTGATGTGCTCGCGCAGCTCGATCACGCGCTTGTCGAGCAGCGGGCCACCGGCGGACTTGACCGCCGCGACGATGTCGTTGGTGGTCACCGAGCCGAACAGCTTCTTCGAGCCCTCGGCCGCCTTGGCGGAGAGCTGGATGTGCCCGAGGTTCTCCAGCGCGGTCCGCACCTCCTTGGCGTGGTCGAGGTCGCGGATCCGGCGGGACTCCTGGGCCCGGCGGATGGTCCGCACGTTCTTCTCCGCGCCCTTGGTGGCGGGAATGGCGTACCCACGCGGCAGCAGGTAGTTGCGCGCGTAGCCGTCCTTGACCTCGACGAGGTCGCCGGGACCGCCCAGGTTCGCCACGTCAGTGGTGAGAATGATCTTCGCCATGAGTGTGAACCTCCTTAGCGGGCGGTCGAGGTGTAGGGCAGCAGTGCCATCTCGCGGGAGTTCTTGACCGCGATGGCGACGTCACGCTGGTGCTGGCTGCAGTTGCCGGTGACCCGGCGGGCACGGATCTTGCCGCGGTCGGAGATGTACTTCCGCAGCAGGTTGGTGTCCTTGTAGTCGATCGCCTCGGGGCGACCCTTCTTCTCGGCCTTGCAGAAAACGCAGACCTTCTTCTTCGGCTTACGAATGGGTGGCTTGGCCACTGTCGACTCCTGGAATAGCTAACGAGATGTAATGGATCAGAAGGGGGGCTCGTCGTTGAAGCCGCCACCGCCGCCGCCTCCGGCGGGCGGGGCCGAACCCCACGGGTCGTCGGCCGGGGCGCTCCCGCCGCCCTGGCCACCGCCGAAGCCGCCACCACCGCCGCCGCCGCTACCGCGGCTGACCTTGTTCACCTTGGCGGTGGCGTAGCGCAGCGAGGGGCCGATCTCGTCGACCTCGAGCTCCACGACCGTGCGCTTCTCGCCCTCTTTGGTTTCGAAGGAGCGCTGCTTGAGCCTGCCCTGCACGACCACGCGGGCACCGCGGGTCAGCGACTCGGCGACGTTCTCCGCCGCCTGGCGCCAGATGTTGCAGCGCAGGAACAGGGCCTCGCCGTCCTTCCACTCGCCGGACTGGCGGTCGAAGGTGCGCGGGGTCGACGCGACGGTGAAGTTCGCGACGGCCGCACCCGACGGGGTGAACCGCAGCTCCGGGTCGGAGGTCAGGTTGCCGACCACCGTGATGACGGTGTCTCCAGCCATGGGCTCGTACCCCTCCGTCAGGCCTTGACGGCCGGCTTGGCGGCGCGCTTGACCTCGCGGCGCATGACCTTGGTCCGCAGCACCGTCTCCTGCAGCGACAGCTGCCGGTCCAGTTCCTTCACGGCTTCCGGCGTCGAGTTCAGGTCCAGCACGGCGTAGATGCCTTCGGCGTGCTTCTTGATCTCGAACGAGAGCCGGCGGCGACCCCAGACGTCAACCTTCTCGACGTCCCCGCCCGTGGTGCGGATCACGTTCAGGAACGTGTCCAGCGTCGGGGCGACGGTTCGCTCGTCGAGGGTGGGATCCAGGATGACCATTACCTCGTAATGGCGTGACACAACCACTCACCTCCTGTGGGCTCACGGCCATGGAACTTCCATGGCAGGAGGGTTTGTCAGGAGGAAGGGTACTCGCAGGGCAGTGCGAAGCTCCGTTGAGGGTGGTGGTGGGAGACGGGTGGGCGCTACGACGCTTTTCGCAGCACCCAGGTCCGGACCAGCGCGGCGGTCACGCCGGCGAGCGCGACCACGGCCAGCAGCATCGGCAGCTGGACGCTGTTGGCGGGCTGCCCGCCGGCGGCCAGCGCGTCGGCGTTGCCCGCGTTCTGCACCTCGGGCGCCTGGGTGGTGTTCGGGTCCGCGCCGAGAATGCCGAACTCGGGCGAGGTCGGGCCGGGGGCGGCGGAGCCGTAGCGCGCGCCGGGCGGCAGCGCGACGCCGGGCGTGGCGGCCGGGATGTTGCTGTAGTCCGGCGGCGGGGCCATCGTGCTGCCGGTGCCGAGCGGCAGCGTGCCGGGCACCTTGCCCTGGTTGCCGCCGGTGCCGGGCTGGGTGCCGGTGGAGCCGCCGGGCTGCGTGGCGGGCTGCTCGCTGCTGGTCGGCTCGCGGTAGTCGCTGGCGTAGGCGGTCAGGCCGCAGTTGCCCGCGACCTTCTTCTCCACGTTGGCGAGCGTCTTCTTGCGGTCGATGCCAAGGCCCCACGAGCCGGTGTCCTCGAGCGCCTTCGCCACGGCGAGGCCGATGGCCGAGCCGGAGACCTGCGTGCTGGCCGTGCCGGAGCCGACCTGGCCGACCTCGATGGTGGACACCTTCGCGATGTCGTTGGCCGCCCAGTCACCGACGGCGAGCGTGCCCGCCTCCTGCGCGCCCGCCTTGACCAGCGCCTTGACCGAGGCACCGGTGATCGCCACGGTGTCACCGCTGACGCCGGTGACACCGGCGGTGCAGCTGCCCGCCTGCAGCGTGGTCGCCGCGGCGGTCCCCGTGGAAAGTGCCAGCCCGCCGGTGGTCAGTGCGGCGATGGCGGTGGCCGTCAGTACCGAGCGGAAGGTCCTGGTCAGTCGGTGCTGCACGAGCGCTGTCCTCCGGTTCGGGGATTGGGGAGGTCGGTCGGAGTCACACAAGATAACGAGCCGGGTGCGCAAAAGATACTCGACCGGGTGGATCTTGCGGACTGGGCGGGGGGTTTACGCGGCTACTTTGCGCAGTACCCAGGTGCGCACCAGCGCCGCGGTGACCCCGGACAGCGCGAGCACCGCGATCAGCACCGGCAGCCCGGTGCCCTCGGTGAATCCGCCGTCGTCGCCGGGCAGCGCCTCGGCACCGCCCGCGTTCTGCACCGAGTCCGGCCCGGCGGGTTGCCCGTCGGCGCCGAGAATGCCGAATTCCGGGGCGTACCCCGGAATCTGGCCGCCGTAGCGAACGCCGGGGGACGGGCTGTAGAGGCCGGGGCCGGCCATCGGGATGGTGCTGTAGTCGCGCATCGGCGCGAAACCGGTGGAGAAGTTCGTCGGCAGGTTCGCGAACGCGGGCACACTGCCGCCGAGCACCTCGCTGTTGGACTGCGGGATCGGCACGACCGCGCCACCGGGCCCGGTCTGCGGCGCGCCACCGGGGCTGCCGCCCGGCGGGGTCTGCGGGCTGCCCGGCTTGCTCTCCGGTGCCTGCTGCCCACCGCCCAGCGCGCCGACGGTACCGCTGTGCACCCCGTCGACCACGCCCTTTGTCGCGTCCGCGAGCGGCGCGCCGACGCCGGGCACCGGGGCGACCACGGTGTCGATCACCGTCACGGTGACCTTGCACAGCCCGCCGAGCAGGCCGTCGACCACGCCGGTGAGCACCTTGGTGGCTTCGCTGACCACCCCGAGGTTGAGCGGGATGCCGAGCAGTGGCGTGGTGCCGAGAATGGTGTCACCGGGTTTGGCGGTGACGGAGCTGCCGCACGGCACCTTCTTGGTGTCGGCCGCCGATGCGGTGGCCGGGGTGGCGATCGCGGCCGAGCCCGCCAGTAGGAATGTCGCCGCTCCCACGGCGGCCGTTCGCTGGATCTGCCTGCGCATCGCCAAAGCCCTCTCACCCTGCCCATGCCCTGCTCCCCGGTTCAACGACGGTAACCGGGTCGGGTGACGGCGCGCGCGCCGAAGAGCCCGTGCGAACGGGTGGAATCGGCGGTTACGGAGAGTCAGGCGGCGCGGCGGCGGAGCCAGGTCCTGGCCAGCAGCGCGGCCACCACGACAACGGCGAGCACCGCGATCAGCAGCGGCACCCGCTGGGGCGGGGTGGCGCCGGGCAGCGCTTCGGCGGTGCCGGAGTTCTCCGCGAGCACCTGCGGCGGGAGCTGCTCACCGAGGTTCGGCGCGGCGGGCGGGGTGACACCGGGCGGGATGACCGGGCCGATCATCGCGGCCGGGCCGATCAGCGCCTGGCCGAGCGGCAGGAAGCTGGAGTCGATCCCGCTGCTCGCGTCGCCGCCGGTGCCGTCGCCGCCGCCGGGATTGGTCTCGATCGGCGCGTCGTCGGCGGGCGGCTCGTCCTCGGTCGGCGGCTCGGGCTGCGGCCCCGGTTCGCCATCGTCCGGCGGGTTGCCCGGCTCGGTCTCGTCAGCGCCCAGCAAGTTCTGGGTGACCTCGCCGACGGTGTTGGTCGTGGTCTGCGCGGTGTCGCAGATGGTTCCGGCGGTGTCCACCACCAGTCCGGTCTTGCTGATGCCCAGTCCGTCGAGCGCTTCCTTCACCGGGAGCGACAGCAGCGGCTTGGCCTTGCCGTTGCCACCGGGGGACTTCGAGCTGAGGCCGAGGTCGAGCAGGCCGGGCGCGTTCGCGGCGGCACCGAGGTCGACGGTGAGCGGCTTGCCGTTCTCGCCCTTGAGGGTGGCATCGCATTCGCCGACGATCACCGGATCGACGCCCTCGGCGGCGCTCGCCGTGCCGGGCAGCGTCAGCGCGGCGGACATCGCCACCATGAAGCCGACCGCACCGATCCGATTCGCGTTCCTGCTCATGCGTCGCCTCCCTGTTCACGCACCGCGCTCAAAAGGTAGCCCATGAACGTGATCGGCGGTGCTTCGAGTGGGAAGTTTTCCGCCTGTAGCGTGCTCACATGCAGATCGGTGCGCATGTTCGTGACGACGACCCGTTGCCCGCGGCCAGGGAACGGGGCGCCGAAGTGGTGCAGTTCTTCCTCTCCGACCCGCAGGGCTGGAAGGCGCCGAAACGCCATCCCGGCGCGGACGAGATTTCGGCGGACGAGATCGAGGTCTTCATCCATTCGCCCTACCTGATCAACGTGGCCTCGCTGAACAACCGCATCCGCATCCCGTCGCGCAAGGGCGTGGCGCAGCACGCGGCCGGTTCCGCCGAGGTCGGCGCGAAGGGCCTGATCGTGCACGGCGGCCACGTCCGCAAGGGCGAGGACCCGGCCGAGGGGCTGGCGAACTGGCGGAAGCTGTTCGAGCGGCAGGCCGAAAGCGGCGGCTTCGCGGTGCCGATCCTGATCGAGAACACCGCGGGCGGCGACGGCGCGATGACCAAGGACCTGGAGATGATCGCCCGGCTCTGGGACCAGGTCGGCGAGTTCGGCGCGGGTTTCTGCCTGGACACCTGCCACGCCTACGCGGCGGGCTGGCAGCTCGACGGCGTGGTGGACCGGGTCAAGGCCATCACCGGCCGGATCGACCTGGTGCACCTCAACAACTCGCGCGACGAGTTCGGCTCCACCCGCGACCGGCACGCGAACGTGGTCGGCGGCGACGGCACGATCGATCCCGAGCTGCTGGCCGAGGTGGCGCGCACCGCGGGCGCGCCGGTGGTGGTGGAGACGCCGGGTGACGGCCAGGCCGCCGACATCGCCTACCTGCGGGAGGCGCTGGCCCGGTGACCAGGAAGCTCAGCCGTGCCGCGCTCGCCGCGCTCGTGGTGCTGTGCGGCGTGACCATGGTGCTGGGCTTCGCGAACAAGGACCGGTGCACCGGCCCCGAGTTCGACGTCTGGGGCCGCAGCGGTCCCGACTACACCCAGCGCAGCTACGCCGACGTCTGCTACTCCGACATCCAGCACCTGTGGATCGGCCGCGACATCGACCGGCACGTGTTCCCCTACGTCGACGGCGCGCTGGAGGACGGGCAGCTGACCGGCGGCTCGGTCGAGTACCCGGTGCTCACCGGCGTGCTGATCTGGGCGGGCGCGTTCTTCGTCGACACCGACGCCGGGTTCCTGCTCGCGTCGGCGTTGCTGCTGGCACCGTTCGGCCTGTTCACCGCCTGGTTGCTGGGCAGAATGGCGGGCTGGCGCTCGCTGTGGTGGGCGATCGGCCCGCCGCTGGTGCTCTACGCCTTCCACAACTGGGACCTGCCGGTGGTCGCCGTCGCGGTGGCCGCCTTCTACGTCACGCTGCTCGGCAAGCGGCCACTGCGGCAGCGGGCCGCGATCGCCGCGGTGCTGCTCGGGCTGGGCTTCGCGCTCAAGCTGTATCCGGCGATCTTCGTCATCCCGCTGGCGTTGTACGTGCTGACCAACGGCGAACGCCGGGACGGCCGGTACGACTCGGCCGGGGCGCTGCGGGTGGTCGCCATCGCGGCGGGCACCGGCGTCGCCGCGAACCTGCCGTTCATGCTGGCCGGGTTCGAGGGCTGGTGGGCGTCGTTCGAGTTCCAGGGCCAGCGGAAGGTCGACGTGTCGACCAACTCCATCTGGTTCTGGGGTTTCCGGCCGTTGTCCGATCCGGACAACGAGACCTTCCAGAGCGCGATGAGCGTGGTCTCGCCGACGCTGATGCTGGCTTCGTTCGCCGTCGCGGGCGTGCTCGGCTGGCAGCGCTACCGGCGTGATGGTGTCTACCCGCTGCTGCCGGTCGCGGCCGCGATGTTGTGCGGATTCCTGTTGCTGCACAAGGTCCACTCACCGCAGTACACGCTGTGGCTGCTGCCGATGTTCGTGCTGCTGCGGATCCCGTGGGGCTGGATCGTCGCCTACCTGGTCGCCGATCTGGCCATGGGCATCGGCATCTTCCGCTGGTTCGCGGTGCTGGGCGAAGGCGCCGGTGCCGGGATCTACGACGGGTTCGCCGCGCAGGCGGTGGCGGTCGGTGTCTGGGGCAGGGCCGCGTTGCTGGTCGCCCTGTTCTTCGTGTTCCTGCGCGCCGAACCGGTGGTCCGCGGCCGGGACCGGGCTACCGACTTCGCCCATTCGAGACTGGTGACCTGCGGGTGAACACGCCGCCCTGGTAGACGACCACGTCCCTGGCGCGGTCGAGCACACCGCCGGTCGGATCGTCGTCCCCCGCCGTGCGCACCGGATCCTTGTCCGGGCGCCGGATGTCGCGGATGACCAGCACGCACAACGCGATCACGGCCAGGTCGCGCACCACCACCGTGCCGAGGAACCAGCCCTCGGGCAGGCCGCGGTGGTCCTCGCCGAGGTAGAAGAACATGCGTGGCGCCCACACCAGTGCGTCGAGCACCATCCAGCCGAGCAGCAGCCGCCACCGCGGGATCGCCAGCACCGCCAGCGGCACCAGCCACAGCGAGTACTGCGGGCTCCACACCTTGTTCGTCAGCAGGAACGCGGCGACCACCAGGAAGCCGAGCTGCGCGAACCGCGGCCGGATCCGCGAGTTGAGCCCGAGGAACGCGATGCCGGCGCAGCAGGCGAGGAACAGCACGGCGGTCACCGTGTTCAGCCAGACCGGGGTCTCCCCGGAGCGGAGCACGCCGTCGAAACCCTGCCAGCCGGTGAAGTAGGAGATGACGTTGTACAGCGAGTCCGGGTCCATCCCGCGTTCGCCGTTGAGCCGGAAGAACTCGCGCCAGCCGACCGGGTAGGCCAGCGCGATCGGCAGGTTCACCGCCAGCCAGGCACCGGCCGCGGTCAGCGCCGCGGTGGTCCACGACCGCAGCTTCCCCGCTCTGACGCAGAGAATGAGCAGTGGCCCGAGCAGGAACAGCGGGTACAGCTTCACCGCCGCGCCCAGTCCGATCAGCAGCCCGGCGAGCATCGGCCGCCGCCGGGACCAGGCGAGCACACCACCCGCGGCGAACGCGGTGGCGAGCGTGTCGAAGTTGGTGAAGGCGTGCACCAGCACCAGCGGGGACACCGCGACCAGCGCGGCGTCCCACGGTCGTCGTCGGTTGGTTCTGGCCACCGCCCACACCGTGGCCAGCCAGGCGATGGCCAGCCACAACGCGGAGATGTTGAAGTAGATGGCCACCGGGATGGCGCCCGGCAGGAAGCCGGCGTCGGCACCGGAGAGCCAGGCGTCGGTCAGTTTCGCGTTGACCCACTGGAACAACCCGGACAGCACCGGGTACTCCATGTACCGGATCTGCTCCTCGGACGTGCCCGCGTTGTCCACCCAGCTGGTCTTGTACGGGAAGGTGCCGGGCTCGTTCAGCCGTTCCGCGCTGTAGAGCGGGACCACGTCCGAGTAGCACATCGCCACGTACGGGCGACCCGATCGCCAGTCGAGTTCCTGGCTGCCGTCCTCGCCGGGGTACTGCTGGATGCACGCGGCCTTGCCGAACCAGCTCAGTGTGAGACCCACCACGGCGAGCAGCAGCGCCACGCGCAGCGGTGACCAGAACCAGTGCCTGCCCAGCGCCGCGTGCTCGCCGATCGGACCGCCGAGCGGGCGGGTCGCCCCGGCCGCGAGCGCGCTGGTGTGGCTGGGAAGCACTCTGTGCGCCGCGTCCAAGGAGACCGGTTCGGTCACGGTGGTCTGCTCGGGCTCGGTGGGCACGCGCCGGATGGTATCCACGCCGGCGGTGACGCGCCGGTGAACCTGCCGGACAGGCCTCAGGTGCCCGGCTCGGCGTAGAACCGGGCCAGTACTTCGGCGGCGGCACCGGCCGCGACCAGGCGATCGTCGTGTTCGGCGAGCACCAGGTCGATCTTCTGCCAGCCCGGCAGCGGCAGCGAGGCCCGCAACTGGGCGTCGATCCGGTCCCGGTACAGCTCCGGCCGGTCACGCACAGCGAGCACGATCTGCTCCAGGTCGAGCAGTTGCACCAGGTCGACCAGGCCGACCCCGAGCAGCCGCGCGGCCTCGCCGGGATCACCACGCCGGACGGCGGCGTTGTGCAGCACCTCGACGCAGCCGCGCCGGCCGCACGGGCAGCGCGGGCCGTCGTGCGCGATGGTGGTGTGCCCGAACTCCCCCGCGTTGGTGCGCGGACCGCGGTAGACCCTGCCGTCGATCAGCAGCCCGGCGCCGATCCCGGTGCCGACGAGCACCACGGCCACCGCGCGCGCCGGGGTGGTGGCGTGCCAGGCGTATCCGGCGGCGGCCGCGTTGGTGTCCTTGTCCAGCAGCACCGGCAGCCCGGTGGCCTCGGTGAGCAGGTCCCGCAGCGGCACCTCGTGCCAGCCGGGCAGGTTGGTCGCCTCGCGCAGCACGCCGGTGGTGTGGTCCAGCGGACCGAGCGCGCCGACCCCCAGCCCCAGCACGGTGTCCACCCGCAGACCGTCCACACAGGACTTGATCGCGGCGACCGCGTCGGCCGGGGTGAAGGCGTCCGGCAGTTCGCGGGTTTCCTCCGCGACCACCGCGCCGAGCAGGTCGGTGCGCACCACGCGCAGTTCGTCCCGGTCGAGCTGGGCGCCGAGCGCGTGCCGCGCGCCGGGCCGGATGCGCAACCGCGTGCGTGGCTTGCCCACCCCACGCGACGGCTCGCGTTCCTCGTCGAGGATGCCCGCGTCGAGCAGCGCGGGCACGATCTTGGAGACGGCCTGCTGGGTCAGCCCGCTGCGCTCGGCCAGCTCGATCCGGCTGAGCCCGCCCGCGCGGCGGATCTCGCCGAGCAGCAGCGCCTGGTTGTGCTCGCGCAGGCCGCGCAGGTTCACCCCGGCCCTGATCTCGGTCTCCACCCGCCGATCCTCGCATGTGTTGCCATTAATAAACAGTGTTGTTTTAATGGGTGGCATGGCTGACTTGCGAGCGGGAATCATCGGCTACGGCACCGGCGGGCGGGTGTTCCACGCGCCGCTCGTGGCCGCCACCCCCGGCCTGAGCGTCGCGGCGATCGTCACCGGCAACGCCTCGCGCGCGGAACAGGCCGCCGCCGACCACCCCGGCGCCGAGATCCTCGGTGACGCCGACCAGTTGTACTCGCGCGACCTCGACCTCGTGGTGGTCAGCACACCGAACCGGACGCACGTGCCGCTCGCGCTCCAGGCCATCGAGCACGGCGTGCCGGTGGTGGTGGACAAGCCGTTCGCGCCGACCGCGGCCGAGGCCCAGCGGGTGATCGACGCGGCGGCCGCGGCGAACGTCGGGCTCACCGTGTTCCAGAACCGCCGCTGGGACTCCGACTTCCGGACCGTGCGCAAGGTGCTCGACTCCGGCGAACTCGGCGAGGTCTTCCGCTTCGAATCGCGGTACGACCGCTGGGTGCCGAAGCTGCGCGACAGCTGGCGCGAATTCGCCGACCCGGCCGAGGCGGGCGGGCTGCTCTACGACCTCGGCGCGCACATCGTCGACCAGGCCCTCCAGCTGTTCGGCCCGGTCACCGAGGTCTACGCCGAACTGGACAAGCGGCGCGAAGGCAGCGCGGTGCACGACGACGTCTTCGTCGCGCTGACGCACGAGAACGGCGTCCGCTCGCACCTGTGGACCTCGGCGCTCGCGGCCACGCTGAACCCGCGGTTCCGCGTGCTCGGCAATCGCGCCACCTTCACCAAGTACGGCCTGGACGTGCAGGAACCGCAGATCAAGGCGGGCATGAAGCCGGGCCAAGCCGGCTGGGGCGTCGAGCCGGAAAGCGACTACGGCGTGCTCGGCACCGGTGACGACACACATCGCGTGCTGACGGAAACCGGGCAGTACGAGCAGTTCTACGCGGAGGTCGCGGCCGCGCTGCGTGGTGAGGGCGACTTCCCGGTCGACCCGGCGTCCGCGGTGGAGGCGCTCGCGGTGATCGAAGCGGCCGGCGTGTCCGGTGTGGAACGACGCGTGGTGCAGACCCCACCGCGGAAGGTGTAGCGCACAGTAGGGATTCGGGCGCCGGAATCACGGACAGTCAATGGGTGACCCCCGTGGATCTGGCGCTCCTGCACGCCACCGTCATCGACGCCACCGGCGGCCGCCCGCGGCCGGACGCGACGCTGGTGGTGCGGGCCGGGCGGATCACCGCGCTCGGGCGATTCGGTGACACGCACGTGCCGCGCGGGCTGCGAAAGCTGGATCTGCGCGGGAAGTTCGTCGTGCCGGGGTTGTGCGACGTGCGGGTGCACGGTGGTGATCCGGCTCTGTTCCTGGCGAACGGCGTCACCACGGCGCGTGCTCCGCTGCCGCCGCGCCGGGTTCCGCTGGATCCGGTGGAGTTCGTCCGCCCGCCGGCACACCACGTGCCCACGCTCGCGCGCCACGCCGTGCTCGACCGGCCTTCGCTGCTCTCGGCGGACGACTACCGGCTGAAGTACCTGCCACCCACCGAGCGCGACGGCTGGCGGTGGGCGCTGGAGAAACTGCGGCGCAAACCGGACCGGGCCGCGTTGTTCGAGCACCGCCTGCGGTTCACCGGCGCGCTGCACCGGGCGGGCGTGCCGATCCTGGCGGGCACGGACACCGGAACGCCGTGGGTCTTCCCGGGTTTCGCGCTGCACGAGGAACTCGCGTTCCTGGTCGAGGCGGGCTGCACCCCGATGCAGGCCCTGCAGTCGGCGACCAAGGAAGCCGCCCGGTACCTGGGCCGCTCGGCCACCCACGGCACCATTGCCGTCGGCAAGGTCGCCGACCTGCTGATCCTCGACGCCGACCCGCTGCTGGACATCCGGAACACCCGGAAGATCCACTCCGTCCTCACCCGCGGCACGCACCTCACCCCCACCGCACGGGCCCAGTTGCTCGCCACCACCGCGGCCGCCTGACGCCGGAGACAACAGTGGCTCCCGGGACAGACCCGGGAGCCACTGTTGTCTTGCTGGGTATCAGTTGTCGTCGGGATCTCGGCCGTTGGCCGGGTCACCGTTCCCGTGGCCGGGCAGGCCCGGAATGGACGGCTTGCCCGAGCTGCTCGGCTTGCCCGACGGCTCGCCGTCGTTCGGTTCCGACGGATTCGTCGACTCGCTCGGCGGCGCCGACGACGGCGGCGCGCTCGGTTGCTGCGACTTGGACGGCTGCGACGGCGGCGCGGTCGGCACCGTGCGCCCGATCAGCCTGACGTCGGAGAACTTCTCCTTCGGCTTGCCCTTCAGGTAGCCGTCCATGAACTTCTTCCAGATCTCACCCGGCAGGTCCTTGCCGTAGATCTTCTTCTTGTTCGCCATCCGGATGACCTTGTCGGCCTCCGTGCCGACCCAGGCGCTCGCCGATACGTGCGGCGAGTAACCGACCATCCACGCCTGCGAGTTCTCGTTGCCGAGGCTGTCCGGCTCACCCGCCTTCGGCGTGTACTGGTGCGTCCCGGTCTTGCCGGCGCAGTCGTAACCGCCACCGCAGGCCAGCTTCGAGTACGGCAGCACCGGCACCAGCGACTTCGTCACGTTCCCGGCGATCTGCTTGCTCTTCTCCGGGTCGTTCTCGGCGAACGCCGGCTTCTCCGCGACCTCGGCCTCGTAGACCACCTCGTCGCGCGAGTTCAGCACCTTCGACACGAAGTGGTAGTCCCGCTGCATGCCGTCCGCGGCGAAGGTCGCGTAGGCCGCCGCCATGTCGGCGGGCGTCACCTCGGCGTCTCGGCCACCACCGATGGAGAGGTTGTTGTCGGCGTCGGTCATCGGCGCCTTCACCCCGGCCTGGTGCGCCGCGTCGACGACCTCCTCGACCCCGGTCTGCCTGGCCACGAAGTCGTAGAACACGGTGTTCACCGACTTCTCCATCGCCTCCGCGACCGAGCACTGCGCACTGCAGTCCACGCCCTCGGAGTTGCGCACCGTGGCGCCCTGGATCTTCCGCGGTGACGTACCGTCGTAGACCTCACCGAGGCCCTTGCCGGTCTTCAGCAGGGCGACCAGGTCGAACGGCTTGAACGACGAGCCCGGTGGTCTCGCGGTGTTCGCCCAGTCGCGCTGGTCCTCCTTGGTGTTCGGACCGCCGTAGTAGGCGGTGACGCCACCGGTCTTCGGATCGATCGCGACCAGTGCCTCCCGCAGGTCGGCCGGCTGGTCCTTCATCACCTCGTCGACCGTCTTGATCGCCAGGTCCTGCGCCTTGGGATCGATCGTGGTGTAGATCTTGTAGCCACCGGACTGGATCTTGTCCTCGGTGATGCCCTTGGACTCCAGCTCGTCCACGATCCGGTGCTTCACCAGCAGGTTCGGCCCGGTGATGGTCTGCTTGCGCACGTCGTCCAGCGGCACCGGCACCGGGAAGGTCGCCTGCGCCCGTTCGGCCGGGGTCATCCAGCCGTTCTCCACGATGCGATCCATCGCCACGCGCCAGCGTTCTTCGGCCACCGGGCGCTGCTCGGCGCGTCCCGGCTGCTGGATCAGCCCGGCCAGCAGCGCGGCCTCGGAGGTGGTCATGTCCTTGGCGTCCTTGCCGAAGAACGACTTCGCCGCGGTCTGGATGCCGTACGACCCGCGCCCGAAGTAGATCGTGTTCAGGTACGCGGTGATGATCTCGTCCTTGCTGTACTGCTTGTTCATCTTGAAGGACTTGACCAGCTCGGTGGCCTTACGGGTGAGGGTGCCCTCGTCGTTCTCGGTGGCCTTCTTCACGTACTGCTGGCTGATCGTCGAACCACCACCGACACCGCTGGTGATCTGGTTGTAGACCGCCCGCAGGATGCCGGTGATGTCGAACCCGGAGTTCGTCTCGAAGGTGGCGTCCTCGGTGGCGTAGATCGCCCGGCGCACGTTCTGCGGGATCTGCTCCGGCTCGAGCATCTCCCGGTTGCCGCCCTGCGGGATGTCCTTGCCCAGCTCCGACTCGTCGGCGAAGTAGTAGGTGACCACCTTGTCCTGCTTGGCCGCCACCTCCTGCGGGGTCGGCACGTCGACGGTGAAGTAGAGCACCGTGAACGCCCCGGCGGGCAGCACCACAAAAAGGCCGACGAGCACGTAGAGCACCCGCCGCACCCGCTTCCAGCGGCGCCGCTTGCGCAGGGCGGGGCTCAGCTGCTTCTTGCCGCCGTCGCCCGCAGCGCCGTCACCGCCGTCCGCGCCGAACTCGTTGAACGCGGCCTGCTGCTCCTCGGCGGGCCAGCTGTCGCGGCGGTCGTACCCGTCGTCGGGGAAGCCGGTGCCGTTGTGTTCGTGGTGCGTGATCAGCTCGGGCTCGCGCTCCGGCGTCGGCGGCACGAAGCTCGTCGGCTCCTCCTGGCGCGGTGGCGGCTGCTGGCGTCGCGGGGGCAGCGGGGGCTGCCCCGGCGGTGGCGGCCGGTACCCGCCGCCGTGCTGCTGGCGCGGTGGCGGCGGCTGCCGGTCCTCCTGGGGCCAGCCCTGTCCGCCGGGCGGCGGGCCACCACGCGGGCGGCCGTGGCCGCCCTGCTCACCAGGCCACTGCGGTTCGTCACCGGCGGGCCACTCGGGGTTGCCGCGCCGGGGGGCGCGGTTCTCGCCACCGGGCCACTGCGGGCCCGGCTCCTCTTCCGGCCACGAGCGGCCGTACTGATCATTCACGGAAAGGCCTCCCAGATCGGCGTTTCGGGGGACGCCGTTCTGTGGTCATCGGTTCTCGCTTGCCCCTGTGACGCTGGGATCACTGCCCGGCCGACCTCCGCGGCCGGGTACGTGGTTGTGGTTGTCCGGTCCCAAGGACGTATGACTGCACCAGGTGGTTCCAGCCGCATGTCCGGCAGACCTCAACCACGTACACGGTGAACTCGGCGAAATGGTTGGCCATTCTCGCCAGTTCTTCCGGAGCCCGCGCCGAACCCGAGGCGTGCTTCAGCTCGTCGCCGTACACCCAGGAGACCTCGGTGAGGACCTCCCGGCGGCACACGGGGCAGTCGGCCTGACCGGGGCGACCATGGAACTTGGCCGCCCTGAGCAGGTACGGAGTCGCGTCACACACCTCCGCGGTGCCGACGCGCCCCGAGTAGACCTCGGCGAGCAGCGCACGGCGCTGCAACGCGTAGTCCACGATCTGCCGGTGGGTTCGCACGCTGACAGAGTACGTGTCCCGGCGGCCGTGACGATGAGCCGTTCTGCCTAGCGATCCGCGGCCGGACCGCGACACGCCGACAGCCTGATAACGCTCTGATGAATTCCACTGGTGTGATTCGGCGTCCAACGGGTGATCCACAGGGTTAGCTGCGCCACTTCGATGTATCGGCGCGATATAGTGGACCGGTAGGTTGCGACGCGCGGATGGAGTAATACGGAGCAACGCCGTGGCGCGTCGTTTGTTCCCGGAAGGGGGTGGCCGGCGTGCTGGAGTTCGCGGTGCTGGGACTGCTGCACGAGGCCCCCATGCACGGCTACGTGCTGCGTAAGCGGCTGCACGAAACCCTCGGCATGTTCCGCACCTTCTCCTACGGCTCGCTGTACCCGACCTTGCGGCGGTTGCAGCGAGCGGGCTTCATCGTCGAGGAGGCCGGTGAAGCCCCGGCGCCCGATCCCGCCGTTCGAGCACAGAGCCGTGCGTGGGCGGCCCGCCGCGGGAAGCGGGTGTACAAGCTGACCGCCGAGGGCAAGGAGCGGTTCGCCGAACTGCTCGGCGACGCCGGTCCGCAGACCTGGGACGACGAGGGCTTCGGAGTCCACCTCGCGTTCTTTTCCCGGACACCGGCCGACGTCAGGATGCGGATCCTGGAAGGTCGCCGCCGCCGGGTCGAGGAGCGGCGCGAGGGACTGCGGGCGGCCATGGCCAGGGCCGAGGAGAGGATCGACCGCTACACCCGCGAGCTGCACCGGCTTGGCCTGGAAAGCAGCGAACGAGAAGTGCGCTGGCTCAACGAGCTGATCGCGCACGAGCAGGCCGAGCAGCGGGCAGAGGAGCCCTGAGCGGAGCTCGGCCACTACCTACGTGAAGAACGAAACCAAAGGAGAATCCGGCATGGGCGAGAACCGCCGCAGCGTTCGGGTGGCCATCGTTGGCGTCGGCAACTGTGCCGCATCGCTGGTGCAGGGTGTGCAGTACTACCGCGACGCCGATCCCGCCTCGCGCGTGCCCGGACTGATGCACGTCCAGTTCGGTGAGTACCACGTGGCCGACATCGAATTCGCCGCTGCCTTCGACGTGGACGCCAAGAAGGTCGGCCGCGATCTGAGCGAAGCCATCGTCGCCAGCGAGAACAACACCATCAAGATCGCCGACGTCCCGCCGCTCGGGGTGACCGTGCAGCGCGGGCACACGCTCGACGGCCTCGGGCGGTTCTACCGGGAGACCGTGGAGGAGTCCGACGAGCAGCCCGCCGACGTGGTCGCCGTGCTGCGCGAGGCCGAGGTCGACGTCCTGGTCTCGTACCTGCCGGTGGGCTCGGAGGAAGCCGACAAGTTCTACGCGCAGGCCGCCATCGACGCGGGCGTCGCCTTCGTCAACGCGCTGCCGGTGTTCATCGCGTCGGACCCCGAATGGGCGAAGAAGTTCACCGACGCCGGGATCCCCATCGTCGGTGACGACATCAAGTCCCAGGTCGGCGCCACCATCACGCACCGCGTGCTGGCGAAGCTGTTCGAGGACCGCGGGGTGCAGCTCGACCGCACCATGCAGCTCAATGTGGGCGGGAACATGGACTTCCTGAACATGAAGGAGCTGGAGCGGCTCGAGTCGAAGAAGATCTCCAAGACCCAGTCGGTCACCTCGCAGGTCGACCGGGACCTCGGCAAGGGCAACGTGCACATCGGCCCGTCGGACTACGTGCAGTGGCTCGACGACCGCAAGTGGGCCTACGTCCGCCTCGAGGGCCGCGCCTTCGGTGACGTGCCGCTGAACATGGAGTACAAGCTCGAGGTCTGGGACTCGCCGAACTCGGCGGGCATCATCATCGACGCGGTGCGGGCCGCGAAGATCGCCAAGGACCGCGGCATCGGCGGGCCGATCCTGTCGGCGTCCTCCTACTTCATGAAGTCGCCGCCGGAGCAGTACGACGACGCCACCGCGCGCGACGCCGTCGAGAAGTTCATCGCCGGCGAGTGATCGATGCGGTGAAGGTGGCTTTCGCGGCACTCGCGCCGTGAAAGCCACCTTCACCGCGGTCAGGGCTCAGGCGAACGGTGAGCAGGAGACCCGCCCGATCGCGGCGTGCCCGCGCGGGCTGTCGTCCGCGCCGTAGAGATAGACGTGCATCGCGGTCAGGTCGAGGCCGCCGGAGCCGTCCTTGAGCGTCTCGCGGAAGACCACCTTCGCCTTGGCCGCGGCGCCGTGCAGCGTGCCGTTGACCCAGACCGCCGAGTTCTCCTCGATCGGTTTCGGCGGCGTCACCCCTCTGATATTGCGAATGGTGAACTGCGCGTAGGTGGTGCCGGTGGCGGTGCCCTCGCAGCTCACCTCGTACTCGCCGGTGCGGATGCGCTGCCGGTTCGCGGTCACGAAGGCGTCCAGCTGGAAGCTGTCGCCCTTGACCTTGACCAGGTTCTTCTCCACGTCCTCGTCGTGCACGCAGGACGCGGTCGCCTCGCCGTAGCGCACGACGCCGGTCTGGCGCACCGCGCCGGAGCTGACCTCGTTCTCGCCGTAGACGTCGCATTCGGCGAGCGGCCCGAGCGGCGTCGCTTGCCCGTTGCTCGCGGGCACCTGGGCCACCCCGGCATTGCCGACCCCGTCCTCACCGACCGCGTAGGCGGGTGCCCCGACGCCCAGCACCGCGACGACCACCGCACCCGTGACCCCGATTCGCCGAATGAACATCACAGCCCCTTTCCTCCCGGTAAGCCGGTGTTTGCACCAGGTAGTCGCGGGTGGGCGGGTGCCGTTATCGATCTTCGGCGGTGATCACCCGTCGGAGGCGGCCGGTTCGCTCGTTCGGGCACCGGACCGGGGCGTCGGTCAGTAGGTTGGCCCGGTGAACGAAACCCATGAGGAGCTGATCCAGCAACTCGGCGGCACGTTGCTGGACCTGGTCCCCGAGACGGGTTGGCGGCGGATCGACCTGGTCTGCTCGATGACCGCGCCGGTGCGGGACCTCATCCTGACGGTGATCATGGACGACGGCTCGCGCCCGGCGATCACGCCGCCGGAGGTGCTGACCGTGATACTGGCGAAGCTGCGCGCTCTGCTCTACCAGCCCGACCGAGGCACCTGGTTCTCCGCGCGGATCTCGATGAACCCGCCGGGGCAGATCTTCTTCGACTACAACAACGACCACGAGCCGGTGCTCACGCGGCCGATGGCGCCGGCGCACTACGCCGAGGATCTGCGGGTGTTCCCCAGGGATCCCGGGCACGTTCCCGCCTGGCTCCGCGCGAAGCTGGCCACCGAGGGGGCGAACTGATGCCGATGCCCGTGGTGCCGCTGAACGCGGCGCAGGCCAACCAGCTGTTCAAGGAGTTCACCACCTGGATGGTGCACTCGGTGCCCGCGGACTGGGAGCAGCTCTTCCTCACCTTCCGCGCGGTGGGCGACTACGTGGAACTGACCGGCCGGGTGGTGACCGTGCTGGGCACGGCGCGCCCGTGGACCCCGCCCGAGCGTGCCGTGGACTTCTTCGTGGACCTGCGCGACAGCATGGCGAAACCGGACGAGGGCGCCTGGACCACGGTCCGCTACCACCTCACGCACCCCGGCGGGTACTCGGCCGAATACGACTGGGACGGCGAACCGGACTGGGACCACGTGCCGCCGGCGGAGTTCTTCCGGCAGGAGATGGAGCGCTACCCGCGCACCGGCGAGCACGCGGAGTGGCTCCGGGCGCGCGGGTAGCCCCGCTTCAGTTCGCCGGGTCCCAGTTGCCGTGGAAGCCGTTCGGCACGCGGTCCGGCAGGTGCACGGCACCGACGGTTTCCAGCGTTCCGGCATCCAAAATGGTCAGATCGCTGGTCTGTGTCGTGGCGTCGTAGACGAAGCCCAGCAGCACGCCCTCGTCCTCACCGGCGTCCACAGTGGATGGCACGAAGACGAACTCCCCCACCTGGCTGCCTTCGCCGAACTCCCGGCGCCGCACCGAGCGGTTCCAGAGATCGTGCTTGAGCAGCGCGCCCGACGACTTCGAACCGTCCCTTGTGGACACCGAGTAGCCGAAGCGATTCGGCCGCCCGACCAGCCGCTCGTCCACGCGCGGGAACTCCTGGCCCTGGTCGTCGAGGCGTTCTTCGAGCACCTTGCCCGCGGTCAGGTCGACGGTCCAGCGGTCGAGGGACGGCGGCCCTTCGGCGGGGCCGCGCAGTTCGCTGTCGAACATCTTCGGGTGCCGGACGACGTCGAGCACGATGCTGTCGCCGTCGTCGTAGGCGTTCATCGGGTGGAACACGTAGCACGGCTCGACCTCGAACCAGCGCACGTCGCCGTTGCCGCCTTCCCTTGGCATGACGCCGATCCGCGCCGGGTAGTCGGGGTTCCAGCGGTACGGGAGGCCGGCGTTGCCGGAGATCCGCTCGCGCAGCATCGCGCTGACCGGGTCGGGCACCTTCACCTTGCCCACCAGCGCGGACATCACCAGCTTGGCCGGCGTGCGCAGGAGCGGCGGCACGGAGGCGGCGACCGCCTCCCCGGTGTGGAAGGTGACCGGGAGGTCGTAGAAAACGACGTGCTTCTCGGTCAGCGAGAAGTCGTGCATCATCGGTGAGCCGGTGACCTCGATGTCGACCGCGCGCCGCGCGCGACCGGCCGCGTCGATCACCGAGTACTGCACCTTGTTGCCCCAGCCGAAGAAGTACGACACGGCGTGCAGTTCGCCGGTTTCCGGATCGCGCTTGGGGTGGGCGGTGTAGCCGCCGGGCAGGGTGCCGTCGAAGTCGCAGGCGCCGACGGTGTCGAGCTCGTCGGTGAGTTCGAAGTTCGGCACGCCGCCCTCGATCAGCGCGAGGGTCCTGCCCGCATGACCGATGACGTTCGTGTTGGGCCCCAGGGAGGTTCCCGCGCGGACCCAGCGGTTGCGGTACCACTCGGCGCGGCCGTCGCGCAGCCGCACGCCGTGGACCATGCCGTCGCCCATGAACCAGTGGTAGGTCGCGGGATCCACCTCGGACAGCGGGTTCGGCCCGTTCCGCAGGTAGCGCCCGTCGAGGTGGTCCGGGATGTGCCCGGTGACGCGTAGTTCGGTGATCGTGTGCTCGCGGCTGACCGGAGCGAAGTTCCCGTCGAGGAACCTGTTGCCCATCGTTGGCCCCCTAGTGGCTCATAACGAGGTTATGCCTCATGTATAACAAGGTTATGAGATACTGGCAAGCATGTCGCCCAAACCCGCCGCCGAGGTCAAGGCCAGCCTGATCGACGCGGCGATCCGGTTGCTCGCCGACGGCGGGCCGGAAGCGCTGCAGGCACGCAAGCTCGCGGCCGAGATCGGCGCGTCGACGATGGCCGTCTACACCCACTTCGGCGGGATGGGCGCGCTGGTCGACGAGGTCGCCCGCGAGGGGTTCCGGCGGCTTTCGGCCAATCTCGGCGCGGTCCGCGAGACCGATGACCCGGTGGTCGACATGCTCAGCCTGGCGCTGGCGTACCGGCGGACCGTGGTGGAGAACCCAGAGCTCTACGCGGTGACCTTCGGGCAGAGCCAGCCGAACGGACAGAAGGTCGCCAGGGGTGACATGACCAGCGAGGAGTCCCGCCGGAACCTCAGCGAAGAGGGTATGGAGGCGTTCGGCTACCTCGTCCGCGGCGCGGACCGGGTGATCAAGGCGGGCCGGTTCCGCCCCGCCTCGGAGTTCTCCGTCGCCGCGCAGCTCTGGAGCGCGGTGCACGGCTACGTCACCCTGGAGGTCGCCGGCCACTTCGGCGACGGCGACAACGGGGTGGACCAGGTGCTGATCCCCATGGCCATCGCGCTGGGCGTCGGCCTCGGCGACACCCTCGAAGCGGCGACGGCGTCCGCGCGGGCGGCGGTCGAGTCCTGGCGCGCCTAAGCTCCCAGCGCCACCGGGAGTTCGGTGATGTTCGAAAGCACCTTGACCTGCTTGAGGACCTCGGGGTCGGGCGGGAAGTGCGGGTTGGGCACGGCGTAGACGGCCATGCCCGCGGCGAGTGCGGACTTCAGCCCGTTCGTGGTGTCTTCGACGGCTGCGCATTTCGCCGCGTCGACGCCGAGTTGCCGCGCCGCTTCGAGGTACACGTCGGGCGCGGGTTTGCCCGCGTCCACCTGCTCGCTCGACAGCGCGACGCGCACCAGCCCGGTCAGCGAGGTGGCTTCGAGGAACGCCCGGATCAGCACCGGCGGTGAGGAGCTGGCGATGGCCACCGGGTACCGCTCACCGACCGCGCGCACCGCTTCCGGCCCGCCCGCGATCACCGGCGGTCCCTCGGCGTAGCGCTGCCGCATGCCGTCGACCACCACCTTCGCCACCTCGTCCGGGGTGAGGTCGACGCCCAGCTCGTGCACCAGGTGGCGCGCCCATTCCGGGGTGCTCATGCCCTGCAACGCCCTGGTCGTCCCGTCCTGCCAGGTCCCGCCGTGCTCGGCGACCACCGAGCGCCGCACCTCGTCCCAGGTCTGTTCGGAGTCGACCAGCACGCCGTCGAGATCAAAAACCACCGCGTCCATGCGCGCGACGGTACCGGTAGCGCGCGTGTGCGGCGGATTACTTGGACAGGCTAAGTAAATTTAGTTAGCATGGCTAAGTAATACCGTCGTGAGGAGGAGGCAACGCGCTGATGAGCGCCGGAAACCACGGGAGCCTGCTGGCCGCGATCAAGGGACAGCCCAAGCAGGTCTGGATCACCGCGTTCGCCGCGGTCATCGCCTTCATGGGGATCGGGCTCGTCGAACCGGTGCCACGCCCGTGACATATCTGGGGCATGACCTTGCGATTGCCTCGGAACTTCCAGCTTCCTACCACCCTGGTTACGCGCTTGCTCAAGCTCGCCAACGCAAGCGGTGTACCCACGTTCATGTATGCCCGCATCTCCGAGGACCGTATCGGCGGCGGCCTCGGTGAGGTACGCCAGCTTGAGGACCAGTGCGAAATTTTTGAGCGGTTCGGATTGCGTCTGGCGGGGGTTTACGTCGACAACGACATCTCGGCCTACTCAGGCAAGCGGCGGCCGGACTACGAGGCGATGCTCGACGGCCTGCGTGCCGGTCGTGCTAGAGCTGTAACCGCGTGGCACACCGACCGTCTCCACCGGAGCCCGACCGAACTCGAGGAATACATCGCGGTGTGCGACCCGGGCGGCGTGACAACGTACACCGTGAAGGCTGGACACCTGGACCTCTCCACTCCGTCCGGCCGCATGGTCGCCCGTCAGCTCGGCGCCGTTGCTCGGTTCGAGTCCGAGCACAAGGCGGACCGAATCAAGGCGAAGCGGCTGCAAGCGGCAAAAGAGGGTCGCTGGCAGGGCGGCCCGCGCCCGTTCGGTTTCGAGCCCGACGGCGTGAAGCACCGCAAGATCGAAGCCGACGAGATCGCCGAGGGTACTAAGTCCGTGCTCGCCGGCGTCAAGGTGCACACGGTGGTCAAGGGCGTGAATGAACGCGGCGTGCGGACCACCACCGGCCGCCTGTTCAGCGGCCCCGCCTTTCAGGATGTGCTCATGCGTCCGCGCAATGCCGGCCTGGCCGTCTATCAGGGCGAGGTGATCGGCAAGGCCGAATGGAAGCGGATTGTGTCCCCCGCGAAGTGGCGAGCCGTCGTCTCGATCCTCAAGGACCCGGCACGCCGGAGCAGCCCCGGCAATCGGGTCCGCTGGTTCGGGTCCGGGCTGTACTTGTGCGAGACGTGCGGGCGCCCGAGCTTGCGCTGCTCGACCGTCGGCAAGAACACGAGGTCGGTCTATCGGTGCCGTTCTACTAACAACCAGTTCTCCAAAGGTCACGTGGCACGCGACGCTCGGATGCTCGACGACTTCGCCGAGCGCCTCATCGTTCATCGGCTCGCCCAGCCGGACGCAATCGACCTTCTCAGGACTCGGCGGGACGTCGTCGACGTCGCCGAGCTGCACGCCGAGAGCATCGCTCTTCGGGAACAAATGGACGAACTCGCTCGCGCGTTCGCCGACCGCAAGGTTTCGATTTCTCAGCTCACGGCCGGCTCCGAACCTATGCAGAAGAGGCTCGACGACATAACCGCGGATATCGCCGCGGCGAGCCTGGCTGATCCTCTCGCCGGCCTGGTGGGTGTCGGCAACGTTGCCGACATCTGGTTCGGCACGAAGCCGGACCGATCAGACGGCCTCGACCTCGACCGTCGCCGCGCTGCATTCGATGCCCTGGCGACGGTGACTGTGCTGAAGACTGGCCGCGGCCGGCCGCCGAAGGACGGGCGGCTAGACCCGAAGACGGTCCGTGTCGAGTGGAAGAGGGACGCGGCCGCGTGACACGCGTCGTGTGAACGTCGAGGTATGACGATCACACCGAGAGCGGCGAGCGGCGCCGACGTCGACGAAGACATCGAACGACTTGTCGACGAGGCGCCGCCGTTGAGCCCGGAGCAACGCGACCGGCTCGCGATCTTGCTCCGACCTGCTGTCGTGCCGAGGCAGGCAACCGGCAGACGCGGCGTGAGCACCGGCAGGCACAACGTCACCGAAGAGGTGTGATCCCGTAGCCTCGAACGCATGGCCTCCGAACACGTGATCGTCGCGTCCACCACTGACAGCGAAGAACGCGCCGGCGCGCTCGCCGCGGGTGCAATCGACGCTCGACTCGCTGCCTGCGCGCAGGTAGTCGGCCCCATCACCAGCGTCTACCGCTGGGAGGGCGCCGTGCAGACGGACCCCGAATGGCGAGTCGAGTTCAAGACGGCGGCCGACCGCGTGCCGGCTCTTACCGAGCACATCAAGGCGAACCACACGTACGACGTCCCGGAGATCATTGCGACGCCGATCAACGGCGGTAGTGCCGAGTATCTCGCGTGGCTGATCGACGAAACGCGCGAGAACGCCGGCTAGACACTCGGCTTGGCGAGAAGCTGCTCGGTCAACCGTTCGCGGGTCTGTCCGGCTGTTCCGGTGCGTTGCTCGGGCAGCAACTCGACCACTTCCCACAACCGATCGATGGCGAGGCTTGCCTCGGTGCGGGTCGCGAGCGGAGCGGATTCCGCGGCCAGTGATTGCACCCGGTCGAAGTCGGCACTTCGTGCCGCGGACGTTGCGAGGTCCGCGAGCACCAGCGCGCGCACCTTCGTCTCACTCGGCGTCAACGAGCCGAGCAAGTCAGCGGCCGCGGCATCGGTCTCGCGGTGGTTCATTCGGCCAAACGTCGACACGGCGAGGCTGCCGAGTCGATTCTCAGTGAAGAACGACGTCCAGGGGCGCGACGGTCCGTTCGGGGCATAGTCGAACACGGTCACGGCCTGGTCTAGCGCTCGCATTGCGGCACTCGGGTCGCCGGCCGCGGCCTCTTCCTCGGCTCGGCGAGCCAAGATCCACGCATGGGTTGCCGGGTCAGTACCGCGGACTTCGTCGGCTGCATCGGCGAGCATTCGCGCAGCGCCGGCGGAGTCGCCTTGCGAGCTGAGTAGGTAGCTCCAGTAGCCGAAGATGCACGCGATGAGCGGGTGATCGTCGGCGGCTCGGGCTGCGTCGAGTGCGTCACGATATGTGCGGATCGCCTCGCGGGACCGGCCCAGGTCGAACAGCGTCCAGCCGGTCAGTGCCTCGGTTTCGCCTACGGCGGAGACGAGGCGCCGGCGTAGAGCGTCATCGGACGTAGCAGCGGCAAGGGTGTTCAACCCTGCGCGATGTGTCCGGAGGGACGTCACGAGCTGCCGCGCCGGAAGGGTCTCTTCCGAGGTGAAGAAATCTCGCGTTTTGTTTTCCGCCCTCGCTACCGCGTACGTGTCCGCAGGTCGACGCCCGGCCCGCATGTCGGCCTGCCGCTTCCATGGTGGGTCGTTGAGTACGCCGGAGCTGCTCACGATGGCGGCGCCGGCGATTCGGAGTAGGTCACGTCGGTCCACGTCTTCGAGGTTAACCTCTGGCGCCGCGGTGTCCGATTCGTCGAGCGCATGAGAACCGGCGAACCAGCGTAGGGCGGGCGGTAGGTGTAGATCGGCCGCCCACTGCTCGAGCTTGTTCAGGTCGCTCGGCCGGGGTGCGTCGGGGGCTTCCATCCGGCTGACCTGTCCTTGGGTCAGCCCAAGCCAGCGACCTAGTACCGCCTGTGAGACGCGCGGGTCGAGGGATGTGCGGTACGCCCAAAGAAGGCGGCCGAAGTGACGGGCTTCGATTGCTCGGCGGATGCCCTCTGCCTGCCAAAAGGTGTCCGGTTGTGGCTGTGCCGTTCCTGAGAGCAGCAGGCGGGTACACGGGCCGCAGTGATCGCTCTTGCGGTCACGAGCGAGCCGCTTGTCGCACTTCTGACACCTGCGTGCCGGTCCGTTCACCCTGGTCACCCCTGCTCACCACCCCCGCGAAGTGTAGGCGAACGAACACGGCATGTCGCGGATTCGATGCGCGCCACGCATAAAATCCGGTGCTCCTGACTGCTCGTCTGTCGGATCTTATGAGCCGTTGTCGTTTCCTGCGGCGGATCTTCGGTGGACGCTCATTGCATGTACCAGGTTGCACACCGTAACAACACCACGTCGCGCTACGTGGCACCTCCGGTTGAGGCGGTTGCAGCGTGAGCGCCGGCGAGGTTGTTGTGCGCGCGGTGATTGGTGCCGTAGCCGGCGCCGCGGTGGCTGCTGCCGTGGTCCCGTATCTGCGTCAGGCACGCCGAGACCGTGCTCGCTTCCTTGACGAGCAGAGGGCGGCCGAACCGCGCAACGGCCGGAAGCCGGGAGGCACGTCCGGTGACCCCCTCGAATTCGTGGCGGATGCGGGGAGTGTGCCCCCCGGCCCTCCGCATTCGCCACGTTCCAACGTCGCGGCCGCTCGACGGAAGGTCGCCATGACTGGTGAGGTTTTCGCTCGCGCGGCGGCGTCAATTCCTGAGCGCGACCGGGTCGTCGTCTGGCGCGAACTCACCGACGAAAGTCGGCCATTTCGATTTGCCTACTGGTGGGCAACAAGTTTCGGCAAGCTCTTCGCGCTTGGCCTTCTGCTCTTCGTGGCTTCTATCGTTGCCATTCTTGGCGACTATTCGCGCGTATTTTTGATTGCAACATTGCTGACTAGTGCGATCCTTGTCGGACTTCCGGCGGTCAAACTGCACCGTATTGCGTGGCAGGCGCTGAACCTGTCGGCCGGCGTCTACGTGGTTGCACTCAAGGGAGAAAATCATGTGGACGAGTGAGGATGCGCTTAAGGAGCTAGTCTCCCGCAATTTTCGGGCGATTCAACTTGCCGGTTCGCCGGGGCAGCCGGAAATGATGTTGTTCTCGCGGGGTTGGGAAGAACCCTTTATGGACGAGGTTATCGTCAGGGGTGAGGACGACGCGACCGCGTGTAGGCGAAGCCTTGCGGACAGCGTCGACTTTCTCGAGCGCAAAGACTTCGTTTGGTATAAGGATGGGTCGGTGGTCGAGGTTGTCGACGAGCTGATCTTTCATCTTCCTCACCCTGCTAATCCCAATGCCCCAAAGATCGTGATACCAACTCCGGGCACGCTTTGGCTACCGCCTGGTGCTCGAACTGAAGTCCATTCGTAGCGGGTACCAATTTCTGACTGTGGGGTGTTCCATGTCTACCGTGACTATCGTTGGTGTGGTTCTCACCTTCGTTCTCGTGGTGTGCGTCTTGACTTTCCTTAAATGCGTCGCTTTCGCGTCTAGTTCGGGTCGGCACGCGCTCGGCGTCCCGCGCGAGAGTCAAACGTGTCCGGTCGAGGTGCTCGAGTTGGGCGACGTCATACGTGTTCCGGTTGAGTCGGAAATAGTTGATCAGTACGGCGTCGGGTTGAGTGTCGACGACGATTACCCATCCGACTTCATCGGTGCGAGGCCGTACCTCGAAGAGTACTGGCGAAAATCAGGTCGCCATCCTGCCGAGCAGACGGTCGAATTTGCGGCCTTTGCGTGGGTTGATGAAGACGACGAATACGAACGCGTAAGCGGGCAACTTGAGTTGGTCGCATGACACGCACATGGCGCGAAGTCGGGCGAGCGCCGCCTGCGCGAGGATGCCGGGAACCAACGCGAGAAGGGTCGAACGTGCCGCAACCGAACATGATGCTTGACCACCCCGGATGGCTGCGTGGCGACGACGGGCGCGCTCGGCGCGTGCTCCGGTCGGCCGGCTCGGTGTGGTCGGTGATCTGTACGCCGGAGCCTGCCGGCGGGCATCTGGTCGACGTCGTTCGGCTCGCTGGCGACACGGACGTCGCCCCGGTCGCTGACACGATCGACCCGCGAACGCTGGTGGGCGACGTGGCGGTGTGCGAGCCGCTGCGGGCAGATGGCCCGGTCGCGCGCGTGCGGACTTCGGATGTGTGGGAAGCGCTCGGCACGGCGGTTACCCGCCAGGTGATCAAGGCCGCGACGGCGCGCGAGAACTACCGTCGGTTCTGCGAAACCTACGGCGAGCGGTACGACACCGCGGCCGGTCCGGCGTGGCTATTCCCGTCGCCCGAAACGGTGCTCGCCCTGTCCGACGACGAGTTCGCCGTGCTGCGCATGAAGTTCTTCCGCGGCGGCCTGCGCTCGGCCGCCGAGGCGAGCCTCAAGGCGGCCGACGACTGGGCCGGAATGACGGGCGAGCAGCTCATCGCCGCGGTGCAGAGCGTGCGCAGGATCGGCCCGTGGACGGCCGGCGCCACGGTCGCCGACGTCACCAACGACTACAGCCTCTATCCCTTCGCCGACCTCGCGGTGCGCACCTGGGCGGGCAAGCTCGCCCCTTCGGTCTCCTGGCCGAAACCCGAACCTGAGTTCGGGCGGTTGTGGCAAGCGATGGCCGGCGGGCAGTTGTCCGAGTGGACGCTGCTCACCCTCGCTTGGGGAGTTCGACATGCAACCGGAGTTGCCCTCTGACCTGATCGCCGGCGCCGACCTCCGCCGGGGTATCGACGCACTGTTCGTCAACGCGCCGTTGCGCGACTACGACGAGCGCCCGCGGGTGAACGACTTCACGTTGCCGGTGCTCGGCATGGCCTACATCGCCACCTACGCGGCCGCGCAGGGGTTCAACGTCGGCGTTCTCGACGCCGAGGCGCACGGGCTCGGCATCGAGCAGACTGCCCGCCTAGTGAATGCGGCCGCGCCGCGGTGGGTCGGGTTCAACCTGCTAGCGCCGACGTACGAGATCAGTGCTCGTATCGCCGATCGGCTCAACCGCGACATCATGGTCATGCTCGGCGGGCACCAGGCGAAAGCGATGCCGGCCGAGATCCTGCGCGACCAGCGGATGAGCCAGTGCGAAGCCTTGGTGATCGGCGAGGGCGAGACGCGGGTCGCCGCCCTGCTCGACGACCACCGGCGACGGACCGAGCTGCCCGAAGTGATGTGGCTCGACCCGGTTACCCATATGCCGGTCAACGGCGGGATCGGGAAGACCCGGCACCACTTGGCGCCGGACATCAACGGGTTGCCGTTCGTTGACCGCGGCTACCTCGCGCAGGACCCGCACCGGGACAACGGCCGTCTTGAGGCGAATATGGTCGGCGCTCGCGGCTGTCCCTACGACTGCTCGTTCTGCGGCGCCGCCGTGTCGGCGAACCCGGATATCACCATCCGCACCCGCGAGCCGCACAACATCCTCAACGAGATGGACCAGCTTCGCGGTACAGGCGTGAACGCCTTCCGATTCGTCGACGATCTGTTCCTCGGCGTCCCCCGCGTCATCAAGATGATGATGACTGCGTTCACCGCGGACCACGTCGGCGAGTGGGCACAGTGGGACGCCACGGGTCGAATCAACGTGCTGAACCGCATGAGCGACGCCATGCTCGACACCCTCGCGGCGAACGGCCTGCGCGAGGTCGCGCTCGGCGTCGAGTCCGGCAACGCGCGGATGCTCGAGCGGATCGACAAGCGCATCACTCCGGACATGGCGCGGTTGGTGGTGGAGCGGCTCACCGTGCGCGGGATCAACGTCAAGGGCTATTTCATCCTCGGATTTCCGACCGAGACGCGTGCCGAGATCGACGACACGGTGCGGCTCGTTCACGATCTGTGGGACCTCACCGCCAACCAGCCGGGCCGGTTCCGCGCCTCGGCGTTCGAGTACCGCCCGTACCCGGGTACGCCCGACTGGGGCGAGTTGATGAAGTCCGGGAAGTACTCGGCCGAGCAACTGCTCAACTACACCGCCGTTGACCTCACCTCCGACGGCGTCGACGAGTCGATGCGCGAGCGCGACGAGTTCAATTTCTCCGTCAACATCCAGTTGAGCGAGGCGCCCATCGACTACGTCCGGAGCAATCTCGTCACGATCTCCCGCGCGCAGTTCGACCGGAAGGCGGCGGCGTGACCACTGCTCACCGCGGGGCGTTCGTCACCCTCGACGGACCGGCCGGCGTCGGCAAGACCACTACAACCCGCCTTGTGCGCGAGCACCTCAGCAAGCGCGGGTACAAGGTGCACGCGACGACCGAACCGTCGCACGGCGTGCTCGGCAAGACGGCCCGGCACGGCACCGACACCTACCGCGGGTACACGCTCGCGTGCCTGGTCGCCGCCGACCGGTATCACCACATCGAGACCGAGGTGCGACCCCACGTACAGGCGGGGTGCATCGTCGTGTGCGACCGCTACGTCGCCTCGTCCTATGTGCTGCAACGCATGGACGGAGTCCCGCTCATGTTCGTGGAAGCGATCAACGCGGCTGCTGACCGGCCCGACCTCGCGTTCATCTTGCAGGCACCGCCGGAGGTGACTGCGGCACGGGTGGCCGCTCGTGGTGCTCACGATCGGTTTCACGCCGGCGAGGAAAGCAGCAGGATTGAGAGCGGGTTGTACGAAGAAGCCGCGAAACGGCTCGCGCAATGGCGGTATCCGGTCGTTTCCGTCGACACCGGCGAGGCTGGGCCGGTGGACGTCGCGACCTATCTCACCGACCGAATCGCCGACTTGGTAGACGGTCCCGCCGTCGACGCGGCAACGGCGTAGCCTGCCTGCGAGCCCGCCGGCGCGGGCGGGCTCGCAGGTTCCACACCGCTACCTCGTAAGGATCTCGCCGGATGCCCGACAGCCAACACACCATCATTGACGTGCATGTCTTGCTCGTCCGTGGTGACGAGCTGCTACTCATCCGACGCCGAGGCGACTACGGCGGGGGCATGTGGCACTTGCCGTCGGGCAAGCTCGACGCCGGCGAATCGCTACCGGCCGCCGCGACGCGGGAAGCAGCCGAAGAGGTCGGCGTGCTCGTCTACCCGGCAGACCTGCGCCACGTGCACACGGTGCACGTTGCGAACTCCGGACCGGCGCCGCGCCTCGGCGTGTTCTTCGAGGCTCGCCGCTGGTCCGGGGAACCGCACAACCGCGAGCCCGATAAGTGCTCGGCCGTCGAATGGTTCCCGCTCGACAACCTGCCCGACGACGTGATCCCGTATCCGCTCGCCGGCATCCGCGCCTACCGCAACGGCGACTCGTTCGGCCTGCTCGGCTGGCCTGCCCCGCAACGACCGATGCTCGTCTGACCGGCTGCTCAGCGCAGCGAGCCCCAGAACTTCTGATTTGCCCTGGTCCACACGGCATCGTTGAGGTTCAGCGTCAACGGCAACGGTGCGACCTGCCCGGACCGGTACACGCTGTACGGGGTTTCGTTCAGCAGTGCGGATGCGCCGGCGCCGGTGGTCGGGGTGGTCGAGGCGAGCCTCGGCGCAGTGCCGCTGCCGGTGGTGAGTCCGGCGAACGCGACGGCGTCGCCGCGGTTGACGGCGAGTGCGCCGAGGTTGACCGGCTTCATGCCGGCGGTGGCTATCCAGGTCAGTCCGGACACAGTGACTTTGCGGTCGAGGCTGGACACGTTCGGGCCGACGTAGACGCCGAAGTCAAATCCGGTGAGCCCGGTGTGCACGGCGTAGACGCAGAACTTCGCCAAGGTCGCGGCGAGCGTCCGCGACGCGATGGTCGCCCACACGGTGAGGTAGCCGGGCGAGAGGGTCTCGCCCCAGATGGCATCGGCGCGTCGGAGTGTCGAGACCTGGTCGCCGTAGAGCGTGGTGTCGGTGGCCTGCGCTTCGGCGGTGGGTAGCTGCCCCATCGTGGCGACGTCGACCCCGTCGACTGGGACCGGTCCGCGGTACTCGAGTGCGCCGGCCACTACCCGACCACCACCACGCGGTAGGTGCCGGCGCCGCCGAACGAAAGCGCGACGTTGTCGGCGTCGGTGAGGTCCACGCCGGTGAGCACGAGCGCCGGGGTGGTGGTGCTGATGTCGTAGACCGAGACGTCGACGAACTGATTTCCGAGGCCGTGCCGGATGGTGACCGGGCCGGCCGCGGTCGGGGTGACGTTGGCGATGACCTTGCGGGCGACGACGGCGGTGTCGACGGCGACGGCGTCCGCGGTGACGACGATGCCGGGGCCGGCACCGACGGCGATCGTGTCCGCGCCGACGGCGAGCAGGCCGGCGCCGGCGAGGGTGAAACCGTCCGATCCGGTGCCGTAGACGGCCCACGTCTGCCCGGTCTCGCCCGGGGTGATGCTGCCGTTCGTGGTGAGCAGGTAGAGCCGGTCGCCGTTGGTGGCGCCTTCCTCGACGGCGACGACGGCGCCGCCGCGCAGGTCTCCGGGGCTGTCGGCGTCCGCGGCACGCGCCCACGCGCCCGCCTTGGCGAGGTAGATGCCGTTCTCGACCGGGTCGGCCTGCGCCTTGACGAGCACCCGGTCGTCGGCGTTGGGGGTGATGCCGTCGACGGCGGCGAGCCCGGTGCGGGTGATGGGGCCGGTGGTGGCCAGGCGCACGGCGGCTTTGAACGAGACGCCGGCGGCCGCTGCCGCTACGGCGTCTTGGAGCTGTCCGTACGTGGCGAGGTCGCCGGTGGCCGAGCCGGCGGCGGCGTTGGTGATGCGCTGGGCGCCAACGTTGACTGGCGCGGTGGGCGCGGCGAACTCGTCGAGCCGGTAGCCGGTGACGGTCGCGCGCAGGTCGGACACGGTCGAGGCCGGCTGGTTGCCGGTGTGGTTGGCGCGGGCGGTCGGGTCGATCCAGTTGCCGGCGGCGTCGCGGATCTTCAACCGCCCGTTGTGGTAGATGACCTGCGCCTCGGCGCCGGCGGGCAGGCTGGCGACCTTGTGAGCGACCAGGTTGCGGGCTTCGTTGAGCCCGTGGTCAGTGTGGGTGCCGAACTTCAAGTCGGCCATGGTCGGGACGCTCCTAGCTCAGGTAGGCCACGCCGGAGCACGGCGCGGAAAACTCGATGCGGACGTGTCCGGCGGCCGGGTAGGTGACCACGCCGAGCAGCGGCTCGCCGGTGGACTCGATGACGTGCACGCCGGCGGGGGTGAACGAGAGCGGATGGAAGATGTTCCAGACCGCGGCCGCGATGGTTTGCTCGTGGCGGTGGCCGAACTCGAGGACGTCGCCCGGCTCGCCGGGCGGGGCGGTGTCGACGGGCGCGCCGACGGCGAGCCAGTCGAGCACGACCGGCGGGCCGGCTTCGGGCTCAAGGGCTGTCACGAGTCACCCCCCGAGACACGCGCACCGTGCCCTCGACGATCCGGGCGACGCGGCCGGCCGGGTCGATGAGCAGCACGTCGAAGACGCCGGCGAGCCACGGCCAGGCGCGCGAGGTCGCCGCGGTCACGGTGAGCGTGACCCGCGAGTCCGTGGTGCTGGCGTTGCTGGCCGAGGTCGACCACTCGTGCAGCACGTCGCCGGCGTCGATGCGTTCGCGGACCTGCGCGCGCACGGTCCACCCGGAAAGGTCGAGCGGCCGGCCACCAGAGGTGACCGGCCACGCTCGACCCCACTCGGCGCCCTTCTCGATCACGACGTCGTCGTGCAGGGCGGGCACGGGCTACTCCCGGTCGTAGGTGGGTGGGCGGGTCGAGCCGAGCAGGAACCGCGCGAGCCAGCTCGGCACCCGCGGCTCGAGCCAGCGCAGGCCGGCGTAGACGGCGCCGAGCACGATCGGCACGGCGGCCGTCTGGCCGAGTCCGTTCGCCGACTCGACGAGCCATGCGGGCAGGCCGAGCGCGACCAGGTACGCGACGCCGGCGGACCAGAGCCCGGGAACGACGGTGCGCACCCACGACGTGACGCGGTCCGAGCGCAGCCACGCGGCGAGCCGCTCGCCGAGCTGGTGCTGCGGGGTGGGTTCGGTCATGGTCACTTCGCCTTCTGCGGGAACGAGTAGCCAAGGCGGCCGTTGGTGACGTTGCCGGCGGCGTCGCGCGAGCGGTACCGGAGCGCAACGCCTTCGATGCCGCTGGGCACCTGCCAGTAGTTGCGCTGCCGGTCGGCGAGCCGGCCGCCGGTCGGCGCGGTGCCGGTCAGGCCCACGAGCTTGAGCCCGCTGCCGATGGTGACGACTTCGTACTCGACTTCACCCCACGCGGCAAAGATCGTGAACCAGGCGTCGCCGACCACGGTCGAGTTGACGTTGCTCTCGAACGGGAGCGCAACGTAATTCCAGTCGGCCGAGTAGGGCAGGGACACAGGGATGGCGGGCATATCGACCTCTTTCTCTGAATGGGATGAGGAACCGAGCAAGGCGGCGAACTGCTCGCGGCTGCCGTCGAAGGCGTTCGCGTCGACCGGTGCGTGCCCGGCGACGGTGGCCGAGCTGGTGAACTGGAGCAGCGGCACGGACAATCCGCCGTAGCCGAGCCAGAAACGGCCCGGGATGCGCTGGTAAATCTGGGCCGGGGTGCCGCCGTTGTAGTCCAGGTAACGGGAACTCCACAGCGGAGGCAGCCCGTCGAGCGCGGGAGCGCCCCAGGTCTGCCAGTACCAGCGGGGAAGGTAGATCAGCGGCGAGTGGTAGCCGGCGGCGAGCACCTTGCCGTACAGCTCACGCACCAGCGCCAGAGACGGCGCGCTGACTACCTTGCCGTTCTGCTTGATGGATTCGACGTCGAGAATCAGCGGGACGTCTTTCGGGACCACGCGGGCGATGTTGGCGAGCTGCGCGGTGGCCGAGGAATCGCTACGTACGAAGTGGTAGGCGGCCACGATCAGGCCGGCGTCACGGCCGGCGGCGAGGTTGCGCTCGAACTGCGGGTCGCGCCATGTGTTGCCCTCGGTGGCCTTGAAAATCGCGTAGGCGATGCCCTCGCGGGCGGCGCGCGCGAGGTCGAACGAGCCGCCCTGGTGGCGGCTGATGTCGATGCCCCAGAGCATCGGATCACCTCTTTTCCTTTGCTGGCTTGGTGTTCGGGGTGTCGGCGACGGCGTTCTCGACGCGGTCGATTGCGTCGCGCAGGCTCGCGCCGGAGTTGGGGCGTAGTTCGTGCTCGACGCGGTCGACTCGCTCGACCAGGCCGCGGACGTCGTCGCGGGTGGCGGCGCCGTCGGTTTCGATTGCGGATATGCGTTCCATGACGCCGGGGCGGGCGGGGACGCCGTCGCGTTCGGGCTCGCCGAACCAGTCGTCGGCGAAGTGCACGAGCTTGCGTAGGCCGCGGCCGGCGTTGCGGGCGGCGGTCCAGATTCGGCGGATGATCAGATAGGCGGCCACGGCGACACCCGCCGTCCCGGCGATGTCGAGCGCCGTCAGGTCGGCGAGGTTCACGGGGCGGTTTCCTTGCTGTGTCAGGGCATGACGAGATGACCGCGGGTCGCGGCAGACAGGCGGGGAAGGGTCAGAGGAAGTAGCAGCCGAGTACTTGACAGGCCAGGACGCCGGAACCGGTGGCCGAGGCGGTCACCTCGACCTTGACCCAATCGCGGCCGACGAACTCGGCGACGCTGTAGCGGCCCTGCCGGGCGACGACAACGCCGGCGTTGACGTTCCATGCACCGACTTCGGTTCCGTCGAGTTTGAGTCGGTAGGTGACGTTCGGTTGGTCGACGGCCCAGCCCCAGACGCCATCGATGGTCATCCACGCGTGGGAGACCGACGCGCGGCCTTCCCACAGCGTGGTTTCCCCGGCGAGCTTGCTGACGTTAATGCTCATGTAGCCGAAGACTTCGCCGATATCGGGATTGTCGGTGTAGGTGTGCGGGATGAACTGCGGGTAGAGCACAACCGGCAGCCACGGGCGCGCGAGGCCGACTCCGGTTTCGGCGCTGTCGGAGACGATGATGCGGCCCGACGAGTCGGTCATCGCCCAGTAGTCGCGGCCGAAATGCGACGAGCCCGCGGTGTACATGAGGGTTGCGCCGCCCTCGCGGCGGAGCACAAACCGTTGTTTACCTTCGGAGTCCGGGCCGACGTAGAGGATTTCGACGCCGTCGGAGTCAGTCATCTTGATGTAGCTGTCGTCGGCGAGGGTCAAGCCGCCGCGGGTGATGATGGCCGAGGACAAGCCGACTTTCTTGCGGACAGCGGCTAGTTCGCGTTCCAGGGCGATGACGCGGTCGATGATGTTGGAAGGCTGGTTGACCTGCATTAGGCGGCGTCCTCAATGAGCGGGCTCATGGTGATGGTGACGGTTTCGGCGGCTTCGCCCGGCGCGTACTGCGCGTCGACAATCCGCATGGCGGTGTCCAGGCCGCGGCGGATGAACTCGTCCCGGATGACGACCCGGACGTCGTCGCCGGTGTCCCACTCCCCCACGTAGGGCGCGGTGTTTCCGCGGACGGTGAGCGTGGGCAAGGCGACGGGCAGCCGGGCGACGAGCTGGTCGGCGTCGGCGTGGCCTTGCAGCGTGTCGGCGTCGGAAACGCTGGTGTAGCCCTGTTCCGACTCGAGCAACGGCCAGTGCTGCGCGTACTTGTCGACGTCCTCGGCGACGGCGATCGGGGTTCCCTCGGCCATGCCGTCGCCGCTGGCGAACGTGCGGGTTGCCATGCGGGTTGCGTCCGAGGGCCACGTGTAGTTGACGATGTTGCCGCCGGTCTCCCACACGTGCGCGGTTCCGGTCTGGCCGAGCCGCGGCGTGCCCACGCGCATGATGCGCCGGACGCGCCCGCCCGTGCCGGGCGCGACGCCGAACATGATGTCGGGGCCGTTGATCACCGCGGCGAGTTGCCGCAGAGCCTCGCCGACCGAGGACAACTCGTGTCCGGTGTAGGTGCGGTCGCGGTAGATGAACGAGCGCGAGTCGTCGAACTCAATGCCGATATCCCCGCCGGCGTGCGTCTGCGCGAGCTGCACCAGTGCACGGGCGAGGTCGTTTTGCTCGACGTCGTTCGCTGCCATCTTCAAGCCGGCGACGTGGTCCAGCGGGAGCGGCGCGGCCGGCAGGACCGGGAGCACCTTGCGGTGATCGAAGTAGCTCCACCAATCGGCGCCGGCCACCTCGACCTTGTGCGAGCTGCTGTCGTACTTGCGGGTCCAGATGATCCCGCCCCACATCGGCCGGTCGTCGCGCACGACGTAGAGCGCGCGGCGGGCCGGCATGGTCAGCTCGTACGGGTCGCGTCGGGTGCTCGAGGGATGCCGGGTCAAATCCCAGGTGCCGGAGAACTTCCCGGAGTCGTTCAACGGCTTGTTGTACTTGACGCCGGTGAGCGGCAGCTCGTCGAGCACGCGGCCGCTACGCAGGTCGGCGACCAAGTAGGCGTAGGTGGGCAGCCGCATCACGGACCCCGCCACACCGCGGTAAACCCGCTGATCAGGTCGCCGGCCGATTCCTTGGTAACCGCGCTCGGCGCACCCGAGTAGCCGTAGCACCGGACTTGCGCGCCCTTGTCGAGCCACCTCGAGGTAGACGCCGAGATGTTGTTGCCGCCACCGGCAACGCTGTCCTTGGCGAACAAATTGCCCGCGGACGAGCCGCCGATCATGGCGTACTTGTCGGTGCTCACGATGGTGTACCGCAGGTTCAGCGAGAGATCCCACCAACCGGGTTCACCGATGGTGAACACCCCGCCGGCGAGCGTGATACCGACTGGCGGCCGGTTGACCTGCGGGAAGGTGAGCAGGGTCGGGGCGTTCGAGGTCGGCTGGTTGGTGGTGATGGTCCAGTCGCCGCCCGGGGTCGCGCCGCTCATGAGCGCGGCGTACAGCCACTTCTCACCGTTCCAGCGGTAGAGCCCGCCGGTGCTGGCGAGCACGACGAGTTGACCGGGGTATGGGTTGGTGATGTCGGCGAGCGCGGCCGCGGTCACCTGCCCGCGCACCCGCCAGGCGGCACCGTCGTAAACCTCGGTCCATCCCTTGTCGAGCCGGTAGACCTCCTGGCCGGCGTACGCGGCGACCGCGTTGCGTTCGGTGAGGCTGCCCACGGGCAGCAGGCCGCCGAGGGCGACTGTCCACCCGGGCGGTAGCGGGTCGATCATGGCGTCGGTGATCTTGTCCGCGCCGGCGGTCACCCGGACCCGGGCGAGGGTGAACCAGTCGCGCGAGCCGTCGACGACGGGGTCGCCCGGCGTCGCCGAGGCGGTCCCGCGCACGAGCCGAACCTCGAACTTCGTCGCGGTGTCGAGATAGAACTCGTCGGACTGCTGCGCGATCACCAGGTCGTGACGGTCGTTGGCCGGGTCGGCCGGTACGGCGAGCACGTCGAGCGTCTTCGGGCTGTCTAGCGACACCAGGTATGAGCCGATGCCGCGCGAGGCGCGGATGCTGCCTTGGAACGGCTCGACCACGATCGAGCCGCTTGCCGTGCCGGCCGCGTGCACGCGGCCCGGGGTCGCCGGACCGGGCCGGATGCCGTTGCGCGCGGTGACTCCGCTCGGCCCGGGGATGAGCAGTGCGGACACCGCGAGCCGGGCATCTTCGGTGGTGATCAGTGGCGCGGTGTCTGAACCGACGGCCCACGAATTCCTTTCAGGCATGGGAAAACCTCCGTCTCACATCGCGGTGTTGTGCACGGTCACCGACAGGCGCGAGTCGGAACTCGTTGCGGCAGAAGCGAAAACGGCCTGTACTTCTCGGCCGGGTGGGAAGCTGAACCATCCGCGGGTGAACAGGCGGTCGGAGGCCGAGACGTTGCTGCCGACGAACAACACGGTTCGGGCGAGCGTGTCGACTTCGACGACTTGGCCGGCCGGGATGATCCAGTCCGGATCGAATTCGAGGGCCTGCCCTGTGTCGCGACGGGTGATCGAGGGACCGCGGACCGGGCCGGCGATGCGCCAGACCGGCCACGCCTCGGCCGTGCCGGTGTTGGTCCAGGTGATGACTCCGCCGCGGGCTGCCGCGCCGAACGGCATCGGGAACCGCACCGGGAAGGCGAGCCCGCCGGAGCCGACCGCGCCGAGGGTGGTCGAAGCGGTGTAGCCGGGCAGCTCGAGTAACCGGGGATCGGTGGCGACCCACTGCACCGCGCCGGCGACGTAGCCGGCGTCGTAGGCGAGCCCGGTCGGCACCGACCGGCGCGTGCACCGGGCGAGCGCTTGCCAGGTTCGGCCGGCGAGCCGGATCACGAGCGGTTCCTCGTCGGGGTTCTCGCCCGGCGTGGTGGCCGCGCGCAGCAGCTCGACGGCGGCCGTGAACTGCTCGCGTGTGGCGCGCCGCGCCGAGATCACGAACGAGTAGGAGATCGTGCGTGACTGCGCGAGCAACTGCCCTGGGAACGCGCCGTGTTGTCCGGGCCGGTCGACGTCGCCGCCGCGCATCTGCGGCAGGTCGAGCCATCCCTCGAGGGCGCGCCACCCGTACGCCGTACCGGCGCCGAGCAGGATGCCGCGCCACTCGAGTTGTCCGTCGCGGGTGATCAGGTCCCCAGCAGCCACTACCCACCCCCGCGGCTCATCCAGTCCAGCTCGCCGGCGATGTCGGCCGGCGACTGCGCCGGCGTCGCGTGGAACTGGTCAATGTGGACGGTCGCCCGGGTCCCGGTCGCCGAGTACGCGCCGGCCGTGCCATCGGTGCCCGTGCCGGGCGCGCCGGCGAACGCGAGCGCCGGCGTGGTCAAACCGGCCGCCATCGTGTCCGATACACGCGTCGCGAGATCGGACGCCGAGCGCAGCGCGACGCCGGCGGCCTTGTCGATACCGCCGGCCAGGCCGGGCGGAATCCACCGGCCGATTCCGGCGAACACCGTCGAAGGCGAGTTGATCCCGAGAATGTCTTTAGCCCACCCGGGGAGCAAGTCGCCGAAGAAGCCGAGCACCTTGTTTTTGAGCCAGCTCGCGGCATTCTGAATCCCGTTCCATAAACCGGTGAGCAAGTCACGTCCGGCGTTCAGGAGAAGCGAGCCGAAATTGCCGAGTCCGTCGAGCACGCGGCCCGGCAGGCCGCGTAGCCAGTTGACCAGCTCGGCCGCCTTGTCTATCGCGGCCCGCGTCAGGTCCCCGAACCAGGCGGCCACCTTGCCCGGCAGGGAGCCGAGCCACGCGACCGCGTCAAGGACCCAGTTCACCGCGGTACGGACGCCGGCAACGATGGTGTCCCAATGCTTGATGATCAGGCCGGGAAGTGACCAGTTCAAGAACAGATTGACGATAAAGTCGACTGCTCCGGAAATGAAATTTCCGATCCAATCGAGCGCGGCGCCAATCGCGGACTTGATCGTGTCCCAATTTGAGATGATCAACACGGCCAGAAGCGCGACGGCCGTTGCGATCAAAATAAACGGGTTAGTCATCATCGCGACCCGCAAGGCGTTAAAAACCGTTGTCGCTGTGCGAAACGCGGTCGAGAGGCCACCGACAAGCGTCGTGAGCGGACCGGCGGCCACGGCGACGGTCGCAAACCCGATCGCCAAGGGGCCGAGCCACGTCATGTTGTCGGACAGGAAACCGGCCAGCAGCGCCAGAAGTGGGCCGGCGACCTGGAGCGCCGCGGCGAGGACGGTGCCGATCTGGCTCGCGAGCGTGGCCAGACCGGGAGCCAGGGCGACGACGGCCGGCTCGAGCGACGTCACGGCCGAGGCCAGTCCGCCGGCCAAGCTCTGGGCGACCGCGGCGACCACCGGTGCCAGGGCGGCGAGCACGCTGCCCAGCGGGGCGACGGCGGGTGCCAGGGAGGCGAGCGCGGCGCCGAGCTGCGGGCCGAGGGTGGCTATCGCCGGGCCGACGTCGGAGACCAGAACGCGGCCGATCTCGGCGAACACCGGGGCCAGGCCGTGGCCGGCTGCGGCGATGCCGCCGAACACCTGTTGTAGCAGGGTGGCGCCCTGCGCGGAGTTGAGGAAGTCCCGCACGGCGCCGGTTGCTTGCACGAGCACGTCGAGCGTCGACGTGCCGTTCGTCGACATCGCCGAGAAGACGGCCGAGATGATGCCGCCGACGTTGCCGGCGAGCTGGCCGAGCTGCTGTAGCGCGTTGAGCCCGTTGCGCATCCACGCCTCGAGCTGCCCGGACTCGCGGGCCGCGGAGATGAACGCGGCGAACCGCTCGGCGGCCGAGCCGGCGCCGGTGGTGAGGTCGGCGAACACGGTCGAGCCGACGGTCGCGACGTCGCGGAAGACCTGCGCGAGTGGCTGCGTGACCTCGGCCAGGTTCGACACCGCGGTCGAGCTGTTGTCGAAGATCGTCGCGACGTCGCGCCCGGTCTGTGCTTCGCGCAGGAACGCGGCCAGGCCGGCGGCGCCGACGCCGAAACTCGAGGCCACGTCGGTCATGCCGCGGCCGAGAATCGGGAGGTACTGCGCGCCGAGCTGGCGCACCACGTCGCCCATTTCGGAGAAAAGCTCTTGCTGTACCGAGCGCTTGACCGCGTCCCACGCCGGCGCCAAGGCACGCACGGCCTTCGCCGTGTCGCGCGCGGCGGGGGCGAGTTTCGCGGTGGCCTCGGCGAACTTCGCCGGGTCGTCGATCGCCTTCAAGGCGTCGCCGAACCCGGACAACCCGACCTTGAGCGAGGCCAGTGCGGCACCGCCGGCGACCGCGGCACCGGGCAGGATCAGCAGCGCGCCCGACGCGGTGACGATGCCGCCGCCAAGCGCACCGAGTGCGCCGCCGGCGAGGTTGGCCGCGCCGGCGAGGGCGCCCACCCTGAGCGCGCTCGCGCCCGCGGAGAGCGCAAGGTCGCGCGCGGACCTGCCCGCGCGCACGAGCGCGTTGTCGTAGACGTCGGTGTCTTTCGCCGCGGCGGCGAACCGGGCTCGGGCCTGCGCGAGCTTGCCGGCGACGCCCTTGTCGTCGATGCGCAGATACCCGACAAGCTCGCCAATGGTGAGCGCCACGCGACCACCCCCGCCCGCTGCTCGTCAGGGGCGGGGGCGGTCAGCCTCCGGGTACAGCGCGCGGCGTAGCCGGCTCGCGTCGGTAGAGAACAAGCCGGCGATGCGGATGCGCAGCCAGCGCCACGAGCGGGCGCGCAGCAGGCCGGGCATCTCGAGGTCGAGGCCGTAGACCTCGTGCAGGTCTAGCTCGACGAGCGACCAGCGCGCGAAGATGTCCGACCAGCGCGGGCCGTCGCCGGCGCCGCCTTCCGTGTCCGGGTCGTACCACTCCCGGATGCCCGTTGCGGGGTCGATCGGGCCGCCGCGCGACGGCTCGCCCGATTCCCCGCCGAGGCTTCCGGGCGGCCGCCGGCGTTCCAGTACGCCTCGGCGGCCTCCGGGCTCTGGGTGTGGTGCAGAAACGCGGTCATGCCGGCGACCTTGAACCGCGGCCACGCGACCCCGTCGGCGACCATCTCGTCGTAGGCCGTGCCGAGCGACTTGCGGTACATGTCGATTTCCTGTGCGTCGCTCAGCAGCTCGCCGCCCGGCTCCGGCACCGACAGTTCGCCGGCGTCGGGGTCGTCCTCGTGCGCCTTGACCGCTGCCGCTACGCCGAACATCCAGTCGTGAAGCCGCTGCAACCGCAGACCGGTCTCGGCGTCGACCGGTGGGACGGCGTAGACCTTGCCGCCGATGGGTAGCTCGAGCCCGCCGTCGAGCAGCTCGTCGAGATCCCGATACGCCATCACTTGCCCCCGCTCGTCGTTGCGGTTGCCGCGGTGCCGCCGGACGGCGGCGTGGTCACGGGGTTGGTGATCTCGAGCGGCTCGCCCTGGCCCAGCAACGTGAAGTTGAAGGGTTCCAAATCCGTGGTTTCTCCGCCCTTGGTGAACTCGGATACCTGCGCGTAGCCCTCGGACGCGTCCGGCGAGCCGTCTCGGCGGTACCACCGCACATGCACGTCGGCCGAGAAACCGACCTTGCGCGCGGCCTTGCGGATGAACTCCTGTCCGGGGTCGGGGGTGTAGGCGGTCGCGGCGGTATCCCGCTTGCGCTTGCCCTCGGCCTCGACCTTCCATTTCCGCTGCGTGATGACGTCCGCGCCCCACCCGGGCGCGTCGTTGGTCGAGTCGTCCTCGGTGTTGTCGTCGGTGCTCTCCGAGAAGTTCGACAGGCCGCGAACCGGCGTCCACTGCGGGGCAGTGGCGCCGCTCGCGGCCGTGTCGACTTCGAGCGCCCAATCGCTGGCGAGCATGGAACGTAGGGCCATTGCGGCGCCTCCTATTGGCGGTAGCGGGTCGGGTGGTGTGCCCGAATCCGGTAGGTGTCGGTGTGCACGTAGCGGCCGTTCTGGTCGGTGCCGCTGGGGTTCGAGGTCTCGCGGCTGACCAGGTGGACGCCGAGCCCGAGCTGCTGCTCGCTGGCGCCGGCGAGCGCGTCGAATGCGCCGTCGACGAGGTCGAACAGGTCGCGCGGGTCCTGGCCGGCGGAGCGGAAGCGGATGCGCAGGCCGTACTCGGCGTCGGCGTCGGTGTCGTGGGTGAGCGGGTACAGCAGCAGGGCGAGCGCGCGCGGCGGGTCGGCTGGCAGGCCGCCGAACACGATGCCCGTCTCGGTGGCCGCGTAGCCGGCGTCGGCTCGGTAGATTCCGACGCCGGCCGCGGCGAGGTGGCGCGCGATGAGGTCGCCCAGCTCGACGACAAACCTCATGAGCGGGTGGCCTTGCGGATCTGCGCGGCGATGATCTGCCGGGCGACGTCGATCTCGTCGTCGAGCGCGGTCTCGAGGTATTTCGCTTCGCCGTCTTCGTGGTGCCAGGTGGTCTCTTCGTGCTGGCGCACGGCGTACTCGGTGTCGAACGAGACGGCGCCGGTGAGCCCGTCGGTGGTCGCCGTGCCGGTGTTGCGAAGGGCGGCGGTGTCCTTGGGTGCCCGGTTTACCGCGACGCTGCGGACGTGCTCGGCGGCGAGCTTGACGCCCTTCTCGGCGCCGCGTGTGAAGTCCTCGAGGACGTGGTCGCCTTGCCAGTGAAACTCGGTCTTGAGCCGCACGGCGGGTACCTCCCTTACGTGAGGGTGATCTCGAGGTGCGCCGGCGCGCTGGGGTGGTCGAACGTGCTCGCGGTGATCACGGTCGCCGTGCGCTCGGCTGGCGTGCCGGGCCACACGGTGACCTCGGAGCCGGCCGGTACGGAGGGGCCGGGCCTGGTGATCACGGTCGTTTCGCTGATGGTCTCGGCGCCGTCGGATGCGCGGACCAGGCGCCGGCGGTCCTCGACGTAGGCGCGGCGAACGGTGAACGGTTGGCCGAAGGTCGGGCCGTACGCGCCGGTGCCGGCGTAGGGCTTGACGGTCACGGTGTGCGGGAGCAGGAACGCGGGCATGGTCAGCGCCACCGGGCGACCTCCTGCTCGACCGGGCCATCGCCGAGCAAGCCGGCCGCGGTGAGTATCTGCATGGCCTCGGGCGAAAGCCGGGCAGCTTGCGCGGCGCCGGGTGTGCCGGCGGCCGCGGTGGTCGCCCGGGTGAGGTTCACGGACCCGATGCCGGCGGAGGTGAACCGGGCGGCCGCGCCGGAGTCGTCGCCGGTGTCTTCCCACCATGCGACGGTGGCGCACGTGGCGTCGCGTACCGCGGCGCGCACGTCCGGGTCGTTCGGGTAGCCGGCCGGGTCGGTGAGGTAGACCGCGGTGACGAGCAGCCAGTCGACGAGCTGTGACGCGCGTGCGAGCTGCCGGGTGATGCCCTCGGGCGGGGTGGTGATGTCGAGCCAGTTCGCGTAGTCCTCGGCGGTCGCGTACACGCGTGCCACGGCGACCCCCTCTCGTTGGTGGAGGCCGCGGCCGGCGCCCGGTCGGGGTGCGGGCGCCGGCCGCGGCGGCTACTTCGCCGGCGTGCGGCGGCTGGTGCGCTTCGTCCCTTCCGGCTCGGCTGGCGGGTTCTCGGCCGGCGTCTCGTCGGCGGGCACGGTGTCGGCCGGCGGGTCGTCGACGGTCGGCTCGGTGGGCTCGACGTCGTCCTCGACCGGGGTCACGGTGTAGCCGTGCCGCTGGAAGTAGGCGACCGCGTTCTCGTCGTCGGTCTCGCCGCGGCCGGCGGTGAACCGGACGCCGGCGACGGTGCCCGCGTAGTCGGTGACTGGGGTTTCGATGGTGTGTCGTGGCATCACTGCACCTTGATGTTGCGGAAGACGGCGGCCGCCTTCGTGGCCTTGAGCGCGACGGCGACCGGGCCGAGTTCCACCTCGCCCTTCTTGACGGCGCCGGCGACGGTGAAGTCGGGCAGCCAGCTCTCGACGAGCTGCGTGCCGACGGTCGCGACACCGTGGAAGCCGTCGAGCCCCACGCGGTAGGCGTACAAGTCGGTGAGTCCGGTCGCCGCGGTGCCCCCGACGGTCCGGCCGAGAATCGGCACGATCGGGTTGTTCGTGCCGGCCTTCGCGCCGGCGTCGACGAGCAGCACCCCGCCGTAGGTCTCGCGGACCACCGGCCGGCCGTTGACGCCGATCAGTCCCTCGACCGGGTCGCGGGTGTACATGCCGGCGCGGCGTGCGGCCGCCCGGACTCGAGCAAGCGACTTCGCGTTGCCGATCACCACCGACGGCGCACCGTCGAGTAGCGAGAGGAACTCGTCGACGGCGTCGAGCGCCTTGTGCTCGGCGCGCGCGTTCGTGTCGAAGTCGGTCCAGTCGGTGACCTGGCCGGCGCGAAACTCCGTGGTGGAGCCCACGAGCGCCTTGTCGAGCCCGTCGAAACCGTTGGTCTCGACGGCGGTGTCGCCGTTGATCACCGCGTCCTGAAACCGGGTGTTCGCGGCCTTGATCTTCTGCGACATGTTCAGCGACACCGCGGCGGACGCGGCCGGGCCGACCTTGGCGATAACCCGGTCGACCTCGAACGCGCCACCGAGCACGGCCAGGTTGACCGAATAGGGAGCGGTGGTGACGTTCTGCGGCGCGTACTCGGCGTTGAGCGCGCGGAAATCCGCGGTCGGCTGCGTGATCAGCCGGCGGTACCCGTAGGTGAGCGTTGCGCCCCCACCGGAAGGGTTGACGACGTCGTCGAAGATCAACGAGTCGAGGATCGCCGACTCTTTCCGGAACTCGTCGATTACGGCCGGGTCGTAGTCGGTCTGTGCGTTGTTCTTGGCCTCGGCCAAGGTCACGGGCATGGAATTCTCCTAGCTGCTCAGTTGCCGTAGTGGCGGGAAATGGCGTCCGTGAGCGACTTCGCGGCGGGCTTCTCGCCGGACCCGCCGGCGTGCTGCCCGCTGCTGCGCGGCGGCGCCTGGCCGGCGGCGCGCAACTTCGGGTTGTCGGTCACGGCCTTGGTGATCGCTGCGCCGACCTTGTCGGCGAAGTCGGCCGCGGTGGGGTCGAGCTGCTCGACCGCGGAGAGGAACGCGCGCGAGTCGACCAGCGCGGCCGGGTCCGCGCCGAGGGGGCCGGCGGACTTGAACACGGCCAGCTCGACCGCGGCGGCGCGGGCGCGCTGCTGCTCGGCGGTGACCTGCTCGGCGAGCTTGGCCGGGTCCGCCTTGTCGTCGTCGCCGGCGACCAGGCCGAGGGCCTTGCCGATGTCCTGCGCGAGCTGCTGCCGTGCCTCGTCTGCCGCCTTCGTCTTCGCGGTCGTGCGGTCCGAGGCGTTCTCGGTGCGCAGCTCGCGCACCATCTTCGCCAGCGTCGCAGGGTCCAGCGTGGCGAGTTCGTCCGCGGCCGCGCCCTGCTCGGCCGGCGCCGGTGCGCTCGGCTGACCGGCGGCCGGCGGCTGCTCCCCGGTCGCGGCGTTGCCGGTGGTGCCTGGCTCGCCGGGTGTGCCGGTCGGTTCGCCGGCGCCGGCCGGGGTGATGGGTGCGGACACGGTTGCCTCCTGGGCGGTCGTGGGATTGGGGAAACCTCGGCACCTGGCCGAGAGTCTGAGGTGTCCGCGTTGTTGACACTAAGGCCGCAGTGTCCCTAGAGTGTCAACAACGCGGACAAGCGAAAGGGGAACGCAATGCAGGCACTTTTCGAGGTCGAGCCACTGCTCGAGGCCGAAGCGCTGCGCAAGCACATCGCCGACCAGGTCCCGGGGCAGGTCGACATCTGGGAGGCGTGCGCCGAGGTCGCCGCCGAGCGCGCGGTCGCGGTGCCGACCTCGTTTGCGTGGCCGGAACCCGTGGGCGCGCTCTATGCGCGCGATGACTTCAACGGCGCGGCGGTGCTGGCGTGAGCGACGATCAAGACCTCGCACCGCCGGTCGAGAAGTTTCTCGGCGCTACCTCAATCGCCGATCATCTCGGCGTAACCCGTTCGGCGGTCAACAAGTGGCGCGATCGGTACCCGGTCGACTCGTCGCATCCCTTCCCCGCACCGGATATCGAAACCGACGGCGTGCCGGGCTGGCATCCCTCTCGACTCAAAGAGATTGAGAAGTGGCGAGAGGGAATGCCCGGCACCGGTCGACAGCTCAGCCCTGCTGAGCAAGTGGTCGAGCGGATGCTCGAGGCGTCGGACGAGTACGTTGTCGCGACCTATGAAGCCCGGCTCAAGCGCCTCAGTGAGGATCGGCGGCGGCTGCCGGGCCACCGGGTTGTGTTCGGCTACCTGCGTACGAATCCACGGACGTCCTTGACCACCCACCGTGCCTACATGGACCAGCTCGAGGACGCGGGATGCGACATAGTCCGAGCCGAACGAATGGCGGGCAACGACTTGACCGAAGGATTTTTCGACCTGGTCGACCACATGGAATCAGGCGACGTACTCATGATTCCCCGGGCGTACCAGCTCAGCCGATTGCAGGGCATCGCCCGACGCGGTGTCGAAGCAGTCGAAGCACGCGGCGCCTCCGTCGAGTACCTCTACGGCGTCGGCCCGACCGGTACGGCCTAACCCGCCTCGGCCGACGAGTGCTCGCGCGCGTAGGCGGTTCGCCCGTCTTGGTAGCCCTGGCGCCACACGCGCGCGAGCGCGAGCGGTCCGCGCTCGGCGTTCGCGCGGTGGGCACGCTCGGCCGGTGTTCGCGGGCCGAGCCACTCGGGCACGTGTTCCGGCGTGTACGGGTTCGGTGTCGGTGGCGCGAGCCCATAGCCGGCGGCGTAGCCCTGTTCGCGGGCGGCGCGGACTTGCTCGGCGGTTATTGCAGCCACGACTCACCCCCGGTGCGGAACCGTTCGCCGTTGCCGCCGCCGAGTTGCTCGGCGACGAATTGGTCGAACGTGACCCTACCGTTTTCGTCCCACCACTGCTTTAGCTCGTCGGATGCCCACCGGCGGGCGTAGGTCTCGTTCTGGCGCCAGAGGTTCCGCGGGTCCAGTCCGGCGCGTTGGCCTTCCGGAGTGAGTAGGAACCCGTTGGTTGCTGCCTCGGCGGCGAAGTAGTCGCGTTCGAGGCGGTCGGCGTAGGCAGCGCGGGCGAGTTCGTCGAACCCGCGGCCGCGGTAGCCCTCGCGCCGAAGCCGGGCGATGGCGTCCTCGCGGCGCATCTTCTCGACGTCCTTGTCGAACACCTCGGCGTACGCCTGTTCGTAGTCGAGGCCGGTCTCGACGAGCCGGTCGACCTCGGCCCACTTCTCGGCGTCCGGGTCGTCGGCGACCGCGTCGGCGTACTGCTGGTCGGCTTCGCGCCGGTCCAGCTCGGCGAGCACCGCGGCGACCGCGTCCTCGTCGTCGCCGACTTCGGCGAGCCGGTCGCCGAGCTGCTCGTCGGACAGCTCCCGCAGGTCCACCGGTGCGGCCGGCGGCGCGGTACGCCGTTCGATCTCGTCGCGTACGGCCTGGTGCGTCCGGCTGACTTGACCGGGCTTGCCGAGCAACTCGGCGCGCTCGGCGAACACCCGGTCGGCGACGGCGAGTTCGTCGTCGCTCAACTCGGCCGGCGTGCGCTGCTGCGCGGCAAGCGCATCGGCGACGGCGTTGTCGGCCTTGGTCTTCTCTGCGGCGAGCTGCTCGGCCTCGCGCCGGCGGGTCTGTTCGGCGGCGATGGCGTCGAGCCGGTTCTGCTCGGCGCTGCCCTCGGTGACCTGGTCGGCGAGCTGGTCGAGCCGGCGCTCGGCGGCCCGGAGGTCGCCGTGTCCGAGGTTGACTTGCTCGCGGTAGCGCTTGCGGTTGAGCCCGGTCCGCTTCACGTGCTCGCGGATCTCGGCTTGCGTGTTGCGCACCCGACGCTCGGCGGCCTGGCGCTCGTCGTCGGTGAGCGCGGCCGCGGCCTTGCGCTTGTTCCGGCGCACCTTGCGCTCGAGCGCGCGCAGGTCTTCGCGGTCCTGCTCGGCCTTGGCGTCGTGCTCGCGGATCTCGTCGAGCTTGGTCACCCCGGGCAGATAGGGCACGAACTGATGCCGACAGTTCGGGTGCATGAGCCCCTCGAGCCGCGCCTGCTCGACCGTGGCGGCGACGTCGACTGTGACCGTCTCGTCGGTGAGGGTGTGCTCGACCAGGCGCTCGCCGGCCGGGCCGGACAGCGCCAACACCCGCCCCTCCCAGCGGATACAGAGCCGGCAGGCATGACGCGAGCGGGTGATCGTGACCAGCTCGACGCCGGTGGAGGCCATGCGGGCGAGGTGCCCGTCGTTCCACGCGCGCCCGGTCGCGGTGCGCACGGCCATCTCGACGTAGCTCGCGAGGTTCCAGTCGCGGCCGGCGCGGTCAACGAACCCGGTCACGCCTTGGGAGACGAGCCGGTCCCACGCGGCCCGCTGCGCCGAGTGGATCGTGCTGGTACCCAGCAACTGATCAGGCGCGGCCGCGGCGACCGCCGTTTGATAGGCGTCCTGCTGCCAGCGCAGGACGCGCAGCGGCAGCGCCTCGAGTCGGCTGGTGAGGTCGGCGGCGAGGATGGCGGCCGCCTGCATTCCGGGCACTACGCCGGCGAGCTGCTCGAGCTGCTCGGGCGACAGCGCGCCGAGTTCGGCGAGCTGCGCGAGCCCTTGCTCGGCGCCGGCCTGCCACGCGGCGAACACGGAATCGGCGGCCGCCTTGCCTGCCTGCCCGGTGACCTGCGTAGCGATCCGCTCGGCGGCGAGTCGAAGCTCACGCGCCGCGGCGGCCTTCTGCGCCGCCCACTCGGGCACGTCTTGGCCGGCGCGGACCCGGCGGGCGATGTCGCCGAGCAACCGCGCCTCGGCCTGCGTGTACAGGGCGAGAATGTCCGCGGCGAGCTGCTCGACGACGTCGGCCGGATCAACTCCGGGTGGGGGTTCCCACGGCATCGGCGGCCCCCTCGACCTCGTTGTCGCCGGTGGCCGGCGGGTCGGGGAACTGGTCGAGCCCGCGAAACTTCGCCGGATCGGGCACAGTCCGGCCGGACTCGGCGAGGATGGCGGCGACTTCGGCGTCGACCTGGTCGTCGTCCCAATCGGGGTGAATCATCCGCACCCGCACGTCGGTCGAGGCAGCCTCGGCCGCGCCGAGCGCCTGCACCGTTCGCGCAAGCGCTTCGGGGTCGGGTTGCGTCCGGTCGGGAAACTCGACCTTCGGCAGATCGGACACGGTCGCCGTCCCGCCGAACGCGTACCGGTCGACCTCGACCAGCGCGGCGGATACGTGCGCGAGTCCCGATGCCCAGTACCGGGCCTTCTTGTCGCGGGTTCGGTTCGACAGCTTCTCGCGGGCGGTGACCTCGGTCGCGGTGATCGAGGCGTCGCCGTCGTTGTCGCCGAGCGTCGCCAGCGAGTAGCCGGCGGCGCGGAGCGCGGTACGGGTGATGTCCTCGGCGGTGTCGCGGTGCTCGGCTACCCGGATCGCGAATTGGTGCGCTGAGACGGTGAGGGTGTCCGAGCCGCCGCGCGACAGCGCGTTCAATTCGGTGTAGACCTCGCGGTCTTCGTCGAAGCTCGCGCCGCGGCCGGCGCCGTTGTCCTGCAAGTACCCGGTGGGCACCAGTAGCCGGGCCTTGGCGATCCGAACGTCACGCATCCAACTCGTGTAGACCTCGTCGAGCGCGTCGAACATCGGCTCTACGCCGTCGAAGTCGGAGCGGCCCAGCGGCGCGAGTTCTGGCGTGCCGCGCCACACTCGGTTAGGGCGGACGTTGGGCACGTAGGCCGCGGCGAGTCGGTCGGTGCCGGTAGCGATGCTGCCCTCGGCATCGACCAGCGGCGCCGCCCACTTCGTCGCCGGCGACTCGGCCAGCGGCACGACGCGACCGAGTTCGGTGTCGGTGCCGACGTGCAGCGCGTGCACGATCCGGCCCGGTTCGTAGCGCTCGAGGTGGCGCCACACGGCCGGCCCATCGACGCGCACGCGTGTGTAGAAGGTGACCGCGGCCAGCTCGCCCCAACGCCATTCGGGCACCGCGGCGTCGGCGTGGACGGCGTCGAGCATGGCGTGCTTGGCCACGTCGGCATCCCAGACCACGCGCAGGTAGGCGCCGCCGAGCGCTGAGGCGATCTCGGCAGCCTCGAGCAACCGCGAGTGCATCGCTGGCGAGTTGAGTGCGAGGTCGAGCCGCGCCTGCGCCGCGGTGTCGTCGACGACGATGCGGGGCGGTTCGGAGAACAGGAGGTCGGCCGACGCGGTCGCGATGTCCGCGGCGAGCGGCACATGCAAGCGCTGTCGGGTCTGGCCAACCGGGACCGGCCGGCCCCAGAAGAACCGAGCGAGCCCGCCCACCAGGCCGCCGCGGTAGGTCGAGGGCCGGAGCCGAGGTGTAACAGCGCGCCGGCGTTCACCGGTGTAGACCTCGACGAGCCGCTCGGGATCACCGGTGTACCAGGCATCCCACTCGCGCATACGCGCGTGCGCGTCGTCGAACGGCGGGGGAGGCCAGGAAGACGGCATGACGCACCCCCTTTCACCAGAGCAGGGAGAAACGTGGGATTCATCAAGCAGGCCAAGGCGGACAACATCGCCAAGGAGGCGCACGACGCGTTCGCGGCTGGCCGGTACTTCTTCGCCGCACGGCTGAACTGGCCGGCGACACACCACTTTTTGTCTGGCGAGGTCGCCGACTGGTCCATGCAAATCGAGGCGATCGAGCGCGCCGGTTGGGTTCTGTCCGAGTGGGCGGTCGGCCAGGACAAGCAAGGCAGACCGGAGGCGTACCCGTTGTTCAAGCGGCGGCGAGAGCAGGCCGCCAGAGCGCCTCAGTAGTCGTCACGGCATACCGGCCGCCGTCGAGCGAGTGATCAGCGATCTTGATCGGCTTGTCCTCGCCGGCGGCGGTCGCTTTGTCGTCCCACGAGTAGCCGGGTACCTCGGCGATGAAGCCGCGGCACCGGTCGGCCACGCGCAACCGGTCCTCGGCGAGCAGGCTCGACACGGTCCGGATGCCGTAGGCGACGTCGTTGTCGGCGGCTTGGGTGAGCACGCCGTCGGACTGGAGTTGCACCCGGAACGACGCGGCGGCCGGGTCGACGACGACGAACTCGGGGCGGCCACCTTGCCGCGGGTGGTGGTCAAGGTCGAGCCACTCACGCAGGCCGGCGGCGAGCTGGGAATCGGTTAGCCGTGTCCGCGCGTGCGCCGGGTCGTGGCGCCACTCGTCGACCAGGTACAGCCGGTCGTCGGCGCCGAGGCCGAGCAGCAGCGCCGCGGTTGCGTTCGTGGTGCCGTAGTCGACGCCGGCGGCGAGCAGGCGCCGCAGGTCGGGCAGCTCGGCCCACGGCACGACGTGCCGGTCGGGGTCCCACATGTCGAACACGGCGCCCTCGGCGGCGACCCACTCGCCGAGGATGAACCGACGGAACCACAAGCCGGTGTACTCACGGCGAATGCTCGCGCGGTACTCGGCGGACAACGAGGGGTTGTCGTCGAGGGTGAACGCGAACGAACGCCAGTCGGGCAGCTCGGCGAGCCGGTCGAGGTAGTCGTGTTTCAGCCAGTGCGCGGGGTTGTCCGGGTTGGTGGTGCCGAACAGTTGCGCGCCCGGAACGGACATCCGCCCTAGTAGTTGCTTGAAGAACTCGCGGGCAACGACGGTGACCTCGTCGACGTACGCGCCGGCGCAGGTGAGCCCACGCAGGACCTTCTCGGCCTTGCTGTCGGAGGCACCGAGCACGAACACTTGCCGGCCGAGAATCCAGCCGGACGGCGCGCCCGCGGTGTACCGGACATGGTCGGCGACCGCACCGAACAGGGTCGGGTCTTGCAGCGGCGCGAACACGTTGCGCGCGACCGAGTCGCGGGTGCGCCCGACAACGACGAGTTGCCCGCCGCGGGGTGCGTGCGCGACGTAGATCAACCAGCGCAACAAGCTCGCGATGGTCTTGCCCGACCGGATGGCGCCCGACCAGATGTTCACCCGGGAACGTGACTCCCGCATCGACTCGATTTGCGCCGGCGAGAGCGGCAGGTCGAGCGCAGGTTCACCCATTCGCCGGCCCGGTCGCGATGCCGAGCGCGACGGCGAGCCCGCCGAGCATCGACCGAGCGCCCTCGGCGCCGGTGTCGGCGTCGACCTGCTCGAGCTTGGCCGCGGCGCCGAGATGCGTCGACATCGCCGAGGCGAGCGCCTTCTCGTCCGGCGCCGGCACGTGGTCGAGCACCTTGGACTCAATGCCGTTGATCGTGGTCGCGGTGAACGTGTACCGGTCGGCCTCGAGGCGGCCGAGGATGCGCTCGGCGCGGCCGTAGAGCCGGCCGACGATGTCAGTACGGCGGGCGCGGTTGTCGACCTGACGAGCGTGCGTCGCGGCGGCAGTGGCCGAGCGGTCGAAGGACAGGCCGAGCGCGCGAGCGATGCCGGTCACCGTGGACGGCGAGCGGTTGATCTCCCGGGCGATGTCGTTGCGGGTCTTGCCCTCGGCGTGCAGCTCGCGGACGCGCTCCCGGTCAGCGTCGGTGATCAGATTGCGCGGCAAGGTGGTCACCTCGCCCCCGGGCAGCAGACAGCCCCGGACCGAGGGGGGAGGGTAGTCCGGGACTGTCGGATCGTGGTGCGGGTACAGCTCACCCGCTGCTAATCGCCAGTTTAAGCACAACCGGCCGGTTCGCGGGTTACACGCTTTCGCGCGGGGGTGACGAGCGCAAGGTCGATGACGTCGCCGATGCGGTACCGCGGCCGGCCGTGTTCGTCGGGCTCGCGCTTGTCGAGCTTGCCGGCGCGCGCCCACGTGCGCAGCGTGTTCGCCGACAGTTCGCGGCCGAGCAGCTTCGGCAACGCGCGGGCGATCTCCGCTGCGGTCGCCTCGACGTCCCGGGCGGCGTCGAGCAGCTTCTCGCGCCGGGCCTCGACGTCGTGCCGCATCCCGCACTCACGGCAGGCGACGACGGCCCGTTCGGGGCGGGCGTAGAGGTCGGCCGAGCAGTCGGGGCACGGCCCGCAGTACACACGCGCCGGCGGGAGGTCGACGGCCCGGCGGACCTGCTCGACGGCGTCGCCGATCTCGTCGACCAGCTCGCCGCCGGCCGGGTGGTACTCGGTCCACGACGGGTGTCGGCGCAGCCATGCGGCCATCTCGGGCACGGTGTCGTCGAGGTCGAGCGGTTCCAGCTCGGCGACGGTGAGCGGCGAGCCGTCCGGCGCGGTCTCGCCGGTGGGCACCGGTTGGCGTAGGCCGTGTGTCTCCCACAGGTCCCGTACCCACGTCGAGAGCACGTTGTGCACGACGTCGCGGACCTCGGCGGCGCCAACGTTGAACGGCAACCCGGTCTCGGCCGGCCGCGAGCCCACCCTCGGCGGCCCGGTGTTCGAGAGCCGGGCGACGGTGTCCTCGAGGTAGTCGACCAGCTCGGCGACGTCGACCAGGTCGGATCGGAGGCGGCCGAGGCACGACGGGCACACCGTGCCGCCGGTGGTGGCGTTGGCGCAGAACGGGGCGGCGCACGTGTCGATCATGCACTCGAGCCTCGAGCCGGCCGTGTCACCGACCGGCCGCGGTGGCTACGCGGCGTCGACCGCCCGGTCGACGAGTACCCACCCGACGGCGCCGCACGGCGCGCACTCGGTGCCGTCGACCGAACCGGCGCCGCGGCACTTGCGGCATACGGCGTCGAACCACTCGTCGCCCTCGACCGAGCGGTGCGGCGCAGTGGTGCCGAGTCCGCCGTGCGCCTTCGCGAGCAGGCACACACGGCCGGGCTTGTGCGGGTGTTCGTGACGACAGTTCACCGGGTCACCGGCGATGAGCGTGCTTCGGGCGAATGCGCGTGCGCTCAACGAACCTTCCTTCGTGTCGAGTCGGGACAGCCTACGACCGGTGCCGTTCATGCGGCCGCGCCGAGCGGCTCGTCGAGTTCGGCCTCGGCCGGAATCGGGAGACCGGGCAGCGCTAGCACGTACTGACCTGCGCCGGCCCACGTGCGGCCGCACCGGACCGGCTCGGCGAGCACGTACGCGCGCGACACCGTGCCGCGCCGTCGAGCCCGCAGACGGGCACGGCGCTCGCGTTCGTACTCGGCGTGTGCTGCGGTGCACGCCGAGCAGCGGCACCGGTGTTTCGCGTACCGGGCGTTCGTGCCGTGCGCCGGCCGAACCGTCGGCGCGGGGTGTCCGTCCTGCTCGGCGACCGCGGCTCGCTCGTCGGCGTCGAGCCCTCCCCAGATCCCCCACGCCTCCCCGGAAGCGAGCGCGTCGGTGAGGCAAAGCTCGCGCACCGGGCACTCGGCGCATACGGCCCGGCACTGGTTGATCTGCTCGTCGGCCGGGTCGATGAAATCGAGGTCGAGGCGCCCGCGGCACGCTGCGCGCTCGCGCCACGACGGCCGGCGCGTCACTGCGGCGCCTTGTCGACTAGCAGCGGCGCGGCGAGCCGGGACGGTGGGGCGGCCGACCATCGCCGTGGCCTGGTGCATGCCAGCAACAGGGTCAGCGCCGGGCTGGAGGAACTGCAGCTCACCGTGGGGGAGGGGCACGGTCTCGGCGAGCCGACGAAGCCGGTAGGGCAGCAACCCCGTACCCGGTTGCCGTGCGAGCCCTTCGAGAGCGATGCCGAGCCGGCGGCCGAGGTCGCCCTCGACAACGGCCGGCGCGCGCTCGCTGGCCTGGCGCAGCAACGCGGCGAACTGGTCGAGCGCCGAAGGGTCGATCGGCGCGGGTGCGGGGCTACCCGAACCGGAAGCGTCCGCCGAGCCGGCGTCGACGCGCGCGTGCGCGCGGAGGCGCCGGCGACCGGTCGCGTGCGTGGTCTCGTCGTGGCTGTTCATCGGTTCCCCCTGGTGTTCAGCGCGTGGACGCGAGCGCGTCGGCGAGCCGGGCGTCGTGCGCGGGCTGCTTGGTAAGTGGCTTGCCACCGGGGCCGGTGCACGGTGCGCCCGGTCGGGCTTTGCACCAGGTGCACGGCACAGCGAGGTAGGCGCGGCGGGCCTCGACTTCAGCCTCGGCGTACTCGGGATCGACTCCGCGGGTGATGGCGAGTGCCGCGGTGACCCGGGCGACGCCGTCGCGAATGGCGCGCAGGTCGAGCGGCCGCTCTGTGGCGCGGGCGCGCAACTGCGCGTTGTGTTTGCGTTCGGCGGCGTCGCGACGAATCGTTTGCCAGTACTCGACGATGTCGGCCGGCATGACGGTCTCGCCGTTGTGCCGGTAGTGCTCGCGGACCGCCGCACCGGCGACGTCGGCCGGGACGTCGTCGAGGATGCCGGCCCACATCGTGAGCACGTCCGGATCGGGTTGCGGCACCTTCGGGTCGACGGCCGAGGCGGCGCCGAGCAGGGTCGCGACTTCGGCTCGATTCATGCGCGCACGCCCTCGACGAGCTGCTCGACGGGGTCGGCGTCGACGGGCGCGGGCTCGGCGGCGAGCGCGAGCCACCCCCGAACTTTTTCGCCTCGAGCGCTGCGGACCGGCGGGCGCGCGGCCGGCTGCTCGGCGCGCCGGGTGGCCTTGACCGCATCGTCGTACAGGTGTGGCAGCAGACCGGGCCGAGCATCGGGGCGGCGGTCCCATTCGTCGAGCGCGGCACGCAACGGAACCAGCGCACCACCCTCGCGCAAAATCCCGTCTGCCTGCTTGGCAAGCGCACGAATCGTCGCCGGCCGGTAGGCGGCGCCGGTCTGGTCACGCCAGGACGTCACCAGCCGGTAGGCGTCGGGCCGAGAGGCGGTCGCGGAGAGTTCCGCCGCGGTGGTGGTGCCTCGCGGGTGCGGGCGCGCGTGACGGCCTGGTTCCGTAGTTCGGTTCAGTAGTTCCGGTTCACCTTGGGGTGCCGCTGTGACACCCGCGTGGGGTGACTGTCCGACACTCCCGGGGTGTCGCTCTGGCACGGGGGGAGTGTCGTTCTGACCCTCGGGGGTGTCGGTGTGTCCCTCCCGCTGGGGTGTCGGTGTGGCACCGTCGCCGGGTCGGTTGAGCATGAGGCGGTACTCACTGGATGTGTCGGCGCCGGTGCCTCGCTGGCGTCGGGTGCGGGCAATGAGCCGTCGCTCGACGAGCGTGTCGAGCCCGCGTTGCACGGTTCGGCGCGATGCTTCGGTTTCACGCGCGAGCGTCGCGAGCGATGTTGTTGCATAGCCATCGCGGTTGGCGTGCTCGGCCAGGGCGTAGAGCACGAGTTTGGGCATGGGGCCGCCGACCTGTTGCTCGGCGGCCCAACGCAGGGCTTGAACGCTCATCAGGCCCCCGCGGCGGCGTACTCGTCGGAGATCATGAAGAAATCGACGTCGAGCAGTTCGGCGACCTGGTCGAGGGTGTCGCCGCGGCGGCGAGCGATCCGGACGACCTCGAACACCTCGCGCGGGTGCAGCTCGTCGTACGTGCGGCGGCCGTTGAGCCCGGCCTCGACGGCGAGCGCGTCGAGCTTGCGCACGGCCGGCACCGCGTTGGTGCCGGGAAATTCGATGATCACGGTTCCCCCTGGAGTGGTGCAGTGGCGGACGCGGGCGCGCTTCACCGCGCCCGCCACTGGTCGTGACGGACTGGAAATGTGTTCTGAGCTGCAAGTACGGACAACCTAAGGGCGCGGCGCCGTTGTAGCGTCACAAACTGTTACCCCAGGTTTTGCGGCACTTCGCGCGCTGGCGCGGCCATCCACACCCGGTTACGGCTTGCGCGTCGGCTTCGCCGGCGGCTGCGGTACTCGCCGCACGGCACGATCAGCCGGCGAGAGGCCCACGTGCCGAGCACAGACGGAAGGATGTTCGGCGAGTGCGGCTCGACGTCCTTGGGAACGGCCTTGCGGACGTCCTCGGCGGTGAACGGCCGGCCCTTGCGGACCAGCTCGGCGAGCGCGGCCTCGGCCGCGGCCCGGTAGTCGCGGTTCACGGCGACCGCGGCGGCGAGGTTGGCCTCTTGGCCGGCGTGTCGGTCGGCGAACCCTAGGGCGAGCTGGTCGGCCACGGCTTGGACCCCTCCCACGGGCGCGAGCGGATCTCGCGTGCCCACTCGGCCAGGTCGGCGAGTAGTTCGCGGTGTCCGGACATGTCGTAGACCCGCTGCCCCGGCGTGCGTCCGGTGACCACCGGGCACGTCGGGCACTCCGGGCAGCACGGCGAGCAGTCGGTCGGGTCGCAGCAGCCGAGCGCGGCCGTGGTCACGCGGTCACCTCCCGCAGAGCCGAGCGCAGCATCGACAGGTGTTGCTCGGCCCGCACGGCGCGCGCTTTCCACTCGGCGGCCGCCGCGAGCTGCTGCCGGATCTCGCCGAGGGTGAGCCCGTCGAGCGAGTCGACGTCGACCTCGGCGGCCGGCGTGGTCCGGTGCTTGTTCAGATGCGGCCGGATCGAGTGCATGTTGTCCGATGTGTAGTCGCAGTGCACGCACCCGTACGTCGTCGAGCCGTCGGCGAGCAGCAGCGTTCGCGTCTGTCGCCAGAGCACCGGCGCGCCGCCCTTGGCGCGCATCGGTGCCTCGGTGGGCTCGTCGGCGATCACCTCGAGCCCCTTCGCGCTGGTCGCGGTCATCGCTCACCGTCCGCGGTGTCCGCCGGCGCGGTCGGCCAGTCCTCGACGACTTCGGCGTCGACGACGTCCTCGGCGGTGGGCAGGGTGACCGGGGCGGCGGGCGGCGTCTCGGGCGGCGGGCCGTCGGGCTGCCAGACGCGCTCGGCGCTGGTGGGTACCCACTTCGCGAGCTGGTGCGCGGCCGACTTGAGCCACATCGCCTTGGGGTTCCACTGCCATGGCGAGAACGGCGAGTCGGCGCCCTCGGCCTTGGACAGAATTACGGCGATGTCCTCGGCGGAGAGCACCGAGACGTTGCTCGTCGCGCCGTCGCGCATCTTCGCGTAGGCGTACGCGAGGACCAGGTCGCCGCGGTTGGCGCGCCAGTTGATCTCGTGCACCGGTCGGTCGTGCTCGCCCGGGTTGTAGGCGAACGTGTCATGTTCGCGCACCACTTCGACCTTGACCGACGACACCGCGCCGGCCCGGTACATGAGTTCCACCTCGCCCTGATACCCGGTGATGCCGAGGACTTCGGGACCGCGCTTGGTTTTGCGCGGGACTAGGTAGTACTGCTCCGTGCCCGGCTCGAGCCCCTTGCGCGCGGCGTCGAGCAGCGCGACAAGCAACGACGTCGGGTTCTTCTCCGCGGCGTTCGCAAGCTGCGGACTCCGGCGCAGGGCACCGGTAGCGATGCGCAGCCACGTCTCGGGCTTGATATGGCTGGGAAGCACGGTCGCGAAGTCGGTGCGGTACTTGCGCACGAGCGCGGCCGGCGAGCTGTCCCGCTGCTGCGCGACGGCCGACGTGACGGTCTGAGTGGTCATGCTGCGGCGCTCACCTTCTGCGGTGTCGAACGGATGGGAGACGGGCGCAGCGACGGCGGCGAGTCACCGGTGCCCGGTACGCGGATGGCGATCGACTCGCCGGCGACCACCGCGCGCCGGCCGGAACCGAGCGCGTCGAGCACCTCGGCGGCCGCCCGACGCTTGGCGTCCTCGGCGGCCTTGTGCTCGGCGACCGCAGCCCGATACCGCTCGGCCAGCGTCGGGGCGATCTCGACCTCAACGTCGTCAATGAGCGGGTGTAGCGCGCGCACCGTGCGGTAGGTCGCGGTGTGCTCGTCGATGTCCGGGCGTTCGTCGCGCTCGAGGGTGTCGAGGAATTCGCGGGCGGCGTCGCGGAGCACGGAAACCTCGGCGATGTTCCAGTCGACGACGTACTCGCGGTAGTCCGATCCGGAGATCAACACGGCGATGTGCGCGCGGGACAGGCCGAGCGTGTCGAGCTGCCACAGGGCTTGTGTCCGGTAGTAGATCGGCACCTCGTCGGTACCCGGTTCGCCCCACTCGTCGGCGTTGTGCGCGGTCTTCACCTCGAGCAGTGCGCGCTCGGTGAGCGTGGACAGCAGCCGATCGGGCGTCGCCACCTGCCACCGACGCGCCCGACTGGCCCAGGTGCCGGACCGGCGCACGCGGTACTCGGGATGCGCCGCGGCGAAGGCGCGGGCGATCGGGTCCTCGAGCCAGCGACCCCACCGCATGACGTCGTTGTCATCCGCCGGACCGGTGTTGCCCTTCTTCTTGTGCCAGAGAGAAAACCGGCTCTCCCACGGCGAGAGGCCGAGCACCGTGGCCACCTCGGAACCGCCGAGCGCGGACGCGCGGGCGGCGAGCCATTCGGCCGAGCCCGGCTCGAACGTGCCCACGCGGACAGCGGCGGCGCTCATCCGGCCACCCCGGCGCACTCGGGCGTCGAGGCGACGTCACCGCCGGTCACTTCGAACACCACGTCGAACGGGATGCCAAGCCCCTTGATCGTCGCGGCGATGAACTCGTTTCCGGGCCACTGCTCGCCGTCGAGCACGCGCCCGACGGTGGACTGACTGACGCCGAGACACTTCGCGAGCGCGTACCGCGACCGCAGCCCCTTCGCAGTGGCAATCTTGCTAAGCGCATCCGGTCGGATGCGGACGTGCGATGTCACTAAACGTTCCCCTCTGCTTCCGCGTGTGGAAGATCTCGAACCCCGCGGAAGATCGACCATACGGGCAGGTGGAAGGGACTTTCAACGCTTCCGTGTACGCAAGTATGCGAATGACCGACTTGCGGCGGGTATCGATACTTCCGTCTACGGAAGTAGGATGGCGCTATGAGTGACGGGCAGTGGTGGACGTACCTGCAAGTGCAGCTCGAGCAACGCGGATGGAAGCCGGCGCACCTCGCGCGCGTCGCCGGCGTGTCCGAAAGTCGGATATCCGATTGGCGAAACCGCGGGTCACCGCCCACGATCCCGAACGCGCGAGCCGTCGCCGAGGCGCTCGGCGAGCCTCTCGTGCTGCTGCTCGTCGGCGCCGGATTGCTCAAGCCGAGCGAGGCCCGGCAGAGTCTCGCGACCTACTCGGTGCGCGAGCTGCTCGACGAGATCGACACACGGTTCGGCGAGCTGACCTCGAGAGTTCCCGACGCGAACGTGAAACATCCCACGTTTGACCGAGGTAACTCTCTACAGCTCGTCGCCGACAGCCCAGGTACGGAACCGACGAGAGTTCAACAAGAACGCGAGTGGCTCAGCGAGGCCGAACGGCCCGACGAACCCGGCCCGGACACCGGCGCCTGACTTCCCACCGCCCGCGTGTTGGGGAGGAACACGCATGGAATGGGGCCGCGCCTACGACCCATACCGGCACGCCGAAGTGCTCGGCGCCGAAGTCGTCGTGTCGTCTGCCGTCACAGGGTGGGGCGACTACCGCGGTAGTCGGATTCGGGTTCACCCGCTCTTGAATCAGGCCGAAGCGCGGTGCACTGTCGCGCACGAAATCGTCCACCACGAGCGACGCGACGACGTGCTCGGCTACTGCGGCGTGGCGTGGCTCGACAGTCGACTCGAGCGGCGTGTGCACGCGGTCGCCGCTCGTCGGCTGATCATCGTTCCCGAACTTGTCGACGCCTTGCTCTGGTCCGATGACGCCGGCGAGATAGCCGAACAACTCGTCGTTGACCCGCGGACGCTCTACGTCCGGTTGGTCGACATGTCCGTGTTCGAGTACCGCGATATTGGCAAACAGACCCGCGGCCAGTCGACACGGTCGCTCGCTGACCTGCGTCGATACGCCGCAAGGCGGTTGTGGCAGCGGCCGGCGAGCTAGTCGACGACACCCTCTCGGCCGCTACTCCGTTTGAGTGTCTTTTCGACGGTTTCGTTGACCCGATCCTGCTCTCCATCGCCGAAGGTCTGCACGCCTCACCGTCCGAGGTGACCCTGCTGTTCTCCTCCTACCTGGGCGTGCAGGTGGTGGCGATGCTGTTCACCGGCGCGATGAGCGCGCGGTTCGGGGCCAAGCGAACCGTGCTCACCGGGCTCACGCTGATCGTGGTGGCCACCGCCCTGTGCGCGGCCGCCGGATCGATCGAGCAGCTGGTCGGGCTGCGCGCGGTCTGGGGTCTCGGCAACGCCTTCTTCATCGCGACCGCGCTCTCGGTGATCGTCGGCGCCGCCACCGGCGGGCAGGCGGGCGCGATCCTGCTCTACGAGGCCGCGCTCGGCGTCGGCCTGTCGGTCGGGCCGTTGCTGGGCGCGCTGCTCGGCAACATTTCCTGGCGCGGCCCGTTCCTGGGCACCGCGGTGCTGATGGCGGGCGCGCTGGTGCTGTGCTCGCTGTTCCTCAAGAGCGACAAGGACGAGCCACGTGCGCGCGTGCGGTTGCTGGACCCGATCCGCGCGCTCGGGCACGGCGGCCTGCTGCGGACCTCCATCGGCTCGGCGCTCTACACCGCCGCCTTCTTCGCCGTGCTCGCCTGGTCCCCGTTCGTGCTGGAGTGGAGCGCGATCGCGGTCGGACTGGTGTTCTGCGGCTGGGGTCTGTGCGTGGCGGTCGCCGGGGTGGTGTTCGCCCCGAAGCTGGCGGCCAGGCTGGGTGAACGGCACGCGACCGTGGTCGCCGTGCTCGCCTACGCGGTGCTGCTGGCGGTGATGATGGTGCCGAGCAAGCCGGTGCTGGTGGTCGCGATCATCGCCTCCGGGCTGGTGTCGGGCCTGCTGAACACGCTGTTCACCGGGACCGCGATGTCGGTCAGCGACGCACCGCGGCCGGTCGCCAGCGCGGGTTACAACTTCCTCCGCTGGATGGGTGGCGCGGTCGCGGCCACCGTGGTCGGGCACGTGGCCGAGTGGTTCGGCTCACCGCAGGCGCCGTTCCTGGCCGCCGCAGTCCTCTGTGTACTGGCCGGCGGGCTGCTCGCGATCAAGCAGCGCACTCCGGACGAACACCGCGTACCGGCCACCGCGGCACTGGTCGGCGAAGAGTTCTAGTGAACGAAAGGTGAACAACCGACCAACGGAGGGATGGCCTCCGTAGGTCGGTTGGCCTAGCGTCGGATCCCCGAACCTGGAGGTCCGCGTTGAAGTTCCTGCCGTTGCTCACCGGCCACTCACCCAGCCGCGCGGCCGTCACCTGCACCTACCGCTGCGGGGACGCCTGCTTCCACGAAGTTCCCAACACCTCGGCGAACCCCACCTTCGCCGACGTGCTGACCGAGGTCAGCCGCCGCGGCGCGCTGAAGGCGGGCGCGGTGGTCGCGCTGGCCACCGGCGGCCTGGCGGCCACGGCCGCTCCCGCGCTCGCCGCACCCGACCAGGAGGCGGGCAAGCCGAAGCCGCCACCGGGCCTGGACTTCAAGCGGGTCGAGCCGAACACGCTCGACGCCGTGGTCGTACCGGAAGGCTACGAGCAGGGCATCGTGATCCGCTGGGGTGATCCGGTGCTGCCGGACGCGCCCGCCTGGGACATCACCAAGCAGACCGGCGACGCGCAGGCCAAGCAGTTCGGCTACAACTGCGACTTCGCCGCGCTACTGCCGTTCGACCACGCCGGGCTCGCGTCGCTGCTGGTGACGAACCACGAGTACACCACCGAAACGCACATGTTCCCCGGCTACGACGAGGACAATCCGACCGAAGAACAGGTCAAGGTCGCCTGGGCGGCACACGGGCTGACCGTGGTGCTGGTGACCCGGACGCCGTGGAGCGGGCAGTTCAGGCCCAAGATGTCGAAGTTCAACCGGCGCATCACGCTGCACACGCCGTTCAAGGTGACCGGCCCGGCCGCGGGCAGCGACCTGCTCAAGACCTCCGCCGACCCGACCGGCACCGTGGTGCTCGGCACGATGAACAACTGCGCCGGCGGGGTCACGCCGTGGGGCACGATCCTGTCCGGCGAGGAGAACGTCAACCAGTACTTCGCCAACGCCGACCTGGTGGCCGACGAGCAGACCAGGAAGCGGCTCGCGCGCTACGGCATCAAGGGCACCGAGACCGTGCGCAAGTGGGAGCGCTTCGACTCCCGCTTCGACCTGACCAAGCAGCTCAACGAGGCGAACCGGTTCGGCTGGGTGATCGAGTTGGACCCGCACGACCCGGGGAGCACGCCGGTCAAGCACACGCACCTCGGCCGGTTCAAGCACGAGACCGCGAACATCCGGATCGCCGGCGACGGCCGGGTGGTCGCCTACTCCGGTGACGACGAGCGCTTCGAGTACATCTACAAGTTCATCTCGAACGGCAAGGTCAAGAAGGGCGACAGCGCGCACGCCCGCCGCCACAACATGACCCTGCTCGACGACGGCACGCTGTACGTGGGCCGGTTCACCGGTGACTCCCCGGTTTCCGAGATCGACGGCACCGGGAAACTGCCCAGCGACGGCGAGTTCGACGGCAGCGGCGAGTGGATCCCGCTGGCCGCCGGCAAAAAGTCCTTTGTGGACGGAATGACCGCCGAAGAGGTGTACGTGTTCACCCGCGAGGCGGCCGACAAGGTCGGCGCGACCAAGATGGACCGGCCGGAGGACATCCAGGCGCACCCGAAGACCGGCCGGATCTACTGCGCGCTGAGCAACAACGTCGAACGCGGCAACCCCGGCAAGGAGGGCGTGACCGAGCCGAACCCGCGGCTGAACAACAAGCACGGCCAGGTGCTGGAGTTCGAGGAGGCGGGCGGCGACGCGCTGGCGCTGAAGTTCAGCTGGCGGCTGTTCCTGGTCTGCGGTGACCCGTCGGCACCGGACACCTATTTCGCCGGCTTCCCGAAGGACCAGGTCTCGCCGATCTCCAGTCCGGACAACGTGGCCTTCGACCGGCACGGCAACCTGTGGATCTCCACCGACTCGGCCGGGGCGCTCGGCATCAACGACGGGCTGTACGGCGTGCCGCTGGACGGCAAGCAGCGCGGGAACCTGAAGCTGTTCCTGACCGTGCCGAAGGGGGCGGAGACCTGCGGCCCGATCGTCGGCGACCAAGTGGTCACTGTCTGTGTCCAGCATCCGGGTGAAGTGGACGGCGCGAGCGCCGACAATCCCGCCTCGCACTGGCCCGACGGCGGTTCCAGCGTGCCGAGGCCGTCCGTGGTGGCGGTTTGGCAGCCGGGTCGGCACGGCCTGTCCGATATCGGCGGTTGACCTCGGTTCAAGCTGAATGACCTGGTCATCGTGGTGTGGCGCACGTTCACGCGGGTCGTGCGCCACACCGTGTTGGTCCGCTGTTCACCTTGAAGTCGGAGTGGGCTCTCCTTGGTCGCTTAACGTCACGGCGTTCCCCTGACTGGACCACCATGGAGGCACCGTGTCCGTCGAGCCCCAGCGGCTCCTGCCGTTGCTCACGTCGCACCCCGGGGGCCGCTCGTCGGTCACCTGTGAGTACCGCTGCGGCAACGCCTGCGCGCACCCCGAACCGAACACCTCCGACAACGAGTACTTCGGCGACGTCGCGAAGAACGTGCTTTCGCGTCGTGGCGCGCTGAAGGCCAGCGCGGTGATGGCCGCGGCCGCCGGTGGTTTCGCCGCGCTGTCCGGTACCGCCGCGGCGGCGCCAGGGGCCGAGACCGCCGCCGAGGGGCGTGGCAAGCCGACGAAGAAGGTGCCCGGCACCGACTTCGACCCGGTGCCGCCGAACACGAACGACGCGGTCACCATCCCGCCCGGCTACGACCAGAACGTGGTCATCCGCTGGGGCGACGCGGTGGTGCCCGGCGCGCCGAAGTTCGACTTCCACAAGCAGACCGCGGCCGCGCAGGAGAAGCAGTTCGGCTACAACAACGACTTCGTCGGGCTGATCCCGCAGGACCCGCTGGGCATCGCGAACCTGCTCGTGGCCAACCACGAGTACACCACCGAGGTGCACATGTTCCCGGTGGACCAGTACGACCCGGCCAATCCGACCGAGGAGCAGGTCAAGATCGCCTGGGCGGCGCACGGCATGTCCGTGGTGCAGGCGCTGCGCGACCCGGTCCACGGCGGCCTGCGGGTGGTGCCGAGCCCGTTCAACCGGCGCATCACGCTGAACACCGAGTTCGAGGTGCGCGGCCCGGCCGCCGGTTCGTCGCTGCTGAAGACCTCCGCCGACCCGTCCGGCAAGGTGGTGCGCGGCACGCAGAACAACTGCGCGGGCAGCGTGACCCCGTGGGGCACGGTGCTTTCCGGTGAGGAGAACTTCAACCAGTACTTCGCCAACGCCGGTGCGGTGACCGATCCGGTGCAGGCCGCGCGACTCAAGCGCTACGGGCTCTCCGGTGCCGCGAGCACCCGGAAGTGGGAGCGGTTCGACAAGCGCTGGGACGTCACCAAGGAGCCGAACGAGCCGAACCGCTTCGGCTGGGTGGTCGAGATCGACCCGCACGACCCGCACTCGACGCCGGTCAAGCACACGCACCTCGGCCGGTTCAAGCACGAGGGTGCCGCGATCAAGATCGCCGAGGACGGCCGCGTGGTCGCCTACTCCGGTGACGACGAGCGCTTCGAGTACATCTACAAGTACGTGTCGAACGGCAAGTACAAGAAGGGCAACAGCGCGCACGCCCGCCGCCACAACTCGAGCCTGCTCGACGACGGCACGCTGTATGTCGGCCGGTTCACCGGCGACTCCCCGGCCGCCGAGATCGACGGCACCGGGAAACTGCCCAGCGACGGCGAGTTCGACGGCAGCGGCGAGTGGATCCCGCTGGCCGCCGGCAACAAGTCCTTTGTGGACGGCTTCACCGCCGAGGAGGTGTACGTCTTCACCCGGCAGGCCGCGGACAAGGTCATGCCCACGAAGATGGACCGCCCGGAGGACATCGAGCCGAACCCGGTCAACGGCCGGATCTACTGCGCGCTGACGAACAACTCCGACCGCGGCGCGGCGGGCAAGGGCGGCCCGGACGAGGCCAACCCGCGCAACACCAACCGCAACGGGCACGTGCTCGAGTTCGAGGAGGTCGGCGGCGCCACGGCGACCAAGTTCAACTGGCGCCTGCTGCTGGTCTGCGGTGACCCGAAGACGGCCGACACCTACTTCGGCGGCTTCGACAAGTCGCAGGTTTCGCCGATCTCGTGCCCGGACAACGTGGCCTTCGACCCGCACGGCAACCTGTGGATCTCCACCGACGGCAACGCGCTCGGTTCCCACGACGGGTTGTTCTCGGTGCCGGTGAGCGGTCCGGAACGCGGCAAGGTGCAGCAGTTCCTCTCGGTGCCGACCGGCGCGGAGACCTGCGGCCCGGTGATCACCGAGAACCTGGTGCTGGTCGCCGTGCAGCACCCCGGTGAGGACGCGCCCAACTCGGGCAGCCCCACCTCGCACTGGCCCGACGGCGGCAACACCCAGCCGCGCCCGGCCATCGTTTCGGCGTGGCGCAAGCGCGACCGCCACCTGCCGGGCAAGATCGGCGTTCGCTGACGGACGCGGTGAAGGTGGCTTTCCCGGCGCTCGAAACCTGCCGGGAAAGCCACCTTCAGGCATCGCCCTACTCGGTCGCCTTCCGCATGGTCACCGTGCCCAGGTAGAGGCCGACCGCGGCGATGCCCGCCACCGCCAGGCTCCCGTGCAGCACCGAGGCGGTGGCCAGTTCCCCGCGGAACAGCGCCCGTTCCGCATCGACCACATAGGACAGTGGGTTGATCCGGGCCACCGTGTGCAGCCAGCCCGGCGCCCCGTCGATCGGCAGCAGCACGCCGGAGAGCAGCAGCAGCGGGAACAGCACCGTCTGGTGGATCGCCCAGAACAGCGTGTCCTGCTTGCGCACCGCGATCGCCAGCGCGAACGACAACGCCCCCATGCCGGTGCCGAGCAGCGCGAGCAGTGCCAGCCCGGCCAGCACGCCCGCCGGGTGCAGGGTGAACCCGAGCGGCAGCACCACCAGGGTGATCAGCACCGCCTGCGCCACCAGCAGGACGACCTCCTTGAGCACCCGGCCGAGCAGCATCGCGGTCCGGCTGACCGGGGTGACCAGCAGTCGTTCCAGCGAGCCGCCGCCGCGTTCCATCAGCAGCCCGTAGCCGGAGGCCATGGTGCCGAACAGGGCGAGCATCACCAGGATGCCCGGCACGAACCACTGCCACGGCGAGCCGTCACCGGGCAGCAGCGGGCCGAACAGCAGCAGGAACACCAGCGGCTGCACCATGGTGATCAGCAGCCCCCACGGGCTGAGCAGGCTCGGCTTGATCTCCCGGCCGAAGACCACGCCGGTGTGATTGAGCAGGTTCATCCAGAACTCCTTACGCGGCATCGGATTCACGGAGGCTGCGGCCGGTCAGGCTGAGGAACACGTCGTCCAGGGTCGGGCGGCGCAGATCGGCCGAGCGCACGGTGATGCCCTCCCGGTACAGCTCCCGCAGGAACCGGGGCAGCGCGGCGGTCGCCTGCCCCGCCAGGCGGACGGTCACCAGCTCGCCGTCGACGAGCACCTCCTTGGCGGGCGGGGCCAGTTCCGCCGCCCGTCGCGGTTCGTCGACCACCACGGTGATCAGGTCACCGGCCAGGTTCGCCTTCAGGTTCGCCGCGGTGTCGTCGGCGATCACGCGGCCGTGGTCGATCACCAGCACCCGCTCGGCCATCGCGTCGGCCTCGTCCAGGTAGTGCGTGGTGAGGAAGATCGTGGTGCCGTACTCCCGCCGCAGGCGCAGGATGTGCTCCCACAGGTTCGCCCGGTTCTGCGGGTCGAGTCCGGACGACGGCTCGTCCATGAACAGCAGCTTCGGCCGGTGGATCAGCCCGAGCGCGATGTCGAGCCGACGCCGCTGGCCGCCGGAAAGCGTGTTGGCGTAACGCTTTCCGAGTGCTTCGAGGTCGAGCACGGCGAGCAGCTCACCGGCTCGCCGCCGGGCTTCCGCCCGGCTCAGTCCGTAGCAGCGGCCCTGGCTGAACAGCTCGTCGGCGACCCGGAAGTAGTCACCGGAACTTTTGCCCTGGCCGATGTACCCGATCCGCTCGCGCGCGGCGGCCGGCGCGGAGCGGATGTCGTGTCCCGCCACCGTCGCGGTGCCCGCCGTCGGCGGCAGCAGGGTGGTCAGCAGGCGCAGGCTGGTCGACTTGCCGGCGCCGTTCGGACCGAGGAAGGCGACCAGCTCGCCCTCCTCGACGTCCAGATCTAGTCCGTTCACGGCAACCACGGTCTCCTTCTTGACCCGGAAATGCCTGGTCAGACCGCGGGCATGGATCATCGTTGCTCCCTTGCTCAAATTTGAGCTGCCCGATTCGCGGGCAGCGCGAGACCGATCTCGGTAGGGGATTTGCCGGATTTGAAGCTCAAGAAGCTTAAATCGAAAACATCGCAAAACGTCAGGAGCCTTGACAGTCGACGTTTATTGTGAGCAACGTGAAGCCACCGATCCCGTACCTGCTCGCCTACGCGCACACGGTCGCGTCGCGGCAGGCCGCCGAGCGCCTGCGCCGGTTCGGGCTGACCGCGCGGCAGTTCGGCGTGCTCGTCCAGCTCCAGCTGGAACCGGAGCTGACCATGGCGGAACTGGCGCGCCAGTTCGGCGTCAGCCGCCAGTCACTGCACGAGATGGTCGGTGAGCTGGAAGACGCCGGGCACCTGTACCGGGTGCCCGGCGCGACCGGGCGGACCGTGCGGCTGGTGCTGACCGAGGGCACCGAACGGCTGCTCGCCGCCGCCGAAGGTCCGATGATGCTGGCCGAACGCGATCTCGTCGCCGGGCTCAGCGCACGGGAAACCGAGGCGCTGCGCGGCCTGCTGCAGAAACTGATGGCACGGGCCACCGACGACGAGAGCTGGCTGAGCTACTGAGTTACTGAAGCGTGTCCCGCTTGATCTGCTTGCCCAGCACGATGGCCACCCCGGCGGCGGCGAGCATGCACAGCCCGACCGCCCACATCCCGGTCCGCTGGCTGCCGGTGGCGTCCTTGAGCCAGCCGGTGATGTAGGGCGCGGCGAACCCGCTGATGTTGCCCAGCGAGTTGATCATCGCGATGCCACCGGCCGCCGCGGCACCGGAGAGAAAGGTCGACGGCAGCGCCCAGAAGGTCGGCAGCGCCGAGCAGACCCCGGTGGCGCAGATGGTCACCGCGACCATCGCCATGATCGGGTTGCCGAGGTACAGCGCGACCGGGATGGCCGCGCCGCCGATCAGCATCGGGATCGCCACGTGCCAGGTGCGCTCGCCGGTCCGGTCGCCGTGACGTGCCCACAGCACCATCACGACCGCGCCGATGACGTACGGGATCGCGGTGATCAGCCCGGTTTCGGTGATCGAGAACTGCACGCCGAACTGCTGCTTGAAGCCGCTGATGATGGTCGGCAGGAAAAAGCCGAGCGCGTAGAGGCCGTAGGCGATTCCGAAGTAGACGAACGCCAGCATCAGGATGCGCGGGTGGGTCAGCGCCTTGCGCAGCGGCCAGTGGTGCTTCTGCTCGGTGTTCTCCTTCTCCGCGGCCAAAGTGGACGAGAGCCACTCGCGCTCGCTCTCGGTCAGCCACTTGGCCTTCTCCGGGCGGTCGGTCAGGTAGAACCAGGTGACGAAGGCCAGCAGGATCGCCGGCACGCCCTCGACCAGGAACATGAACCGCCAGCCGGACAGCCCGAACACGCCGTCGCCACCGGAGATCAGCAGCCCCGAGACGGTCGCCCCGACCGCCGAGGAGATCGGCACCGCGGCCATGAACATCGCCACCGCCTTCGCGCGCTGCGCGGCGGGGAACCAGAAGGTCAGGTACAGGATGATGCCGGGGAAGAAGCCCGCTTCCGCCACACCGAGCAGGAAGCGCAGGATGACCAGCGTGGTCGCGTTGGGCACGAACGCCATCACGGTGGCCACCACGCCCCAGGTGATCATGATCCGGGCCATCCAGCGGCGGGCGCCGAACCGGTGCAGCGCCAGGTTGCTCGGCACCTCCAGCAGCAGGTAACCGAGGAAGAAGATGCCCGACGCGAAGCCGAAGACGGTCGCGGTGAGCCCGAGTTCCTCGTTCATCCCGTTCGGCGCGGCGAAGCCGATGTTGACCCGGTCCAGGTAGTTCACGAAGTACAGCAGGCAGAGGAACGGCATCAGCCGCAGCGCCACCTTGCGGAGCACGCGGTCACCGGGCTCGGTCTTCGTCGACTTCATGATCGAACATCAGAAGCCCGCCGAGCCCGTGAGTCAAGAGCCTCTTACCGTGGAGACCATGACCGAACAGCCGCTCGCACTGATCACCGGCGCTTCCCGAGGGATCGGCGCCGCCGTCGCGCACGCGCTCGAACCCAGTCACCAGGTGCTGCTCGGCGGCCGTGACGCCGCCGCGCTCGCCGAGCGCGCGGCCGAACTGCCCGGCTCACGGCCGTGGCCGGTCGACCTGAGCGACTTCGACGCGGTGCGCGCCGCTGTCGCCGGAATCGACCGGCTCGACGTGCTGGTGCACTCCGCCGGGGTCGCCGATCTGGGCACGGTCGAGCAGGCCACGGCCGAGGACTGGCGGCGCAACTACGAGGTGAACGTGGTCGCGGTCGCCGAGCTGACCCGCCTGCTGCTGCCCGCGCTGCGGGCGGCGAAGGGGCACGTCGTGGTGATCAACTCCGGCGCCGGGCTGAACGCGCGGCCGGGCTGGGGGCCCTACGCGGCCAGCAAGTTCGCCGCGCGCGCCTTCGCCGACGTGCTGCGCGCCGAGGAGGAACCGAACGGTATCCGCGTCACGTCCGTCCACCCTGGACGGACCGACACCGACATGCAGCGCGCGGTCGTGGCCCACGAGGGCAACGAGTACGACCCCGACCGGTACCTGCGGCCGGACTCGGTGGCGATGGCGGTGCTGGCCGCGGTGTCCGCGAGCCCGGACGCGCACCTCACCGAACTCGTCGTGCGGCCGCGATGACCACCACGCCGATCACCGCGACCAGCAGGTTCGCGTAGAGCTCGTACCCGTGCAGCGCGTCGAAGTGCGGGAAGACGTACCGGTTGAACGCGTTCAGGAACGGGCCGAGGATCGGCTGGTAGGCGAGGTGGTCGATGGTGCCGCTGATGCCCATCAGCACCAGCAGGCCGCCCAGGGTTTCCAGCGGTTTGCGCATGGCACGACGGTAGGGAGCGGACCGGTGCGTTCAGAACGACCGAAGGTACCGGCGCGGCCGACTTCGGTATCGGATCCGCCCGCGGAGCCGGGAAAGCTGGGTAGGTTCGGGCTGTGAACATCCCGCGGCGCGGTGTGCGTGACTGGCTGGTGGACAGCGCGCTGTTCCTGTTCGCCGCGGCGTTCGGGCTGTGGCTGGCCACGGCCAGGATGCAGTGGTGGCCGCTGCCCGAGCCGGAGTGGGTGTTCCACCTCGACCAGATCACCGGGGCGCTGGGCTGCGCCGCGCTGTGGTTCCGCCGCCGCTGGCCGGTGCGGCTCGCGGTGGTGCTGTTCGCGCTGTCCACCTTCTCCGAGCTGGTCGGCGGAGCGGCGATGGTGGCGCTGTTCACCGTGGCCGTGCACCGGCCACCGCGGGTCACCGGGCTGGTGTTCGCCGGTGGCGTGCTCGCCTCGATCGCGTACCAGCTGCTGCGGCCCGAGCCGGACGCTCCCGCGTATCTGCTGCTGGCGTTCGGCCTGGTGGTGCAGGGCGCGGTGGTCGGCTGGGGGCTGACCGTCCACCACCGGCGCAAGTTGCTGGTGTCGCTGCAGGAACGGGCGGCCCGCGCGGCGCGGGAGGAGGTCGCCCGCGAGATGCACGACGTGCTCGGCCACCGGCTTTCGCTGCTCAGCGTGCACGCGGGCGCGCTGGAGTTCCGGCCGGACGCGCCCGCCGACGAGATCGCGCTGGCCGCCAGGGTGATCCGGGAAAGCTCGCACCAGGCGCTCCAGGACCTGCGCGAGGTGATCGGGGTGCTGCGTGCTCCGGTCGACGGTTCGGCCGAGCGGCCGCAGCCGGCAGTCGGTGACCTGAGCGCGCTGGTCGACGAATCGCGGCACGCGGGCATGCGGGTCGAGTTCCGGCACGAGATCACCGGTGAGCCGCCGGACACGCTCGGCCGGACCGTCTACCGGATCGTGCAGGAGAGCCTGACCAACGCGCGCAAGCACGCGCCCGGCGCGGTCGTCGAGATCGAAGTGGACGGTGCGCCCGGCGACGGCCTGCGCGTCGAGGTGCGCAACGAAGCGGCGGACCGGCCGGTCGGTACGGGCCAGGGGCTCATCGGCCTGGCCGAACGCGCGGCCGTGGCGGGCGGGCGGCTGAGCCACGGACCGGATGCCGCCGGTACCTGGCGGGTCTCGGCCTGGCTACCGTGGCCGCCGTGATCCGGGTACTGCTCGTCGACGACGATCCGCTGGTGCGCGCCGGGCTGCGCCTGATGCTCGGCGGTGCCGACGACCTGGTCGTGGTCGCCGAAGCCGGTGACGGCACCGAGGTGCTCCCCCTGGTCGAGGCGCACCACCCCGAGGTGGTGCTGATGGACATCCGGATGCCCGCGATGGACGGGCTCACCGCCACCGAAGCACTGCGCGCGCGGCCGTCGGCGCCGGAGGTGCTGGTGCTGACCACCTTCGACGCCGACCACCACGTGCTCCGCGCACTGCGTGCCGGGGCCGCCGGATTCCTGCTCAAGGACACCCCGCCGGCCGAGATCGTGGCCGCGGTCCGCCGGGTGGCGGAAGGCAGCCCGGTGCTGTCTCCCGCGGTGACCCGCCGCCTGATGGACCGGGTCGCCGAGTCCGATCAGGACCGTCGCCGGACCGGGGCGGTGAAGCGGCTGGCCCGGTTGAACGAACGCGAGCGCGCGGTCGCCGTCGAGGTCGGGCGGGGCCTGTCCAACGCGGAGATCGGCCGGACCCTGCATCTCGGCGTGTCCACGGTGAAGACGCACGTCTCGGCGATCCTGACCAAGCTCGACCTGAACAACCGCGTGCAGATCGCGCTGCTGGTGCACGACGCGGAACTGATTTAGCGGCCGAACTCATTCAACGGTCGAGCGCCGCCACGATCTCGGTGACCACGGCCTTCCAGTGCGCCCGCTGCCGCTCGCGCTCGGCGGCATCGGCCAGCCGTTCCTGGTGGACGCCGAGCCGCGCGCGGCCCTCACCGGCGGAGGTCACCGTGAGCTGGAGCGTGGTGTCGTGCGACCAGCCGGGCGGCTGCCAGGTGAGCCGGAGGCGGTCCAGTTCGCGGAAGCTGCGCATTTCACCATGGACCCCGGCCTTGGTCTCGTACCCGGTGCCCGCCTCGCGCGAGACCGTGACGCCCTCGCCGAGCCAGATCGCCACGCCCTCCGGTGAGGTGATGAAGTCCCACACCACGGCGACCGGGTGGTCCACCGTCTTCGACACCCCGATCTGCCAGCCCGCGTCACGCGTGCGCCCGACCGGGCTCGTTCCCTGAGTCATGAGAGCTAGCATGACCGCCTACCCGGACAGATAGTGTCAGGGTGAGAACCACGAACCGGCGCCTCGAAACGCTCGCGCTGCTCCAGGCGCATCCCGGCATCTCGGCCCCGCGGCTCGCGGAGCGGCTCGGCGTCACCGAGCGGACCACCCGCCGCGACGTCGCCCAGCTGCGTGAACTCGGGTACCGCATCGACGGTGAGGCGGGCCGCGAAGGCGGCTACCGGCTGGCATCCGGGCGGACCATGCCGCCACTGCTGCTCGATGCCGACGAAGTCGCGGCCGTCGCCGTCGGCCTGCGCACGGCGACCGCCGTCGACGGGCTCGAAACCGCCGCGGCCACGGCGCTGGCCAAGCTCACCCAGGTGGTCCCGGCGCGCTGGCGGGCCCGGCTCAGCGCGCTCGCCGACGTCCAAGCACGGTCAGGACCTTCGCGCCGCCGGACCGGGCGCGACGTGCTCGTCCCGCTCGCGCTCGCCTGCCGAGCCCGCGAAGCCGTCCGCTTCCGCCACTCCGGCAGACCCGTCGATGTGCAGCCACACCGCCTGGTCACCTTGCGCGACAACTGGTACCTCGTCGCCTGCCCGCGCGGCACCGAGCGCTGGCGGGTCTACGCGCTCGACCGCATCGAGCAGGTCCAGCCGCTGGGCACGCGGTACCCGGCGCCCGAGCCACCCGAGGACTCCGGCGCCTTCGTCTCCGACGCGCTCGCACACGGCCCTTGGCGCCACCGGATCCGCGTGCGGGTGTACACCTCGGCCGACCTCGTGCGCGAACTGGTCGACCCGAGCGTGGCCGCGGTGGTCAACGTGGAAGACACCGAAGACACCGAAGACACCGAGTGCGAACTCCACTTCGGCACCGACGACCTCGACTGGGCGGCGCGCTGGCTCGCCTACCTCAACCTGGACCTCGACGTCATCGAACCGGCCGCGCTCGTCGACCGGATGCACGCACTCGGCCGGTGGTTGCTCAGCGCACGCGAGCCGAGGCCGTAGCGACGGCCGCCTGGGCCTCGGCCCGGTCCACCCTGGTCGATTCGCCGTCGGCGACCACCTGCTCACCGGCCACCCACACCTCGCGCACGCGCCGCGAACCCGCGCCCCACACCAGGTTCGCCAGCAGCTGCGAGTCCGGCACGTCGAGGCCGGTGGCGAAGGCCGGGTCGTCCAGGTCGATGTGCACCAGATCCGCCCAGCGCCCGGCTTCCAGCGCGCCGATGTCCGACCGGCCCAGCGCCTCGGCCCCGCCGCGCGTGGCGAGCAGCAGCGCGTCCGCCGCGCTCAACGCGGTCGAATCCCCGGTGGCCAGCCGCGACAGCATCGCCGAGAGCTGCACCTCTTCCCACAGGTCAAGGTCGTCGTTGCTGGCCGGGCCGTCGGTGCCGAGGCCGACCGGCACCCGCGCCGCGCGCAGCTCGGCCAGCCGTGCGATGCCGGAGGCGAGCTTCGCGTTCGAACCCGGGCAGTGCGCCACCCCGACCCCGTGCCCGGCGAACAGCGCGATGTCCTCATCGGACAGATGGATCGCGTGCGCGGCGATCATCCTGGTGTCCAGCAGGCCCACCTTGGCCAGCAGCTTCGGCACCGAACCGTGCTCGGCGCGCTGCTTCTCGTCCTCGGCACGGGCCTCGGCCACGTGGATCTGCACCAGCGCGTCGCGGTGCACGGCCGATTCGGCGGTCAACCGCAGCGCTTCCTCGGGCAGCGTGTACGCCGAGTGCGGGCCGTAGCTGATCTCGATGCGCTCACCGGGGCCGAAGCGCAGGCCGTCGGCGTCGATCCAGTCGTCGATCGCGGTGAGCTGCTCGCGCCAGTCCATGCCGGGCAGGTCCATGATCGGCGCGCCGATCAGCACCCTGGCGCCGGTGGCCAGCACGGCGTCGGCGACCTGGTCGCCGTGGAAGTACATCTCGGTGCTGGTGGTGACGCCGTGCCGCAGCATTTCGAGCGAGCCCAGCAGCATGCCGGTGCGGATGTCGGCCGGGCGCAGCCGCGCCTCGGCCGGCCAGATGACCTCGCTGAGCCAGCGCAGCAGCGGCAGGTCCGAGCCCATGCCGCGCAGCAGCACCATCGGGCTGTGCGCGTGCGTGTTGATCAGGCCGGGCAGCAGCACGCCGGTCAGCTCGGTGCGCGGCGCGTCGCTGTCCGGCGCGGTGGCCGCGGGGCCGCAGTGGGTGATCCGGCCGTCGTCGCCGACGTCGACCACCGCGTCGCGGAGCACGGAGCAGCTCGGGTCGGACGGCAGGACAACGGGGGCGTGGAAACGACGGCGCATCAAAAAATTCTAAACCGTCGTCTCAGCGGTCCATCAGGCCGGAACGCCACGCCCAGGCGGCGGTCTCCACCCGGTTGCGCGCGCCGATCTTGCCCTGCACCGAAGCCAGGTGCGTTTTCACCGTGGACAGCGACAGGAACAACTCGGTGCCGATCTCGGTGTTGGTCAGCCCGCGCGCGGTCGCCTTCACCACGTCGATCTCGCGTGCGGTCAGCGCCTCCGACGGCGGCTCGATCTCCTTGCGGGCCGGCTTGCTGTCGAAGTGCTTGAGCAGCCGCACGGTGATCTGCGGGGACACCAGCGCGTCCCCGCGCGCGGCCGCGCGCACCGCCTCGATCAGCAGTGCGGGCCCGGCGTCCTTGAGCAGGAAGCCGCTGGCACCGTTGCGCAGCGCGGTGTGCACGTACTCGTCGAGGTCGAAGGTGGTGACCACGACGACCTTCAGCGGGTCGGCCACGTCCGCCCCGGCGAGCTGCTTGGTCACCGCCAGCCCGTCCAACTCGGGCATGCGGATGTCGAGCAGGCAGACGTCCGGCCGCAGTTCGCGGGCCTGGCGCACGGCGTCCACACCGTTGGCCACGTCGGCGACCACCTCGATGTCGTCCTGCGCGTCGAGGATCATGCGGAAACCCATCCGCACCATTTCCTGATCGTCGGCGATCAGTACCCGGATCATTCCGCTCCCTGCTGAGCCAGTGGCAACCACGCCTCGACCCGCCAGCCGCCTTCCGGCGCCCGGCCCGCCGTGAGCCTGCCGTGCAGCAGCGCGACCCGTTCGCGCATGCCGACCAGACCGTATCCGCCGGAGATCTGCGCGCCGCGCTGGCTCTCCCCTCGCCCGTTGTCGCTGACCTTGATGTGCAGCTCGCCGTTCTCCTCGCGCACCGAAACCCAGGCGATGCTGGCGCCGGCGGCGTGCTTGCCGATGTTCGTCAGTGACTCCTGCACCAGTCGCAGCGCCGAGCGGGCGACCTCCTGCGGCAGGTTTTCCGGCAGGTTCAGCTCGATCTTGGTGTACACCCCGTGGTTCGCCGCGTCGACCATCTTGTGCAGGTCGGCGGCCAGGCTCATGGTGGCCTGCTCGCTGAACTCGGTGGTGCCGGCCGGGTTGTCCCCGCGCATGCTGCGCACCAGCCGCCGCATCGCCGCCAGCGCCTCGGTGCCCGCGGTCTCGATCCGGTCCATCGCGTCCACCGCCACCTGCGGGTCCTTCTGCGCGACCATCTTCGCGGCCTGCGCCTGCACCACGATCCCGGTCACGTGGTGGGCCACCACGTCGTGCAGTTCCCTGGCCAGCGCCATCCGCTCGGCGGTCTGCGCGTCGGTGACCGCGGACTGCACCACCTGCTTGCGCTCGGAGTCGCGCGAGCGCAGGAACAAGCCGGTCGCCACGGAGATGCCGAGCAGCAGGAAGGCCGACAGGATGTGCGGCTGCAGGTCGTCGAAGTCGAGGGTCGGTCCGTCGCGCCGGACGTTGGCCATCGCGCTGAGCGCGACCGCGCCGGACAGCACCAGGATCGACGGCCAGGCCCGGGCGGTGGTGGTGTGCCGGATCAGCAGCACGACCATCACCGCGCCGGCGCCGACCTGACCGATCGGCACCCCGCCGGAGAGCACGTAGCTGGAGTGGTCGCGCAACACCAGCCGGGTGGCCACGGCCGAGACCAGCATCAACCCGGCCAGCACCCACGCCGAGAGCACCGGCCGCCGCTTCGCGGTCATCACCAGCACACCCGCGGCCAGCGAGCAGAGCAGGGTCGGCGCGGCACGCGGGCCCTCGCTGACCGCCGCACCGAGTTCGAAGAACAGCAGCAGCGAGATCAGCCCGACCAGCGGCCACTGCCCGCTGAACAACTCGCCGAGCTTGCTCTTGCGCCGCTGCTGCGCCGGACTCCTGGCGCCGATGCCGAACAACACCGCGGCGAAGAGCAGCCCGGCGCCGAACACCCCGGTCGAGCCGTCGGCCAGCGTGCTGACCGGGTCGTTGTTCGCCCGGGCGGCGATGGCCAGCAGGCACGCCACGACCAGGGAGAAGGTGCTGGCGAAGGCCACCCCCGGGTGCGCCGCGCGGACCACGTAGATGACCAGTTCGACCCCGGCCACCGTTTCGGCGAACGAGAGGTTCTCCAGCAGCGTCGAGTAGGTCGGCACGCCGGCCAGGTGCAGCAGCAGCGACGAGCACACCAGCACCACCGCGCCGGTGAACGCCGCGGCCACCGGCTGCGTCCTGGCCCAGATCGCGCAGGCGGCCATCAGCACGATGCCCGGCACGATGGCCAGGTCGTGCAGCCGCGGCCCCACGTCGTCGAAGGCGGCGGAACCGATGACGGCGAGGTCGCAGAGCACGGCCGCGAGCAGCACGATGCCGGGCACACCGAGCCACCGCAGGTAGCCGGTGAGCCGGACGGCGAGCTGGTCGAGGGTGGGCACGGAAGCGACGGTAGAGGATCGCGCGTGGCGCGCACCTTGGCCGCCTGGCCATCTCCCCCTCGGCCGATCGGCCGAGGTTTTCCCGCCGGGCTGTGGCCGTCTGCCCGAAGCCCGGTGCCCACCGGCTGGGCGAGTCTTCTCGGCAACGGCAAGATCCGAGAAACCACAGGGAGAAATCCGGTGCAGAATCCACAGTGGACGAACGACGGCGCGCCCGTGCTGTCCGGCAGGGGGCTGGTGAAGCGCTACGGCGCCCAGTACGCGCTGGCCGGTGTGGACATCGACGTCCACGCCGGGGAGGCGATCGCCATCGTCGGGCCGTCCGGCTCCGGCAAGACCTCACTGCTGCACGTGCTGGCCGGCATTCTCAAGGCTGACGACGGCGCGATCTTTCTCGGCGGGCAGCGGGTGGACCAGCTCAGCGAGACCAAGCGCAGCGAGCTGCGGCGCACCGAGTTTGGCTTCGTGTTCCAGTCGGGCATGCTGGTCGCCGAGCTGACCGCCGAGGAGAACGCGGCCCTGCCCCAGCTGCTCGCCGGTACCGGTCGCAAGGAGGCGCTGACCGCCGCCCGCGGCTGGCTGGCCCGGCTCGGCCTGGCGGGCAAGGAGCAGCGTCGTCCGGGTGAGCTGTCCGGTGGTGAGGCGCAGCGCGTGGCGATCGCCCGCGCACTCGCGCACCGGCCGAAGGTGATCTTCGCCGACGAGCCGACCGGCGCGCTGGACACCCGGACCGGCCGCGACACGATGAGCGCGCTGCTGGCCACCGCGCAGGAGACCGGGGCAGCGGTGATCGTGGTGACGCACGACCGCGAGCTGGCCGAGTCGATGCCGCGCACGGTGGCCATCCGCGACGGCCGGATCGATGTGCGGGTCGCGGCATGAACCCGTTCCAGATGGCCGTGCGCGTGCTGCGCGGCGACCGGCGGACGCGGGTCTCGGCGATCCTCACCGGCGTCGGGGTGGCCGTGGCGACCGCGCTGGTGCTGCTGCTGATCGGGCTGCCGTTCGGCACCCAGGCGCGGGCCGAGCGCGCGTTGTGGCAGGAGCAGGTCTTCGGCGAGCAGTCCGACGGCGTGGCCACCATGGCGAAGGCGGTCTCCCAGGACTACTTCGACGGCAAGGAGATCACCCGCGTCGACGTGGCGCAGCTGTCCCAAGTGGACAAGCTGCCGCCGGGCATCGACCGGCTGCCGGGCCCCGGCGAGGCACTCGTTTCGCCGGAGCTGGCCCAGCTGATGGATTCGCGGATGGCCTCGCAGCTGTCCGACCGCTTCGGCACCGGTCAGCGGGCGTTGCTCGGCGAGGAGGCGCTGGCCTTCCCGGAGCAGCTGGTCGCACTGGTCGGGCACGCACCGGAGGACATGCCGGGGAACGCGATGCCGGTCCAGGGCTTCCCGTTGACCGGCGCGCAACCCGATCCGCTGTTGCAACTGCTCTCCGGCGTCGGCGTGGTGGTGCTGCTGGTGCCGAGCCTGGTGCTGGTCGCGTCGTCGGCCCGGCTGACCGCCGCCCGTCGTGAGCAGCGGCTGGCCGCGCTCCGGCTCGCCGGTGCCACGCCGAGGCAGGTGATCGGCATGGTCGCCGCCGAAACCGCGCTCGCCTCGGTGGCCGGTGCGGTGCTCGGGCTGGCGGTGAGTCCGCTGGTGAACATGCTGGCCACGGTGGTGCCGTGGGCGGGCGGCACCTGGCAGGCCGACGACTTCGCGTTGCCGCTTCCGCTGAGCATCGGCATCACGGTGGCGTTGCCCGCGCTGGTGCTGCTCGCCGCGGTCGCCGGGATGCGGCGGGTGGTGACCACCCCGCTCGGTGCCACCGGCGGGCAGGCGAAGAAGCCGCTGCACTGGTGGCGTCTGCTCGCGCTGCCCGCGGCCGGTCTGTTCTTCTTCTTCGCGATCTCCACCGCCAAGGACAACGGCGGCGTGCTGATCGTGCTCGGCGGGTTGTTCGTGCTGGTCGCTTCGGCGGCGGTGATCGGGCCGTGGGTGACTTCGGCGGTCGGTGGCATTTTTGTCAGGGTGTGGCGGAAGCCGGCGGGCCTGCTCGCCGGGCGGCGGCTGCGCGACGATCCGAAGGGCGCCTACCGGGCGTCGGCGGGTGTGGTGCTGGCGGTGTTCGCCGGTTCGATGGCGCTGACCCTGCTGCCCAGCCTCGAATCGCTCGCCGGCGGTGGTCGCTCCTTCCACGATTCGGTGCTCTACCTGGATTCCGACGCGGCGGACGTGCAGCAGATCGCGGACAAGGCGAACGCCGAGCTGACGCGCTACGGCGTGCCGGAGCGGGTCACCACCATTCCGCAGGTCTCGCTGGGGACCTCGCCGGACAGCGGCCGGTACGCGCTGGTGATGGACTGCGAGAGCGCCCGCAGCCTGCTCCGGTTCGATCCCGGTACCTGCGACGGCAAGCCCGCCATCTACTCGTCCACGCCGATGGACCTGGCCGGGTTGCAGGTGTCCGGCGGGGAAGGCGCGGGAAAGCCGCTGCCGGAGGGCACGGTGTCACGGGCGGTGCCCTCCCGCGAGGACGACCGCTTCACCTCGGTGTTCATGGACCCGTCGGCAGTCCCGGCCGGAGTCCACGCGCAGTACTACACGCTCGCCGCGCCGACCACGCCGGAAACCCGCGAGGTGGTGCGGACGGCACTGGTCAACGCGGCCGCCGGGGAGCAGATCAACAGCCGTGAGCTGATCCTGGGCAACCAGCAGATCGAACTGGCCGACCTGCGCCGCGTCACGGTGATCGGGCTGGTCGCGGCCGGCGTGCTCGCCGGGTGCAGCGCGGCGATCGCCACCGCGGGCTCGGTGATGGACCGGCGGCGCACCTTCGGCGCGCTGATCGCGGCCGGGACCCCGGTGCGCACGCTGGCACGGGCGCTGCGGACCGAGGCGGCGCTGCCCGCGCTGGTGGCCACGATCGGGGCGGGCGTTGTCGGCGCGATCGTCGGGCTCGGCCTGTTCAGCCTGGTCGACGAGGGTCCGGTGGTGTTCAGCCCGTGGATCCTGGCGCCGGTGGCGCTGGGCGCGCTGGTCGCCGTGCTGGCCGCTTCGGTGTGCACCCCGGCCCTGAACCGGGTGCGTGCCGAACCCCTCGCCGACGAGTGAGGGGAAGGCGCTGACCGCGTCCCGGCCATAAGGGCTGGGGCGCGGTCAGCGTCGTTCGAAGATCAGGTCGTGGCTGATCCGGTTCTCTTCGACGGCGCGCTTCTCGAACTTGGTCACCGGGCGCCAGTCGGGCCGGGGTGCCCAGCCGTCGTACCGGTTCACCAGCGACGGCTCCGCCGAGCAGACCTCGAGCATCTGCTCGGCGTAGTTCTCCCAGTCGGTCGCCAAGTGCAGCGTGCCGCCCGGCGCGAGCCGCGAAGCCACCAGCGCGACGAACTCCGGCTGGACCAGGCGCCGCTTGTGGTGGCGCTTCTTCGGCCACGGGTCGGGGAAGAAGATGCGCACGCCGTGCAGCGAGTCCGCCGGGACGTGCTTGGTCAGCAGCACGACCGCGTCGCCGTTGATCAGGCGCAGGTTCTCCACGCCGAGCTTTTCGGCCCGCAGCATCAGCTGGCCGAGGCCCGGTTCGTAGACCTCGACGGCGACGTAGTTCAGCTCCGGGGCGGCGGCAGCCAGCTGTGAGGTGGTCTCACCCATGCCGGAGCCGATCTCCAGCAGTACCGGCGCTTCGCGGCCGAACCACGCGTCGAAGTCGATCGGGCCCTCGGGCAATTCGGCCACCTTGCGGCCGAGGGAGGGCCAGTACTCTTCCCACGCGCGCTGCTGCCCGACGGTCATCCGCCCGCCGCGCTGCACGTAACTGACCACGCTGCGCAGCCGCGGCTGGTGTTCACTTTCCACCCGGCAAACCTAACGGCCTGCTAGCGGACCGCTTCGAACTCCCCCAGCCGGGCCCGCAGGCCGGCCAGTCCGGACACCGCGATCGGGTTCGGCGTGGGGCCGCTGTGCGCGGGCAGCACGTCGATCCAGCCGGTGTGCCGGGCGGTGTTCAGCACGGTCGTCGGAATCCGGTGCCCGGCGGCACCGCGCTCCGACGGCATGAACTCCCAGTAGCCCGACTCGCCGTCGGCCGCCCACGGCACGTACTCCCAGCCGGGACGACGGCCGAGCAGCTGGCCGATGCGGTCCTCCACGCGGAAGCCGCTCTCGCGCGAGTCCAGCTCGCCCGCCACCACCGCGCGCAGCCACCACGGCGCGGGAACCACGTCCCCACCGGCCGCGGTGGCGCGGTACAGCGCGAGGACCTGGTCCTCCGGAGCGCGGTGCACCCACGCACGCCGGATGTCGGACGGTTTGCCTGCCCCCGCCACGATGCGGGGCAATTCGATCGCCTGCGACCATTCGAGGCCCACCATCGGCTCGAGCCGGGGCTGCCGGGAGGCCGGTCGCTGGGCGGGGATGTTGCCTTCGACTCCTCGATCGGTTTCCATCACCGTCAAGGGTCACCTCCGTAGAGTTCCGTGACGGGTTCACTATCGAAAATGCCTGGTCAACGGCCAGGTGTCCGCATTCTGTGAGGCAACCCACAGCGTATTTACACGGTCTTAACCCGGCCGCGTGCAGTAGAGCGTGCTCAGTATGTCGCTTAGATCTTGTAATTCGTTACTACCCGTTTATCGCGGCTTCCGGTGATCTTTTGCCGCGGGGCGGTCCGCGCAATGATTCACCATTTCGCGCAAGAATCCACCGTCCGGTACCGACGAAAGGACCCGAGTCGCCCCCCGAACGGCGACCCGGGTCCCTTCCCCCGATCCGGTCCGCGCACCCCCGTGCCGCTGCCGGATTCCCCTGTAGAGGTCTTTACGCGTCCCGCTTCTTCGCCGTGGCGATGGCGATGGCGAGCATGATCACCGCGAACCCGGCGAAGTAGGCCAGTGCCCACCCCGGGCTCAGCGTCGAGCTGGACAGCGGCGGACCGGCCTCGGCGCCCAGCGCGCCGTTCGCCGAACCGTCGCCGGTGACGAACTTGTGCGCCACGTTGAACGGCATCCACTTGTGGATGTCGTCGCCGACCGACGGGATCAGCGGGACCAGGCCTTCCACCGCCAGGTTGTAGATCAGCAGCAGCGAGATCGCCCCGGCGCTGTGCCGGATCAGGATGCCGACGGCCACCGCGACCACCGCGGCCAGCGCGAACACCGGGCCGATGCCGGCCACGTTGATCCACTCGGCGGAGGTGTTCAGCGCCAGGTCGGCCTCGGGCTGCAGCAGGTTCGCGATGCCCCACGAGCCGAATCCGGCGATCTCCCCGATCACCAGCGCCAGCAGCGCGACCACCACGGTCTTCGCCAGCAGCGCGGAACCGCGGTGCGGCACCGCCTGGAAGGTGGTGCGGATGGTGCCGAAGCGGTACTCGGTGGTGACCGCCAGCGCGGCCAGCACCATCACCACGGCGAGGCCGAAGGAGTACCCGAACTCGGCGCTGCCCACCGTGACGAATTCGATGTTCTCGGCGGTCCCGGTGATCAGCGCGGCGAACCCGATGGTGACGGCCAGCGTGATCAGCGCGCACCACCACGGTGAACGCGTGGTGAACAGTTTGATGCGCTCGACTGCGAGCAGAGTCATGGCTATCCCCGAATCCTCGAAAAAGTCACTGACCGGTGGGCGCGAGGACCTGCGCCGCCTCGGTTTCCAGTCCGGTGTGGTATTCCACGGAATCCCCGGTGATCTGCATGAACGCCTGCTCCAGCGAGCCCTGCAGCGGGCTCAGCTCGTGCAGCACCAGATTGTGCTGGGCGGCGATCTCGCCGATCTTCGCGCTGTCCAAATCGGACACGATGAGCGCGCCGTCGTCCTCGGTCACCTGCGCGCTGGCGTTGACCAGCAACTGCCCCAGCTGCCCCAGCTGCGGGCTGCGCACCTTCACCGTGTTCTCCGAGGCCCGCGAAACGAAGTCCTTCGTGGAACTCTGCGAGATCAGCTGTCCCTTGCCGATCACCACCAGTTCGCTGGCGGTCAGCGCCATTTCGGACAGCAGGTGGCTGGAGACAAAAACCGTGCGGCCCTCGTCGGCCAGGCGGTGCATGAACTTGCGGATCCAGAGAATGCCCTCCGGGTCCAGGCCGTTGACCGGCTCGTCGAACAGCAGCACCTCGGGGTCGCCGAGCAGGGCCGCGGCGATGCCGAGCCGCTGCGACATGCCGAGCGAGAAACCGCCGGCGCGCTTGCCCGCCACCGAGGTCAGGCCGACGATGTCGAGCACCTCGTCCACCCGGCTCGCGGCGATCCTGTTCGACTTCGCCATCCACGCCAGGTGTGCGCGGGCGGAGCGGTTCGGGTGCACCCACTTGGCGTCCAGCAGCGCGCCGACCGTCCTCAGTGGATTCTTCAGTTCGTGGTAGCGCTTGCCCCCGATGGTGACGCGGCCGGCGGTCGGATTGTCCAGGCCCAGCATCATCCGCATGGTGGTGGACTTCCCGGCACCGTTCGGGCCGAGGAAGCCGGTCACCCGCCCGGCGGCGACGCTGAACGACAACTGGTCGACGGCGAGCGTCTTCCCGTACCTCTTGGTGAGGCCTTCTGCCTCGATCATGTCTCCTCCTCGGCAGCGGATCGCCGGACAGGACCCATCGTTTCCCGGCGCCGCGCCTTCGCGCGTCATCCCCGGGACCGAACTTCCCACCCGACTGCAGTCGTAGCTTGGCCTGACTCCAGGTCGTAGGCGATCGGTGATCCCCCTGAGGGGGACCCTGAATTCGCTAAGAAACACCCGGACGGGTAAGGCCGGTCTCGTACGCGAGCACCACCGCCTGCACCCGGTCGCGAAGATCCAGTTTCGCGAGAATGCGCCCGACGTGCGTTTTCACCGTCGCCTCGGACAGGAAAAGCGCTTCGGCGATCTCGGTGTTGGACATTCCCTTGGCGATCAGCACCAAAACCTCGCGCTCCCGCTCAGTGAGCACGTTCAGCACCGAGGCGTCCCGCAGCGGGGCGTCCCCCGAACCGACGAACCGGTCCAGCAACCGGCGCGTCACCGACGGTGAGACCACCGCCTCGCCGCTGGCCACCGAACGCAGCGCGGAGACCAGGTGGTCGGGCGGGGTGTCCTTGAGCAGGAATCCGCTGGCCCCGCCGCGCAACGCGGCGTAGACGTACTCGTCCAGGTCGAAGGTGGTCATCACGAGCACGCGCGCGGTACCCGCGTCGACGATCAGTTTGGTCGCCTCGACGCCGTCGAGCACCGGCATGCGGACGTCCATCAGCACCACGTCGGGCCGCAGTTCCGCGGCCAGCCGCGCGGCCTCCTCGCCGTTGCCCGCCTCGCCGACCACGTCGATGTCGGGCTGGGCGCCGAGCACCATGCGGAACCCGACGCGCATCAACTCCTGGTCGTCGACCAGCACCACCCTGATCACGGGTCCAACCTAACCGGCAGCGTGGCGTGTACCCGCCAGCCACCACCCGGCCGTGGGCCGACCTCCAGCTTGCCACCGAGCACGTTGGCCCGTTCGCGCATGCCGATCAGCCCGTTGCCGCCGGGCAGCTGGACGGTCGCCACCGGAGTCGCGGCTCCGGCTGTGCCGCGGGCCGGTACCGGCACCGGTCGCACGCCGTTGCCGTTGTCGGCCACCTCGATCCGCACGCCGTCGGCCTCACGGTGCACCTTGACCACCGCTTTCGCGCCGGGACCGCCGTGCTTGAGCGTGTTCGTCAGCGACTCCTGCACGATCCGGTAGACCCCGAGGGACACCCCGGCGGGCAGGTCGTCGAAGTTCTCGTCGACCTCCACCTCGACCGGCACCCCGGCGGCGCCGACCCGCTGGGCCAGCTCGGTCAGCGAGCTGGCGTTGGGCTGCGGCACCCGCGGCTCGTTCTCGGCGTCCTCGTTGCGCAGCACGTCCAGCAGTCGCCGCAGCTCGGCCAGCGCGCCGCGGCCGGTCTCGGAGATGGTCTGCACGGCGCGCTCGGCCAGGTCCGGATTGGACCGGATGGCGTAGGAGGCGCCGTCGGCCTGCACCACGATCACGCTGACCGCGTGCGCGACCACGTCGTGCAGTTCGCGCGCGATCCGGCCGCGTTCGTTGGCCACCGCGATCCGGGTGGCCTGGTCTCGTTCGGTCTCCAGTAGGTGCAACCTGGCCTCCACTTCCGCGTGGTACGCACGCCGTGCCCCGACGAACTCGCCGAGCAGCCAGCAGAACGCGTAGGCGAGCACGACCAGGATGAGATTGAGGGTCAGCTCGTCGCTGGTCTGCACGAGCAGCTGGACCACGGTGGCCGACAGGCTGATCAGCAGGTACAGCGCGCCGTGGCGCCGCCCGGCGTAGACGACCAGGGTGTAGATCGCGATCATCCCGGCGAAGAACCCGGCCACGCCGAGCTGCAGCCCGCCGTGCACGGTGCCGATCAGCAGCGCCGCGTAGCCAGCCCACACCGGGTGCTTGCGCCGGAACACCACCGGCAGCACGACCAGGAAGTCCAGCGGCACGGTGACGAACCAGGGATGCGTCGCCAGTCCGGTCTCCTCGCTGGCCGACACCACGAACAGCAGCAGGTCGAACAGGAGCAGCAACAACGCTATGCAGCTGTCCCCGACCATCGGGTGTTTCCGTAACCAGAGACTGAGCCGGCGCACGGAATCAAGCGTATGTCCGCTGGCCGGAAAACCGCGTCGCCCGCCGGGACCACCTTCGATGCGACCGCAGGATGACGGGCATGATTACCCCCGGGTCCGACAAGAGCCCGGAGCATCGGGGAGGGAAGCGCGTGACGGCACCGGCGGAACAGGGTGGGCGCCTCGCGGGGCCCCTGTCCACCTCGGTCGGCAATCTCTGCCACCGGTTGCAGTCCCAGGTCTCCGCGCGCACCGCGGCCGGGTTCGCCGAGGTGATGCGCCGGCTCGGCGCGCCGCTGCAGGTGGCCGTGGCCGGCCGGATCAAGTCGGGCAAGTCGACACTGGTCAACGCGCTGATCGGGCGCCGGGTGGCGCCCACCGACGTGGGCGAGTGCACCCGGCTGGTCACCCGCTTCCAGTACGGCACGGTGGACCGGGTCGAGGTGGTGTTCACCGACGGCCGCAAGCAGGTGCTGCCGTTCGCGCCGGACGGCAGCATCCCGGCCGAGCTGGGCGTGAACATCGACGAGGTGTCGCACCTGGAGGCCTACCTGACCAACGCCGTGCTCCAGGGCATGACGGTGATCGACACCCCCGGCCTCGGCTCGCTCGACGCCGCGTCGGTCTCGCGCACCGAGGAACTGCTCGGCGCGGCGAAGCACCGCAAGGACGGGGACGAGGAAACCGGCTCCGACGAACTCGACGACACCTCCCGCAACGCGGTGGCCGGTGCCGAGGCCGTGCTCTACGTGGTCACCCAGGGCGTGCGCGCCGACGACCAGCAGGCGCTGGCCGCCTTCACCGCCGCCACGGCCAGCCGCGAGGCTGGCCCGGTGAACGCGATCGCGGTGCTCAACAAGGCCGACACGATCGCGCCGGAGTCGGTGGACGGCGCCGGTGACGACGTGTGGAAGGCCGCGACCATGCTCGCCGAGAAGCAGGCCGCCACGCTGAAGCCGCGGGTGGCCGACGTGCTGCCGGTGATCGGCCTGCTCGCCGAGTCCGCCGAGTCGGGTGCCTTCACCTCCGCCGACGCCGACGCGCTCCGCCAGCTCTCCGAGGTCGACGACGCCTCGCTGGAGACCATGCTGATCTCCGCGGACATCTTCACCACCTGGGAGTGCGACGTCCCGTCCGGCATCCGCCTGCGGTTGCTGGAGAAGCTGGACCTCTACGGCATCCGCTGCGCGATCGACGCGATCCGCGCCGAGCCGGAGCTGACCGCGGGCGCGTTGCGCCGCAAGCTGCTCGACGCCTCCGGGCTGGCCGCCGTGCGCGCCCGGCTGGCGATGGTGTTCGCCGCCCGTGCCGACGGCATCAAGGCCGCCGCCGCGCTCGCGTCGGTGACCGCGCTGGCGCACGCCTCCGGTGATCCGGCCGAACGCCAGCGCGTGCACGACGCGATCGAGGTGCTGCTGGCCAAGCCCGAGGCGCACCAGCTGCGCCTGCTGGAGGCGCTGACCCTGGTCGCCTCCGGCGCGGTCGACATGCCGGAGGACCTGTCCGAGGAGGTGCTGCGGGTCGGCAGCAACGCCGACATCGGCGCCCAGCTCGGCATGCCCGGCCGCCCGCGGCCGGAACTGGCGGCCTACGCGCTCGAACGCGCCGGCTGGTGGCGCTCGTTCGCCTCCTTCGGCGCGACCCCGGCGCAGAGCCGGGTCGCGCACGTGGTGCACCGGGCGTACTTCCTCATCTGGCAGCAGATTCGTACCGATAATCCGGCAGGCTGACGTTCGAGCTGAGGTCCTCCCCCGCTTTGAGCATCAGCTTCAGCAGCAGTTTGTTGCTCAGTGCTTTGTTACGCAGCCAGATGGCGAAGGCGGAGCCGGGGGCGAGGAACCTGCCGGTGCGGTCGCCGCCCTTCTGGCACTCCGTGGCGAAGTCGCGCAGCAGGTTCTCATAGCGGGTGAACGCGGTGCGGTGGTCGGCGCGGGCCAGCTCGCCAGCCAGCACGTAGGCCGCGACGATCGCGGTTCCGGTGCCCATGCCGCCGAGGGTGGCCCCGCACGCGGCGTCGCCGATCAGCCCGATCCGGCCGGTCGACCAGTTCGGCACGTCGACGCGGCTGATCGAATCGAAGTACAGCTGTTCCGCCGCCGGAAGCGTGTCCAGGATCTCCGGCACCCGCCAGCCCATCCCGGCCAGGTGCTCGGCGATGAGCCGTTTCTGCTGGTCGGCGTCCCGCCGGTGGTACTCGAGCTCCGGTGATTCGAACAGCACGTAGGCACCGGCCATCGCCGGGTTCAGGTGGTCGATCGCGGCCGAGGCGTACTTGCCCGGCCGGTTGAGGCCGACCGCGGCCGTGCCCAGCCAGGACGGCGCCGGCATTTCCCAGCCCGCGACGTAGTAACCGAGGTGGCTGACGAACCGCTCCTCCGGTCCGAAGGCCAGCTTGCGCACGTTCGAATGCAGGCCATCCGCCCCGATGACCAGGTCGAAGGTGCGCTCGGTGCCGCTTTCGAACACGACGTGCACGCCGCCTGTGTCGCTGCCGGTGTCGGTCAGCTCGCTGATGGAGTCGCCGAAGACGTACTCGGTGGTGTTCGCGCTGTGCTCCCGCAGGATCGTGGACAGGTCGGAGCGGCGGATCTCCACCGCGCCACCGGCGAACTCGATCGGCAGCTCCAGCCGCACCCGGTCGCGTTCGTCGACGAACCGGATCGGTATGCCGCCGGTCTGCTGCGCGCGGATCTGCTCGAGCACGCCCATCCGCTCCAGCACGCTCAAGTGCACTTCCCCGCGGAAGTCCACCGCGTAACCGCCTTCGCGCGGCGCCGGGGCCACCTCGACCACGGTCGGCCGGAAGCCGTAGTGGCCCAGCCAGTAGGCCAGTGCCGGTCCGGCCACGCTGGCGCCGGAGATCAGCACGTTCTTGCCGCTCATGCAGCCCCCTCAAACAGTATCCACCGGAAACAGTTAATTACTGTGTACAGTGGAAGCAGTTCTGTTGGCAAGTGGTTTTCGCGAGGAGCACCCCGTGACGGCGATCGACGGCGCGCCCGGGGCCGGGCTGCTGTGGGAGCCTCGCGCCCCCGGTGCTCGCGGCCCGAAGCCGGTGCTCAGCGTGGACCGGATCGTCGCGGTGGCGACCGGCATCGCCGACGCCGAAGGCCTGGCCGCGGTGTCCATGCAGCGGATCGCCGACGAACTCGGCTTCACCAAGATGTCGCTCTACCGGCACGTGCCGGGCAAGGCCGACCTGGTCGCGGTGATGACCGACCGGGCCTTCGGCGAGCCGGTCGACCTGGCCGACGGCGACTGGCGCACCCAGCTCGGCGAGTGGTGCCTGCTGATGTACGCGGTGCTGGAGCGGCACCCGTGGCTGCTCGACAGCTCCCTGTGCCCGCGTGTGTGGGGCCCGTTCGAACTCGGCTGGGTCGAACGCGCGCTGGCCGCGCTCGAAGGCACCGGCTTGACCGGCGCCGAACGCCTCGACGCCGTCGCCACGCTCACCGGGCACCTGCGCGCCATCGCCGAGCAGGCCAGGAACTCGGCCACCCCGGAAGCCGACTTCTCCCGCACGCTCGGCGCGCTGATGGCCGAGCACGGCGAGCGCTTCCCGGCCATGGCCGCGGCGGTGGCGGAGGCGGCCGACGGCGGTCAGGACAACGCGCTGGCCTTCGGACTCGAGCGAATCCTGGACGGACTTGCCGTACTCATCGGCGAGCGACGGGGACCCTGAGCTATTTTCTGCCCGGAGAACGTTCGGGGTGTGGGGGTGGCTGGGATGTCGTTGTGGTCCCGCAAGAACGACCGGATCGACGTTGGTGACACGGCCGACGAGCCGACCAGCAAGATCGCCGCGACCAGCCTCGCCGAAATCATCGAGTCCGTGGACGGAACCACCGCACCGGCCACCGCGTCGGAACCCGATGTGGAGCCCGTAGGAGTGATCGTGCCCGGCGGGGACGTGGACCAGGCGTCCGTCGAACGGCAAACGCTGATCCAGCTGTGCCTGTACGCGCTGGACCGCGCGCGCAGCGGCGGTGTGGTGGAACGCCTGGAACAGGGCCTGGCCGAGGTCGGGGTACGGGCGTTGCGCCCGGACGGTGAGCGCTTCGACCCGGCGGTGCACGAGGCGGGCGGCGCGGTGCCGACCGAGGACCCGGCATTGGACGGCGTCGTCGCGGAGACCGAGGTGGTCGGCTTCGCCGATCGCGACCGGCTGCTTCGTGCGCCGATTGTCACCGTCTACACGCGGAAGTAGATAGCCTTTGGTGCGTGACCGCACCAGCCGCACTCGGATCGATCGGTAAGCCCACCCTGCCCGCGCAGGTGAAGCAGGCCAGGGAGACCCTGCTGGCGCTGCTGCGCGAGCTGGACCCGCAGTCCGCCCGCTGGGTGGAGGACCTGCGCAAGGCCCGGCCGAAGAAGCCGTCGGTGGTGGTCGTCGGCGAGACCAATCGCGGGAAGAGCTCCCTGGTCAACGCGCTGCTGGCGATGCCGGGCCTGTCCCCGGTCGACGCGAACGTGGCCACCGCGACCTACCTGGTCTTCGAGCACGCCGAGGCGTGGTCGGCGCAGGCCTGCTACCCCGGTCAGCTGGCCCCGGTCGGGGTCGAGATGAACGAGCTGGTCCGCTGGGTCTCGGCGGGCCACGACCTGCCGGAGGGCCAGCTCCCGCCGCGCTACGTCGAGGTGAGCGGCCCGGTGCCGCTGCTCGAGCGCGTGTCCATTGTGGATACCCCGGGAGTCGGCGGGCTGGACTCGATGCACGCCGAGCTGGCGATGGAGGCGGCGGCCAACGCCACCGCGCTGCTTTTTGTGGTGGACGCGTCCGCGCCGTTCACCTCCAGCGAGCTGAACTTCCTGCGCAGCATGGGCGATCGCGTGGAAACCGTGTTGTTCGCGCTGACCAAGACCGACCAGTTCCGCGGCTGGCGGCAGGTGCTCGACGCCGATCGTGAACTGCTCCGCGAGCACGCGCCCCGCTTCGCCGACGCGGTGTTCCACCCGGTCTCGGCGCGCATGTTCGAGATGGCCGCGAAGGCGCCGAACGAGCAGGCGAAAACCATGCTGCGCGAGCGGTCCGGCGTGGCCGAGCTGCAGGCCGCGATGCAGGAGATGCTGGTCGGCCGGTCGGCCATGCTCGGTGAGGCGAACACGCTGCGCGCGTTGTCCAGCGCGCTCGCCGAGCAGCACTCGAAGCTCCAGGGCGAGCGCCGCGCGCTGTCGGCGGGTGAAGCCGAGGCCGAGTCGCTGCGCGAGCGCCGCGACCAGCTCGCCGCCGAACGCCGGTCCTCCACCCGCGGCTGGCAACTGCGGCTGCGCGGGGAGATCCAGCGGACCAGGGTCGAGATCGGGCACGAGGGCAACCGCCAGATGCGCGACGCCCAGTCCTACTTCCGCCAGCAGATCGACGCCGCCAAGCGCGAGCAGATCCAGGAGCTGCCCGGCCAGGTCGACATCGCGCTGCAGACGATCTCCCAGCGCATGTCGCTGGCGCTGGCGCAGCGGCTCAACCAGGTGACCGACGTGGCGCTGGCCGAGCTGTTCTCGACGGAGGAGCTGGACGTCATCCGCGCCCAGTTCGCCAGGGCCGGCGGCCCGCCGGTGGTGCTGCGGCCGCCGGACAAGCGGCCGCCGACCGCCGAGGACAAGCTGCTGGTGTTCATGGGCGTGTCCGGTGGCGTCGGGGCGGGCAAGCTGGTGGCCGCGCCGCTGGCCGGGTTCGCCCTGTTCAACCCGGTGGTGCTGCCGGCCACCATCGTGATCGGGCTGGGTGCGGGCTGGTGGATGGCCAGGACCAGGCGGCACGCGGCGGACAAGCAGCACATGAAGCAGTGGCTGGTCGAGTCCATCGCGGACGCCCGCTCGACACTGGACCAGCTGGTCGCCGAGCAGCTGATCGAGGCGGAGCAGCAGCTGTCGCTGGCGCTCGACGAGGCGCTCGGCCGCCGGATCGAGGCGATCGAGGCCGAGCTGAAGGAAGTCGACAAGACGATCAAGATGGGCACCCAGGAGCGCGCGAAGAAGCTCAGCCTGGTCACCAAGCGAATCACGCAGGTGAACGAGGGCCGGGAGCGCGCCGAGGGCTTCCTCTCCCGGATCCGGACGCTGAGGGACAAGACGTCGTGAACCAACCGCCGCAGCAGCCGTACTACGGACAACAGCCCCACGGCCAGCAGCCGTACGGACAACAGCAGCCCTACGGTTATCCGCCGCAGCCGCCGAAGAAGAGCCGCACCGGGCTGATCGTCGGCCTGGTGGTCGGGCTGGTGGTGCTGCTCGGCGGCGGCACCGTGCTGCTGGTGGTGCTGCTGAGCGACAGCGGGACCAGCGGCAATCCGCGGGACACCGCGCAGCAGTACGTGGACGCGGTGAACAACAAGGACGCCGAGCGCATCGTGGCGCTGAGTTGCTCCCTCAGCCCGCAGTACGTGGACGGCATCCGCGAGGAGCTGACCACCAAGGGGGTCGAGATGACCCTTTCGCCGGAGGAGGGCACCGAGTCCGCCGCCAGCGCGGGCTTCTGGATCGACGGCAAGCTGGCGAATCCGGAGAGCTACGAGGACGGTGAGCTGCGCTACCGGCTCAACCTGGGCACCACCGGCGATCGCTGGTGCGTGACGCTGGGTGCGCTGGGCATGCCCGCCTAGCCGATGGAGTGACCGGCTGTTGTGCCCGGGAACCGAACCGGCATACGGTGAGTCATAACCGCTGAAGACAACATCCTTGAACTGCCGGGGCGACTCCTGGCGAAGGGGGAATTCCCGTGTGGGTCGACGAGAGCGGTGGCACCGACACCACCGACACCGCTGCCGCGGACGAGATGACGGTGACCGTCGACGGCGAGGAGTACACCGCTGACGTCAACTTCGACATGAACGAAGACGGCGTCAACGACACCGCGACGATCGAGACCGACGACGGTGGCGTCCAGGCTTTTGTCGACACCGACGCCGATGGTGACGCCGACGAGTTCATCGAGCTGGACGCCCAGGGCGAGGTGATCTCCCACGCGGCATACGACGAGGCGTCCGGCGACTGGGTCGACGTCGGCTCCGGCGGTACCACCGGGGACGACACCGACCCCGGCACCCAGACCGGGAGCGAAGGCGGGATCACCGCCGACCTGCCCGAGGGTGAGGTGGAGGTCGGTCCGGCCACGGTGGACACCGACAACGACGGCGTCAACGACACCGCGATCGTCGAGGACTCCTCCGGCAACACGATCGGCTTCACCGACGTCGACGGCGACGGCGACGCCGATCTCGCCGTGGTGATCGACTCGAGCGGCGCGTCCACCACCTACGAGCACACCGGCGACGGCGAGTGGACCGAGACCGGCAGCTCGAACCTGGTCGGCGACTCCGGCGCCTCCGCCGGCGACGCCGCCTGGGGCGGTGACGGCTCGCAGCCGGTGGAAGGGGTCGCCAAGATCGACTCCAGCACCGGCCAGTGGATCAGCCCCAACTGACCCACCCCTGCCGGGGCCCGTACCCCGGCTGCCCCAACTGTCCTTTACGCACAGGCCCGGCGCCCACACGGCGCCGGGCCTGCTGCTTTTCCGGTCGAATCGCGGATTGCCTTGTCCTGGCAGACAATCGCGTCGTGGTAAGCCTCGGGTAAATCGGGCAAATCGCAGCCATAACGCGCGTTCGAGTGAGACGCAGAGCACTTTTTCGGCTCGCGGAACCGGCCCGGACCTGGGCGAAGACAGGAAGAACTTCGCGGTTCGTCCGTTCCGGCGACAACTGAATCGATTCCCTTATCGTTCCTGTGAGAGAACCGACAGGCCACCTCTCGGTTACTCGGCGTCCATCCGGTTACTCTCCAAGAATCCCCAATCTGCACACCGGTTCCCGCAGCCGGTGTGCGAAGCCATTCGGTCGCCGGCGAAGGAGCCCGCTCCGGACGCAAGTTCGGTGTGGGCTTTTTCGTCGGAGTTCAGGAGAAGAGATGACTGCAGTAGCCATCCCCGGACTCGACGCCGCCCCGACCACGCACAGCAAGGTCCTGGCGTGGGTGCGGGAGGTCGCTGAGCTGACCACCCCCGACCGAGTGGTGTGGGTGGACGGCTCCGAAGAGGAGTCCGCGCGGATCAACGCGGAACTGGTCGAGGCGGGCACCTTCGTGCCGCTCAAGGCGAAGCCGAACTCCTTCTGGGCCGCCTCCGACCCGGACGACGTCGCGCGCGTCGAGGAGCGCACGTTCATCTGTTCCGAGCGCGAGGAAGACGCCGGGCCGACGAACAACTGGGCGCACCCCGGTGAGATGAAGGCGACCATGACCGAGCTGTACCGCGGGTGCATGCGTGGTCGCACGATGTACGTCATCCCGTTCTGCATGGGTCCGCTCGGCGACGACAACCCGAAGCTCGGCATCGAGATCACCGACTTCGCCTACGTCGTCGCCTCGATGCGGGTGATGACCAGGATGGGGAAGGCGGCGCTGGACAAGTTCGTCACCGAGGACGGCACCGAGCGCGAGTTCGTGCCCGCGCTGCACTCGGTCGGCGCCCCGCTGACCGACGGTGAGCAGGACGTGCCGTGGCCGTGCAACAAGACCAAGTACATCACCCACTTCCCCGAGGAGCGGATGATCTGGAGCTACGGCTCCGGCTACGGCGGGAACTCGCTGCTCGGCAAGAAGTGCTACTCGCTGCGCATCGCCTCGGTGATGGCCCGTGACGAGGGCTGGCTCGCCGAGCACATGCTGATCCTCAAGCTGATCTCCCCGGAGAACAAGGCGTACTACATCGCCGCGGCCTTCCCCAGCGCCTGCGGCAAGACCAATCTCGCCATGCTCCAGCCGACCATTCCCGGCTGGCGCGTGGAGACCCTCGGCGACGACATCGCCTGGATGCGCTTCGGGGACGACGGCCGCCTCTACGCGGTCAACCCCGAGTTCGGCTTCTTCGGCGTCGCGCCGGGCACCAACTGGCACACCAACCCGAACGCCATGCGCACCATCGAGCAGGGCAACTCGGTGTTCACCAACGTCGCGCTGACCGACGACGGCGACATCTGGTGGGAGGGAATGGAGGGCACGCCCGAGCACGCCACCTCCTGGAAGCAGCAGGAGTGGACGCCGGAGTCCGAGGAGAAGGCCGCCCACCCGAACTCGCGTTACTGCACGCCGATGTCGCAGTGCCCGATCCTGGCGCCGGAGTGGGACGACCCCAACGGCGTGCCGATCTCGGCGATCCTCTTCGGCGGCCGCCGCGCCACCACGGTGCCGCTGGTCACCGAGTCGCGCGACTGGCAGCACGGCGTGTTCATGGGCGCCACGATGTCCTCGGAGAAGACCGCCGCGGCCGCGGGCAAGGTCGGCGAGGTGCGCCGCGACCCGATGGCGATGCTGCCGTTCCTCGGCTACCACGCCGCCGACTACTTCAAGCACTGGATCTCACTCGGCAAGGAGGCCGACGCGTCCAAGCTGCCGAAGATCTTCTACGTCAACTGGTTCCGCCGCGGTGACGACAAGCGCTTCCTGTGGCCGGGATTCGGCGAGAACTCGCGCGTGCTGAAGTGGGTCATCGGCCGGATCGAGGGTGAGGCCTCGGCCACCGAGACCCCGATCGGCTGGGTGCCCACCGCCGACGACCTGGACATCGAGGGCATCAAGGAGCCCAAGTCCGACGTCGAGGAGGCGCTGCGGGTCGACAACGAGGAGTGGCGCCAGGAGCTGCCGCTGATCGAGGAGTGGTTCGAGAAGATCGGCGACAAGGTGCCGTCGAACCTGCACGACGAGCTGTCCTCGCTGCGCCAGCGCCTCGGCTGAGTCCTGGTGCACCGAAGTCGCGAAAACGGCCCGCCTGCCCCGGCGGGCCGTTTTCGCGTTCCGGGGCGACCCCGTTGATTGTCGGCCTGAATAGCCCTTTTGGACATATTTTCGGCCAAAAGGGCTATTCGATTCCGACCGGAGAATCGCGAGTATGGTCGGCGCATGGGGATCATCACCGAATCCATGGGAATCCGCGTGGGCAGGCAATGGCTGTTCCGCGGGCTCGACTGCGCGGTGGGTCAAGGTGAGTGCCTCGCGCTGGTCGGCCCGAACGGCGCCGGGAAATCGAGCCTGCTCCGGGTTCTTTACGGTATGCAGGCGCCTGCCGAAGGAAGGGTCGAGGTGGCCGGGAGAATTCCCGACGAGCGCAGTGTGGAGTTCCGGCGGCAGGTTTCGGTGCTGCTGGACGATTCCGACGTCTTCGCCGAACTGACCCCGGTGCAGCACATCGAACTGCTCGCCGGAAGCTTCGGTACCGAAGTGGACAGTGCGCGGTTGCTCGCGGAAGCCGGTCTCGACGAACGGAGCGGGGTGGCCGCGGGCAGCCTTTCGGCGGGGCAGCGGCGGCGGCTGATGCTGCTGGGCGCGACCGCCCGCCCGTTCGAGGTGCTGTTGCTCGACGAACCCGAGCGCGCGCTCGACGCCGACGGCCGGGACTGGCTGGCGGGACTGGTGCGCCGAGCCAAGGAGAACGGTGCCGCGATCGTGGTGGCCACGCACCACCAGCCCCTGCTGGATACCGCCGAGTCGGTGATCACCCTTCCCGGCGCCGAATGACCACCACGGCGACCCGGGTGCGGATTCCCGGGCGGCCGCGTTTCGGTGGGGTGTTCGCCGGTGACACCACCAGCTTCCTGGTGGTTTTCGGACTCGGCGCGCTGGGCACGGCGTTCGGCAAGTTGCCGTGGTGGCGCGAGTTCCTGCTCGGTACCGGGTCCACAGTGGACTCATCGATGCCTGCCGCGGTGGGGCTGGTGCTGTCCGGGCTCGCCGCCCGCTCCCAGTTGCGCCGTGGCTACCGCTGGGCCGATCCGGCCGAGCTGACCTGGCTCGCGGTGGACCGCGTGCCCGTGCTGGGCGCGCGGGTCTGGCGCGTGTGGCTGGGCTGGCTGCTCGCCATCGGCTACGCCACCACGCTCGGTGCAGCCGTCTACCGCGCGCCGGCCGAGAGCTGGATCGCGGCCGGCCTGCTCCTGGTCGGCAGTTCGGCGCTGACGCTGGTGGTGGCGCGGCGCCCGGTGGAAACCGGGGTCGCGGCCGGGCCGATCGCGCTGGCCGGTGCCGGGGTGGTGGTGGCGCTGGCCGCGCCGCCACCGAAGGCACTGTCGGCCTTCGGTGCGGTGATGCTGCTCGCCGCGGTCGTGCTGGCCTGGGGTTCCGGTTCGCCGCTGCGACCGCTCGCCGCCCGGATCGCCAGCCGGGAGGAACTGGTCGCCGCGTGGCGCGAACGGGTGGTTCGGGTGGTCGCGGTGAGTTTTCTCGATCCGCTGCTGATGCTGCCCGCGGCGCGGCCGGTGGCCGTGCGGGTTACCTCGATCCGGGGATTGGCGCTGGCCGGGGTGCTCGGCAGGCGGCGGTACGCGGCGAGCGCGGTGTTGCTCGCGGTGGCCGCCGGGGTGGCCAGGCTCGCGTTCCCGGCGTTGCCCGAGGTCGCGGTGGTCGCGGTGGCGGCGTACGCCGCGCTGATGCCGTTCGGCGGCGGCCTCGGTGAATTGTGGCGCGGTCCCGGCCTGCGCCGCTGGATCGACGAGCGCGACCTGCGGTTGCGGGCCGCGTTCGCACTGGTCTTCGTCGGGCTGCTGCTGGCGTGGGCGGCGGTGCTGGCGCTGGTGGTCCTGCTGCTCGGGGTGTCCTTCGGGCCCGCGGCGTGGCTCGTGCTGCCGCTCGCCGCGGCCGCGGTGCTGCGCACGGCGTCGCGACCGCCGATCAGCTACGACAACATCGGCGTCACCGACACCCCGTTCGGCCAGACCCCGATCCGGCTGATCACCCAGGCGGCGAGGGGTCCCGACCTGGCCGTGCTGGGTGGACTGCTGCTCAGCGTGGCCCCGCTCGGCCCTGGTGTGCTGGTGGTGATCCTGGTGCTCACCACGTGGTCCTGCCTCCGCTGAACACCCGGGTTAGTCTCGGAGCGGCGAAGGGAGGTCACCGTGGGTGGTGGGCACGCAGCGGGGACCGGTCGGCGGGCGACCACCGAGTTCCCGGCGAGCTGGTCCGCGAGCCGGATCCTCGGGCTGATCACCGACGTGGCCAACCGGCCGGACGAGCCGCCGCGGCGGGTGCGCAACGGCCGCTGGCGAGCCGCCGGGGTGCGCGAGGGCGTGTCCATCGTGGTGCTGGTCGAACCGGACGGCCGGGTGCACACCGGGTTCCCGACCGCGGGGCCGGGCGTGGTGCGCAATCCGGACACCGCCGCCGACCCGGCCAATCCGACCGTCGCCGACGTCACCGAGAGCCGGGTCAGCTTCTACGCCGAGAACCTGCTCGCCCAGCTGGCGAACCGGCTGCCCGGCTGGGAACTGGCGCACTACCACGAGCTGTACGTCGCCGGGGAGTGGGAAGAACTGGTCGATGTGCTCGCCGCACACCTGGTCGCCGAGCCCCTGCCGCTGACCGTGGACGAGCTGGCCGACTTCGAGCGGCTGCTCAACACCTACGACATCCCGCAGCCCGGCTGCCACTTCCTGAACGACCGCGAGCGCGTGCTCGCCGCGTTGCAGCCCGGTTCGGTACCGCGCTAGGAAACCCTGGTCAGCGGTTCGGCCGGGTCGACGGCCTCGCGCAGCGTGTCCAGCGGCAGCCGGACCGCCGCGGCGATGGCGGCGACGGTGAAGAAGGCGGGCGTCGGAATGCGCCCGGTCTCGATCTTGCGCAGGGTCTCCACCGAGATCCCGGCCTCCGCGGCCACCTCGACCATGCTCCGATCCCCACGCGCGGCGCGCAGTTCGGCGCCGAGCCGCTCGCCGCGTACTCGCTCTGCCTCGGTCAACGGAACCCGCACCATGTCACCCATCCTAGCTGTCCACACCACCCACAGGGTGTGGACAGATCTGTGCACAGGTTGGGGGTAACTCGGCCGCAACCTGAATGACACCCAAAATCTTGTATCCGGACGCCCGGCTCGCACGTCTCTCTAGTTACGGCCCCACCCGAAACCATCCCCAGCGAGGAGGTCGACGGTCGTGATCGCAGGTTTGGCGCTGCTGGTGCTCGGGCTCGGCGTGACGCTGCTGGTACTGGCCAGCGGAGCGCTCCGGCACGAGCAACCCTGCATGAGCGCGAAGAAAGGCCCCGCCGAGCGTGAACTCGGCGGGGCCCTGATCCCTCGGCCGCGGAGCGGCTGAACAGCTACTGCGTGGTTTGACCGATCACGCGCCCGGGGGCACCGGCAGCGGCAGGCCCGGCAGGCTCTGGTCGTTCGGCACCACACCGTCGACCAGGTAGTCCTCCACGACCTTGTCCACCGGCGCGTTGCCACCGGCGTAGATGCCGTGGTCACCCTCGTCGGTGACGGTCAGCATGCGCGAGTTGGCGAACGCCTGGTGCGCGCGCTGCGCCCCTTCGAGCGGGGTCGCCGGGTCGTGCACCGACTGCACGATGACCACCGGCGGCACGCCCTGGCCGTTGACCTTGGGCAGCGCGATCGGCTTGTTCTTCCAGAAGATGCACGGCTGGATCAGCCAGCCGGCGCCCAGCAGCGGCAGGTCCTGGTCGATCAGCTTCTGCGACTGCTTGATCACGCTGCTGCGGTTCCCGGTCCACGGGCCCTCGTTGCACGGGATGGACCAGAAGCTCGCGTCGTAGGCGTCGTCGTAGTCGGTCGGCACCATCAGCGGCTGCGGGCCGATCACGTCCTTGCTGGACTGCTCCGCCTTGACCTTCTGCACCGCCGCCGACTTCTGCTCGGCGGTGGCGCTGCCCTCGGTCAGCGTGCGCACCGCGACCAGGTACTCGGCGAGCACCGGGAAGTTGCGCTTGGCGTAGAGGTAACCGGGAATGGTCGAGTCGAACTTGGCCGCGCTGACCTTCTCGCCGTCCAGCTCGACCGGGTTCTGCGTGAGCGAGGCGCGGACCTGCTCGTAGGTCTGGCGGGCGGCCTCACCGGTGCTGCCCCAGTGGTAGACCGAGTCGTACTTGGCCAGCCACGGCAGGAAGTCCTGGCGCCAGCGGCGCTCGAAGCCCAGCGGCTGCCAGTCGAACGACTTCTGCCAGGTGGTGGTGAACTCGGTGGCCGAGTCCAGCACGAACCGGCCGACGCGGGTCGGGAAGTGGGTGGCGTAGTGCGCGCCCATCCAGGTGCCCGCCGAGTAACCGACCCAGTTGATCTTGTCGCGCTTGAGCAGCACGCGCAGCAGGTCGATGTCGCGGGTGGTCTGGTAGGTGTTGATCAGCGGGCCCAGCTCGCCGGACTTCACCTGGCACGAGTCCGCCGCGTACTTGGTGGCGTCCAGGATCAGGTTCAGGTTCGGCTTGGACCGGTCGCGCGGGTCGAGGTCACCGCCGGTGCCGATGGCGCCACCGCAGGTGATGTTGGTGCTCTTGCCGGTGCCGCGCGGGTCGAAGCCGACCACTTCCTGGCTGGCGCGCAGCTTGGTCTGGTTGCGCAGCCGGGTCGGGAAGCTGCGGCCGGGCGCGCCGGGACCACCGGGGTTGGTGATCACGCTGGCGGTGGCCTCACCGCCGGTGGCCTTGAGCCTGCTCACCGCGATGGTCAGGTCGATCTTGTCGCCGGTGCGGTCCCAGTTGCGCGGGGTCCGGTACGTCGCGCACTCGATGCCCTCGGCGCCCGGCGGCGGCGCGGTGGGCAGCTCGTCGCCGGTGCAGGTGTGCCAGTTCAGCACCTGGTCCGCGTACTGCGCCGGGATGTTGGTCGAGTTGAGCGGTTGCGCCCCGGCCGCGGCCGGAGCGGCCAGTGCCGGGGTGACACCGGCCAGCAGGCCGCCCGCCACCATCGGGATGACCACGGCTGTGCGCAGTCTTTTCATGTGTTGCCCCACTTGTCTCTTCGGTGTACCGGTCACTCTTTTGCCCGTTTCCGGGCCGGGGAAAAGTCAATGGCGGGTTATTGATATCGGCCGACGACGCCCGGCGGCAACAGCCGTTAGTCGGATTCGCCGTTCAGCCACCCGGCAGCGGTGCGGTGCCGATGTTCCGTAACTTCCTGGTCACGGCGACATCTGTTTGCGCGAAGCAGGTCAGGTTGGTGAATCCCTGTTCCCACTCGGTCTGGCTGGGCCAGCGCCAGGTCGCGACCACATCGTCGCGGGTCGCCGTACCGAGGTATTTGGTGAGCGTTTCACCGCAGACCGGCCGGGCCGCCGCATTGAATTCCTCCGGGCTCGGCAACGGGTCGGTGGGTTTGCCCATGGTGACCACGCGGAGACCCTCCGCATGGTGCGGTTCGGTGCACGCGATTCGTTTAACCGCGCCGTCCAGCGGTTTCACCGAAGAGCACACCTGGAAATCGAAGAACTTCTCGCCGGTGAGCGCGCCTTTGACCGTGCCGGTGCGTTCGACGGCCTTTCCGTCGGCGTCCAGCTGGGCCACCCCGCACCGGTACCAGCGGTTGCCCGCGGCCCAGTCGTCGGCGGGCGCCCAGAGCATCCAGGCGGCCAGGGTGGTGGCGTCGAAGTCGGTGCTGCCGAGGTACTTCGCGGCCTCGGCGCGGCAGTCGGGCAGCGCCGCCTTGAAGATCACGTCCGCCTCGGGGCGCGCGGCGGGCAGGTCCGCGCCGAAGGTGCCCGCCTTGGTCACCTCGACGTGGTGTGGTTTCGCGCAGTCGACCGGGGCCGGGCTGGTGCCGAGCACGCACTGCCCCGGTTCGGCGACCGGTTCGGCCGAGGGGGCCTGCGCGCTGCTGGGCGCGGGCTCGGCGGCTCCCGGGCGGCCCGCCACCGCGTGCCCGCCGACCTCGGTGGCGCAGCCGGAGACCGCCAGCGCGGCGGTGAGCAGCCCGAAGGTCAGTCTCCGGCCGGTCGATCGTGCCCGCGATGCCATTACCGCCACCCCCGCTCAGGTTCGCCGCCCGACCCTATCCGAGGAGGTTTTTCCCAGCTCGCGGGCGTCGGGAGCAAATCGATACCGGACATGGGTGACGTGGGGAGGCGGAAGTTCTAAGGTCAACGCGATCTCCGCCGGAGTGCTCGAAGAGGAGTTTTGGTGAGGCCACATGTCGACCGGTAAGCCCGGGGGCCGGGTTGCCGGGCTGGTGTTCAGCCCGTGGAACCTGCTGCTGATCATCCCGTTGTGGGTCGTGATCACCCCCCTCTACAACTTCGAAGAACCCCGCCTGTTCGGGATGCCGTTCTTCTACTGGTTCCAGTTCGCCGGCATCGCCGTCGGTGTGCTGTGCACCAGCGCGGTCTACCTGATGACCAAGAAGAAGCCGACCACCAGGACCGGGACCCCCGAGTCCGATGTGGACGAGCTGGACGAGGGGAGCGCCCGGTGAGCGGCATTCAATGGGTCGAGCTGATCGTCTTCGCCCTGCTCTTCGCGCTGGTCACCGCGCTGGGCTTCGTGGCATCGCGGTGGAAGGCCGGGGACACCCTCGACCACCTCGACGAATGGGGGCTCGGCGGGCGCAAGTTCGGCTCGTGGATCACCTGGTTCCTGATCGGCGGTGACCTCTACACCGCCTACACCTTCGTCGCGGTGCCCGCGCTGCTGTTCGGCGCCGGGGCGACCGGCTTCTTCGCGCTGCCGTACACGATCATCGCCTACCCGATCGTTTTCCTGCCGCTGCTGCGGTTGTGGTCGGTCTCGCGCTCGCACGGCTACGTCACGCCCGCCGACTTCGTGAAGGGCCGCTACGGCTCACCGCTGCTGGCCACGCTGGTCGCGATCACCGGCATCGTCGCCACCATGCCCTACATCGCGCTGCAGCTGGTCGGCCTGGAGTCGGTGCTGCGGACGCTGGGCTTCAACGCCAGCGGCTTCCTCGGCCACCTGCCGCTGCTGATCGCGTTTGTCATCCTGGCGGTCTACACCTACCAGTCCGGGCTGCGGGCGCCGGCGCTGATCGCGTTCGTCAAGGACATCCTGATCTACATCGTGATCCTGGTCGCGGTGCTCTACCTGCCGAGCAAGCTCGGTGGCTGGGAGTCCATCTTCAACGCGGCGGACGCCAAGTTCGACGCCTCCCCGTCGCCCTCGGACGGCATCTTCCTGAACCCGAACAACCAGCTCCAGTACGCGACGCTGGCGTTCGGTTCGGCGCTGGCGCTGTTCCTCTACCCGCACTCGGTGACCGGGGTGCTCGCCTCACGCGGGCGCACCGTGATCAAGCGGAACATGTCCGCGCTGCCCGCGTACTCGCTGCTGCTCGGGCTGCTGGCCCTGCTCGGGTTCGTGGCGATCGCGGCCGGGACCAAGGCGATCACCAACGAGGCCACCGGGCGGCCGGACGGCAACACGATCATCCCGCAGCTGTTCGCCGACCAGTTCCCGTCGTGGTTCACCGGCATCGCCTTCGCCGCGATCGGCATCGGCGCGCTGGTGCCCGCCGCGATCATGTCCATCGCCGCGGCGAACCTGTGGACGCGCAACGTCTACAAGGAGTTCCTGAAGAAGGACGCCACGCCGAAGCAGGAGGCCAAGCAGGCCAAGCTCGCCTCGCTGATCGTCAAGTTCGGCGCGGTGGCGTTCATCCTGTTCATCGATCCGCAGTTCTCCATCGACCTGCAGCTGATCGGCGGCGTGATCATCCTGCAGACCCTGCCCGCGGTGGCGTTGTCGCTCTACACCAGGTGGTTCCACATCTGGGGCCTGGTCACCGGCTGGGTGGTCGGCATGGGCTGGGGCATGATCCTGCTCTACAACATCCCCAACCCGGCCACCGGCAAGGCGCACTTCGGCGGTTCGGCGCTCCCGCTGGACAAGCTGAACCTGTTCGGCTGGCAGCCGTTCGCCGGTTCCCAGGTGCAGATCTACGTGGGTGTGGTGGCGCTGGCGGCGAACCTGGTGGTGGCGGTGCTGGTCACCCTGCTCGCCCGTCGCCTCAAGGTGGCCAACGGCACCGACCAGACCAACGACCCGGACTACCACGTCGACGAGGACGACAAGAACCTGCGCGCCGTCGGCGTGCACTAGCCGGCACTGGTTCAGGTCATGGCCGGGGTCGGGCGGGCTTCCACCCGCACGACCCCGGCCGAGACCAGGTACAGCACCACGCCGTTGAGCAGGTGCCAGAGAAAGTGCGTGCCTGCCGGGAAGCTCCCGCACACGCTGTGGTCCGCGGTGCGCAGGCCGAGCGAGACGGCGAAGACCCCACCGGCGACGGCGAACCGCGGCCAGTGCGGGGTCCGCGCGAGCAGCGCGGCGAACACGAACACCCCCAGCAACGCGGACAGGTACATACCGCCGCCCAGCGCGGCGACGCCGATCGTGACGGCGAGGAACGCGGGCGCGGCGAGCCAGGCCCACCGCCACGGCACGCCGAGGAACAGGTGCGTGAACGCGACCGCGTAGTACAGCACAAAAACCAGGATGAACCCGGTGTCGGCGGCGCCCGCCCAGCCGGTGGCCAGCGCGTGGAACGCGGTGCTCGCCAGGCAGATCAGCCCGAGCAGCACGGCCAGCGTGCGCGCGACCGGCCCCCGCGCCCGCCGCCAGATCAGGACCGCGGCGACCAGGAACGCCACATTGCTCACCGTGTTGAGCGGCTCGCCCCACAACCCCGGCGCCACGCGCTCGCAGTAGCCGTCCACGTATGCGTCCACAAACGCGGTCTACCAGCGCAAGTTCACCAGCTCATGTCTCGCAGGTGTCCAGGCGCTGTCGCAGGAACCGGTGCTGCGGCTCGGACCCGGGCAGGGCCAGTGCCGCGCGGTAGTAGCGGGCCGCGTTCGCCGGTTCGCCCGCCTGGAGCCACAGCGCGCCGAGTGCGGCCGGGAGCAGCGGGTAGGCGGCCAGCCGCGGCTCGTCTTCGAGCAGCTCCAGTTCGGCGATGCCCGCCGCGGGGCCCTCGGCCATCGCCAGCGCGATCGCCCGGTTCAGCCTGCCGACCGGCGACGGCCGCAGCGCGAGCAGCTGGTCGTACAGGCCGACCACCCGTGGCCAGTCGGTCCCGGCCGTCGTGTGGCAGACGGCGATCGCCGCTTCCACGTGGTACGCCGACAGCTCGGGCCCGGTGCACGCGGTGGCGAACACCCGCGTGCCCTCGGTGATCATCGCCCGGTCCCAGCGCGAACGGTCCTGTTCGGACAGCAGCAGCAGGTCGCCGTCGGCGTCGACCCGCGCGGGCAACCGGCTGGCCTGCAACAACATCAGCGCCAGCAGGGCGCGGGCACGCGGGGTGTCCGTGCGCGGGTCCGCCAGCAGCAACCTGGTCAGCCGGATGGCCTCACCGCACAGCTCGCCGCGGATCGCGTCCTGCCCGCTGCTGGCCTGGTAGCCCTCGTTGAACAACAGGTAGAGCACCGCCAGCACACTGTCCACTCTGGATTCGAGCGCGTCGTCGGGCGGTAGCGCGAACGACTTCCCGGCCAGCCAGCGCTTGGCCCGCACCAGCCGCTGCGCCACCGTGGCCGGTTTGGTCAGCAGCGCCGCGGCGATCTCGCCGACGCCCAGCCCGCCGACGGTCTTCAGGGTGAGCGCCACCTGCGCGGGCACCGGCAGCTCGGGATGACAGCAGAGCACCATCATGGTCAGCTCGTCATCGGCTCCGGCGGGTTCGTCGAGCCGGTCGACCAGCAGCGGGAGCTTGGCGCGCAAGGAGTCCTCGCGGCGCAGCAGGTCGATCGCGCGGTTGCGGGCCGCGCGGAAGAGCCAGCCGCGCGCGTTGTCCGGCACGCCGTGGTGCGGCCAGGTGCGCAACGCCTGCTCGATGGCGTCGGCCACCGCTTCCTCGGCGAGGTCCAGCCTGGCCGGGCCGAGCGCGCGGGCCAGCGTGGCGGTGATCTGGCCCGAACTGTGCCGGAACAGGTGCTCCACCACGCCGGCCGCGGTGCTCATTCCTCCGAGCAGCTCTCGTCCGCGATCCGGCGCACCTCGATCGGCCCGAACCGCAGGTGCGGGTGGGTGCCGAAGATCTTGGTGGCCTGGTCGTAGTCGTCGGCGGTGATGGTGATGTACCCACCGACGATCTCGGCGGACTCGGTGTGCGGCCCGTCGGTGGTGCTCAGCGCGTCACCGTCCGCGCGGAGCAGGCGGCCGGTCCTGGTCAGCGGATGGCTGGCGCGCAACCTGCCCTCCTGGTCCAGCCGGTTCGTCCAGTCCAGGTACAGCTCGAGCACACGCTGCGCCTCGTCCGGGCTGAGGTTCTCGACGCTGCGCTCCTCGCGGCGGAGCAGGCCGATGTAGTCGGGCATCCGTTGCCTCCAGGCTCGGTGGTGGTCAGTGCTCAGCAGACGAACAAGCCCCGGCCGGAATCGACACCACGACCTTATAACTTCAGCCGCCAGGTCTGACCGGTGAGCGCGGGCCCGAAATCGCTGGTCGGCTGCTCGTCGACCAGCTCGAACCCGGCGGCCTGGTAGATCCGGCGAGCCGACGCCAGCAGGCTCACCGTCCACAGTTCCACCGCGGTGCAACCGACCGACTTCGCGAACGACACGCACTCGGTGACCAGCCGCGCCCCGACACCGTGGCCCCGCGCACTTGGCTCCACCAGGAGCAGCCGCAGCTTGGCGGTCTGCTCGTCCGCTCCGCGAGTGCACATGATCGACCCGACCCGCTCGCCGTTCAGCTCGGCGATCCACGCCGCCTCACACGCCGGATCACGATGGGCCAGGTAGTCCGATACCACCCGCGCGACCAGCGACTCGAACCGGTCGTTCCAGCCGTACTCCTTGGTGTAGACCGCGCCGTGGCGGTGCACCACCCAGCCGAGGTCACCGGCACGAGGCGCGCGCAACACCACCGTCGGATCGGGCTCGCCGCCGACGATCCGGGAGATCGTGGCCATCGCTTCCAACAACTCGACCTGGTGCTGCTCCCCAAACCGCGCGAGCAGCTCGCCGACCTGCTCGGAACTGCGCCGATCCAGCACGGCGAACACCTCGCGCCCACGCTCCGTCAACCGCACAACCTGCCGACGCGCATCCTCCGGACTGCGCTCCCGGACCAACAGCCCGCGCTCGGCAAGGCTCGCCAGCAATCGGCTGGCGTACCCGGCGTCCAGCTCGAGCACGCGCCGCAACTCCCCGACCTCAGTCCACTCACGCCGCGCCAACTCGAACAACACGCGGGTCTCGCTCAACGAGTACTCCGCATCCACCGGCCCCTCGTTGAGCACCCCGATCACCCGTGTGTAGAGCCGGTTGAACGCCCGAACCTCTCGCACCCTGTCCACTTGACCACCACAACAAATACCTTTGCCAAAGTCAACCATTACCCCACACGTGATCCTGACAAGAGTTGAAGACCGGCGTTGGTTCCTCACCAACGGGATCAGCGCTCGCCAAGGGTGAGGAACTCGCACCGCGGGGGCTCGGCCCCCGGGACATACGCAGCTCACGGCCACGGTGCAGGGCGATGCGAAGCGAGCCCAAACACGTGGAAACCCCGTGATGCTGCCAGGTCGGGGGTCCGCCAGCATCACGGGGTCATTGGGGGTATCGACGCCATGTCGTGTGGCGTTACACCCCAGTCGTATTGTGTTCTACGTCACTCGTGTGGGTGAAAATCCACCCTGCTCACGAGGGGTCAGCGCATGTGGGGCTGACGGGCCTGGGCGATCGCGATGAGCTCCTGACGAACGGTCGCGGTGGCCGCGGTGTCGATCGCCCGGTTCAGTGCCCGGCGAGTGCGAGCCTCGGCGCGGCGGGCACGGAGCTTGGCGGCGATGTTGTTCATCGGTGTGTGCATCCCCTTCAAGGGTTTCGCTGGATCTCTCGGCTTACGTGGTCTAGTATGCCCGACTTCGCCCGAGATCGCCAATGATTATCCGGTGATCTGGCGCACGGGCCGATGAATCATCGGCAAACGACACTCAACACCTAACGAACCTCAGCCGTGTAGTGACTCTGCCCCTTCATTGGGCTTTATAGTGATTTCGCTATAAAGATGCAGACACAGCTATCGGCACCGACGGCCCGGAACCGGTCGTCGTCAGTCGTCGATGCGGCTGAGCAGGTAGTGGCCGAAGTGCGGCACGGTGAAGGCGATCCGCCCTCGTTCCGCCGAGTACACCAGGCCCTTCTTCATCAGGCTGTCCCGTGCCGGCGACAGGCTGGAGGGCTTCCGCCCCAGGTAGACGGCCACGTCCGAGGTGCTCGCGGCCTCGTCGCGGCCCTGCGTCAGCTCGGCCATGGCGAGCAGGTACTCCCGCTCCGCCGGGGTGGCGCGCTCGTACCGCGAGCCGAAGAACCCGACGGCCAGCTCCGACTCCGCCTCCGGCGCGGCGACCTGCACGTCCTTGACCGTGATCGGGTCGTCCGGCGCGGCGTCCCAGGCGGCCTTCGCGTAGGCCTGGATGAAGTACGGGTAGCCGCCCGAGGCGTCGAACAGGGCGTCCAGCGCTTCCGGCTCGATCCCGGCGTCTTCCCGGTCGATCGGCGCGAGCACCGCGCGATCGGCGTCCTCGCGGTCCAGCCGGTCGATCCGGGCGTACCGGAAAAGCCGTTCCGAGTAGGACTTCGACGCCGACAGCACCGCGGGCACGTGCGGCAACCCCGCGCCGACGACCACCAGCGGCGCGCCCGACTGCGACAGCTCATGGCACGACGCGCACAACGCCGAGACGTCCTCCGCGCCGAGGTCCTGGATCTCGTCGATCAGCAGCGCGACCCCGGTGCCCACGTCCGCGGCCAGTTCGGCGACGTCGGTGAACAACTCCACCAGGTCGATCTCGATGTCACCGGAATCCGCGCGCCCCTGCGCGGCGGGCACGTCGATACCCGGCTGCCAGCGGTCGCGCAGCTTCGCGTCCGGCTTCGCGGCCCGCAGGGCGAACGCCTTGAGCACGCCCAGCACCGACTCCACCCGGTCCGGCGCGCGGTGCCGGACCGCCAGATCGCGGATCGCCCGGTGCAACGCCGCCGACAGCGGCCGCCGCAGTTCGGCGTCCGGCCGTGCCTCGATCTTTCCCGCGCCCCAGCCGTGCCGGACCGCCATCGCGCGCAGTTCCCCGAGCAGCACCGTTTTGCCGACGCCTCGCAGGCCGGTCAGCACCAGGCTGCGTTCCGGACGTCCCCGTGCGACCCGTTCCAGCACCACCTCGAAGGCGTGCAGCTCGCGTTCCCGCCCCGCCAGCTCGGGCGGGCGCTGGCCGGCGCCGGGGGCGAACGGGTTGCGGATGGGGTCCACTATCGAACCGTATCGGGCTTTCTAGCGCCCCACCGATAATGAGCCAGAAATCCCGAGGCGTGTCGTGGCCAGGTCTGCAGCCCTGGCCACCGGTCCGGGACAGCGACTAGTCGGTGAGGTTGCGCTCCCCGTAGACCTTCATCGCGTCGCGGATGTACTCCGCGTTCCCCGTGCCGTGCTGGTCGTAGACGGCCGTGAACCGCTCATCGGACACGTACATCTCGCCCAGTCCGATGAAGTAGCTCTTGCTCACGTCGACCGTCTTCGCCAGCCAGTCGTGCTGGCGCCGGGTGATCGCCTGCGCCACCTCGCCGTCCGCGGGCTCCCCGGCCCGCATCGCGTCGGCGAAGTCGCGGGCGATGTCGACCTGTTCCTGCTGGAACGCCTTCTTCTCCTCGGCGCTCAGCGAGGTCCACCAGCGGTCGCCCTTCTCGTAGGCGTCCTTGCCCCAGCGCTCGACCACCTCGTCCTTGTACCGGGTGTGGTCGAACCCGTCGAAAACCTCTTCCGCCATCAGTTGCTCACCTCCTTCCGTTTTCCGCAGGGTCGTCCGCACCGACTCGATCTGCCGCCCGATCCGGTCCCGTTCCTGTTCGAGCAGCTCGAGATGGGTGCGCAGGGCAGCGGCGGTGTCCTGCTCCCCGGCCAGCACCTCGGCGATGGCGGGCAGCCCGAGCCCCAGCTCCCGCAGCAGCAGGATCCGCTGCAGGCGCACCAGCGCGCGGTCGTCGTAGTAGCGGTAGCCGTTGCGGCCGATCCTGGTCGGTTCCAGCAGCCCGACCTGCCCGTAGTGGCGCAGGGTGCGGCTGGTGGTCCCGGCCGTGCGCGCGATGTCCTGGATCGACCACTCCATCGCGTCCGCCTTCCTCAGACCTCGTTCGCTGATGGGTTCCACGGTAGAAGTTGACGCAACGTCAAGGTCAACCCCGAATCAGAAATCGGTGCCGCACCACGGCGGCCGAGCCCAACTGAACAACGCATCCGCCCTGGTCAGGGCGGATGGATCAACAGCGTGAACCCGCCCGATCCCGGCCAGCGCACTGGCCGGCCACCCGCCGAGGTAGAGCATGCCGAGCGTGTCCACGTCCAGCGTGAGGCCAGCGTCGGCCGAGGTGCGCTCCACGCCGTCCGGGCCGATCCGGTAGCGGCCCTCGTTCTCCGGCAGCCGGGGGTCGCGCACTTCGAGCACCACCGGCTCGGCATGGGCATAAGTCCTGGACGCAAGCGCTTGCGGCACATCGGCCAGCCGTATCCACAGGTGATCGTGAAGCCCAGTGACGGTGGCCGCCCTCGGGTCCTCCAGCATCAGGTCGATCGGCTCGTCGACCGGCCGGGACTTGACGCGGATCTTCGCCACCAGGTCGATCGACAGCAGGAACCGCCACAGCCCGGCGAGCGCGCCCGGGTTCGCGGCGTGCAGGTCGACCACGTCCAGGGCCCCGCCCGCGACGGGCTGCTCGAAGGTGCCGAGCGAGACCGGGCGGTACACGGCGAACCCGTCGTCGACGCCGTGGTGGTCACGGTGCACGGCGACCAGACGGCCGTCGCGTTCGAGGACGCGGTCGTGCCCCCATCGCCACCACGGCTCATCGCGCGTGATCATGCCGGGCCGGTGCAGGTCGATCGCCCGGTAAATCTCCCGCGGCACGGTCGGCGCCTCGGCGTCGGACAGCAGGCGCACCGAGCCGGTCGACGGCACGTCCGCTCGCATCCGCGCCCGCGTGCGGTCGACCACGACGTACTTGGCCTGGCACGAGACGCCGTAACCGAACCGGCCGTAGATGGTGGCCTCGCTCGCGTGCAGTGCGGCCACCGGCTCACCGCGCTCACGGCAGTCGCGCAACTGGGTGGTCAGCAGTTCGCTCACCACCCCGCGGCGGGTGCGGTCCGCGCGCACGCCCACCCAGGCCACCGCGGCCGCGGGCACCTGTCCGCCGGGCACCGCCAGGTCGACGGCGGCGGACGAGGTCATCCCGATCGGCAGGCCGTCCTCGTAGGCGCCGAAGGTCCGCTCGGCGCTGAGCAGATGCTCGCCGAACGCCCACTGCTCGTCGGTGAATGGCCGGTAGTGCAGTGCGCGGGCGACCATGTTCTGCGTCGGCCGTCGTTCGTGCTCCTCCGGGTGCCGGACGGTGAAGTCGGTCATGGCCATGATCCTTCCAGGGTTCACCTCGAAGTCGCTTGGGCCTGGAAGGCTCGCCGACCATGAGAATCCTCCCCAAAGCGCTGGTCGCGGCGGTCGCGGTGACCGTGCTCGGCGGTTCCGTCGCGCAGGCGCATCCCCGCAAGGAATTCGACATCCAGGCGCATCGCGGCGGCATCGGGCTGACCGTCGAGGGCACGCTCGCCGCCTTCTCCACCGCGCTCGAACTCGGCGTCACCACGCTGGAACTGGACATCCAGATCACCAAGGACGGCCGGGACGTGGTCACGCACGACCGCAAGACCAATCCGGCGAAATGCGCCGACACCCAGCCCGCGTTCCCCGGCGACCCGGCCTTCCCGTACGCGGGCAAGTACGTCAAGGACCTGACCTTCGCGCAGGTTCGGACGCTGGACTGCGGCTCGCAGAAGCAGCCGAACCACCCGGACCAGCAGCTCTCACCCGGCGCGAAGATGCCGACCCTGCGCGAGGTGTTCGACCTGGCACGGCAGTACCGGGCGTGGGGCATCCGGTTCAACGTGGAGACCAAGGTGGAGGCGGCCGCGCCGCACGAAACCGCGCCGCGCGAGCAGTTCGTCGAGCGGGCCGCCCGCGAGATCACCTTCTCCGGCTTCGCGCACCACACCACCGTCCAGAGCTTCGACTGGGGCGCGCTCATGCTGATGCGCCGGACCGCGCCGTGGCTGAAGACGGTGGCGCTGACCCAGCCGGAGTTCCTCCAGGCCGGGCAGCCGGGCAAGTCGCCGTGGCTGGGCGGGCTGGACATCGACGACTTCGGCGGCAGCCCGGTGCGCGCGGTGAAGTCGTTCGGCGCGAGCGCGCTCTCGCCGGTGCACGGCAATCCGCAGGGCGGCTCGGTCAACGACCCGAACTACGTCCCGTTCACCACGGAGGCGCTGGTCGACGAGGCACACCGGGCGGGGCTGAAGGTGATCCCGTGGACCATCAACGACAAGCCGACCATGCACAAGCTGATCGACGACGGCGTGGACGGCATCATCACCGACTACCCGAACCGGCTCCGGGAGGTCGCCGCCGAGCGCGGGTTCGCGCTGCCGCGGGCGTATTCCGTTCACTAACGGGGTATGGGGCTTTCTAGTTCTGGCACTAGAAAGCCCCATAGGCGGGTAGGAACCGTGGGATTTGGGTACGTTCGAAGCAAGCTTGACCTGTTGTCGGAGAGGTGACCCCGTGATTCTGCGTCGATTGGCCCGTCCACTGCTCGCGTCGATCTTCATCAGCGGCGGCATCAACGCGCTGCGGCAGGCGGAGGGCCACGCCGAAGCCGCCAAGCCGTTGCTGGACAGCACGATCGGCCGCTACGCCGACCGGCTGCCCGAGCAGGTCCCCACCGACCCGGTGACCCTCGTCCGGGTGGACGCCGTGCTGAAGATCGCCGCCGGTTCGCTGTTCGCGCTGGGCAAGGCGCCGCGGCTGTCCGCGTTGGTGCTGCTCGGCAGCCTGGTGCCGACGACGGTGGCCGGTCACCCGTTCTGGGCGGAGAAGGACGAGCAGGCGAAGCAGCAGCAGCTGATCCACTTCCTGAAGAACGCGGGCCTGGCCGGTGGCCTGATGATCGCCGCCGCCGACACGCACGGGAAGCCGTCGCTGGGCTGGCGCGCGAAGAAGGCCGCGAAGGTGGCGGGCAAGCAGGCGCAGACGCTGCAGAAGTCCGCCGGGAAGCAGACCAAGAAGGCCCGCAAGCGCGCGAAGCAGCTCGCCAACTGACACTCGCGCCCATGCCGTGAAGGTGGCTTTCCCGGCCGATTCCGCCGTGAAAGCCACCTCACGGTTTGGCTTACCGCTCCAGGATCGCCGTGATGCCCTGGCCGCCGGCCGCGCACACGGAGATCAGCCCGCGCCCCGAGCCCTTCTCGGCCAGCAGCTTCGCCAGCGTGGCCACGATCCGCCCACCGGTCGCGGCGAACGGGTGCCCGGCGGCCAGCGACGAGCCGTTCACGTTCAGCTTCGACCGGTCGATCGAGCCCAGCGGCGTGTCCAGGCCCAGCTTCTCCTTCGCGAAAGCCGGGTCCTCCCAGGCCTTCAGCGTGGCCAGCACCTGCGACGCGAACGCCTCGTGGATCTCGTAGAAGTCGAAGTCCTGCAGGGTCAGGCCCGCCTGCTCCAGCATTCGCGGCACCGCGTACGCGGGCGCCATCAGCAGGCCCTCGTCGCCGTGCACGTAGTCGACCGCCGCGGTCTGCGAGAAGGTCAGGTACGCCAGCACCGGCAGCTTCCGCGCTTTCGCCCACGCCTCCGTCGCCAGCAGCACGGTCGACGCGCCGTCGGTGAGCGGCGTCGAGTTGCCCGCGGTCATCGTGCCTTCGGGCCCGCCGAAGGTCGGCTTGAGCTTCGCCAGCTTCTCCACGCTCGAATCCGGCCGCAGGTTCTGGTCCTTCGACAGCTTCAGGAACGGCGTGAGCAGGTCGTCGAAGAAACCGCGGTCGTAGGCGGCGGCCAGGTTCCGGTGGCTGGCGGCGGCGAGTTCGTCCTGGTCGGCGCGCGAGATGTCCCAGACCTTCGCGGTCAGCGCCGCGTGCTCGCCCATCGACAGGCCGGTGCGCGGCTCGGCGTTGCGCGGGATCTCCGGCACGATGTGCCCCGGCCGGATCTTCGCGGCCAGCTTCAGCCGCTCGCCGACGGTCTTCGCCGCGTTCAGCTGGACCAGGATCTGCCGCAGGTCGTCGTTCACCGCGAGCGGCGCGTCGCTGGTGGTGTCCACGCCACCGGCGATGGCCGAGTCGATCTGCCCGAGCGCGATCTTGTTCGCCACCGTGACGATCGCCTGCAGCCCGGTGCCGCAGGCCATCTGCAGGTCGGTGGCCGGGGTCTCCGGCGAGAGCTTGCTGCCGAGCACGCACTCGCGGGCCAGGTTGAAGTCGCGGGCGTGCTTGAGCACCGCGCCCGCGGCCACCTCGCCGATCCGCTCGCCCTGCAGGGAGAAGCGGCTGACCAGGCCGTCCAGCGCCGCGGTCAGCATGTCCTGGTTCGAGGCCCGCGCGTACGGGCCGTTCGACCGCGCGAACGGGATCCGGTTGCCGCCCACGATGGCGACCCTGCGGACCTGCGGTGCCTTCTTCGTGGCCATTTTTCCCTCCGAGGCGAGTTTTGTGAGGTACTTCGGAGTGTAACCTACTCGCTAGTAGGTTAGGCTGCACAGTGACACCGGACGCATGGAGGGACGGTCATGGCCGACAGGTACCAGCAGTTCGCGAAGAGCCAGCTCGGGCGGTTCGTGGTGCCGCGCCTCGGTTTGCCCAATCCCTACCCGTTGCGCCGCTACTCGCCCGGTCAGCCGCCGCTCGACGGCCCGGCACTGCTCGGCGCCGCCCCGGGTGGACGGCTGGAAAAGGCCGTGTCCACCCAGCTCGCCGACGCGGGCATCGAGGTGGTCACCACACCGGCCGGGGGCAAGCACGGCGCGCTGGTCTTCGACGCCACCGGCATCACCGAGCCGGGCCGCCTGCGCGAGGTCTACAAGTTCTTCCAGCCGGTGATCCGGCAGCTCGTGCCGTCCGGCCGGGTGGTTGTGCTCGGCACGCCGCCGGAAGCGGTCGAGGGCCGCGAACGCATCGCGCAGCGCGCGCTCGAAGGCTTCGTCCGTTCGGTCGGCAAGGAGCTCAAGCGCGGCGCCACCGCGCAGCTGGTCTACGTGGCCGAGGGTGCCGAGGAGGCGACGGAGTCGACGCTGCGCTTCCTGCTCTCGGCGAAGTCCGCCTTCGTCGACGGCCAGGTGATCCGCGTCGGCACCCACGGCAAGGCCGCCACCGCTCCGGAGAACTGGGCGAAACCGCTGGCGGGCAAGGTCGCGCTGGTCACCGGGGCGTCCAGGGGCATCGGCGCGGCGATCGCCGAGGTGCTCGGCCGCGACGGTGCCCACGTGATCGCGCTCGACATCCCGGCGCAGGGCGGCGACCTGTCCAAGGTGGCCAACAAGGTCGGCGGGGCTTCGCTCCAGCTCGACATCACCGCCGCCGACGCGCCCCAGAAGCTCGCCGACTACCTCACGCAGCGGCACGGCGGCGTCGACGTCGTGGTGCACAACGCCGGCATCACCCGCGACAAGACGCTCGGCAACCTGACCGAGGCCCACTGGGACGCGGTGCTCTCGGTGAACCTCGCCTCGCAGCTCGCGGTCAACGACAAGCTGCTCGCCGACGGGGTGCTCAACGACAACGGCCGCATCATCGGCGTCTCCTCGATCGCGGGCATCGCCGGGAACCTCGGCCAGACCAACTACGCCACCAGCAAGGCCGGCGTGATCGGCATGATCGACGTCGGCGCGCCGGAGCTGGCGGCCAAGGGCGGCACGATCAACGCCGTCGCGCCCGGTTTCATCGAGACCAAGATGACCGCGGCGGTGCCGGTGATGATCCGCGAGGTCGGGCGGCGGCTGTCCAGCCTGGCCCAGGGCGGGCTGCCGGTGGATGTCGCCGAAACCATCGCCTGGTACGCGAACCCGGCTTCGGGCGCGGTCAACGGCAACGTCGTGCGTGTGTGCGGCCAGGCCTTCCTGGGAGCTTGAGATGGTCACCAAGGAACTGAGCGCGGCACCGAGCCTCGGCACGCTGTACCCGAAGGCGCTGCTCGGCGGGCTGCGGCCCGGCCCGTCCGGCGGCGGCTTGCCGGACACCGAGTTCGTGCGCACGGGCGTCACCGTCGATCCGGCGCACCTGGCCGCCTACAACCGCGTCTGCGGGTTCCGCTTCGGCGACGAGCTGCCCGCGACCTATCCGCACATCCTCGCCTTCGGCCTGCAGATGGCGCTGATGACCGAGCCGGACTTCCCGTTCCCGTTGCTGGGCATGGTGCACGTGGCGAACCGGATCACCCAGCACCGCCCGGTGCTGCTCGGCGAACGGCTCACCGTGCGCGTGCGTGCGGAGAACCTGCGGCCGCACGAGAAGGGTCAGCAGTTCGATGTGGTGAGCACGGTGAATACGTCGGAGTCCACTGAGGACGCTCCGGTGTGGACGGACGTGAGCACCTACCTGCGCCGCGGTGGCGGCGAGGGCGGCAAGGGTTCGGGCGAGCGGCTCGCGCCGCCGTCACCGAGCGCGCTGTGGCGGGTGCCCGCCGACATCGGCCGCCGGTACGCCGAGGTCTCCGGCGACCGCAACCCGATCCACCTGCACCCGCTGACCGCGAAGGCGTTCGGCTTCCCGGCCGCGATCGCCCACGGCATGTGGACAAAGGCACACAGCCTGGCCGCCTTCGAGGGCAGGCTGCCGGAGGCGTTCACCGTGGACGTGAAGTTCAAGCTGCCCGTGCTGCTGCCCGGCAAGGTCGCCTTCACCAGCTGGGCGACCGGCGACGGCTGGGCGTTCGAGCTGTGGGGCGCGAAGAAGCCGAAGCCGCACCTCACGGGTTCGATCGCCGCTCTTTAGGCTTCGGGCTCGGCGGGCTTCCAGACCGCGCCTTCGACGAGGTCGTTGAAGCCGAGCCAGACCAGGTTCATCAGCCACGAGGCGAGCACCCCGTCGGAGACGTCGGGGTGGTCGAGCGCCCAGTCGGCGAGCGATTCCGCGGCGCCGACCAGCGCCGCGGACAGGCCCTCACCGGAGAACTCGGCCTGCTCGGCGAGGCCCTTGCGGGTACCGGCCGAGACCACCAGTGCGGCCACCAGCTCGATCGCGCGCTTGCGCATGTCGGTGATCTCGGCGGCGAACGGGCCGCCGACCACCAGCGCCTGGCGGTGCAGCACGGTCCACGACTCGCGGTACTCGGCGACGAACCGGTAGAAGGAGCGCAGGCCGTACCAGAGCTGCATGTCCGGCGGGAGGTCCGGCTGGACGCCGGACTGGATGGCTTCGAGCAGGCGGGTGGCCTCACGGCGGATGCACTGCGCGAACAGGTCTTCCTTGGAGCCGAGATAGGTGTAGATCATCGGCTTGGAGACCCCGGCCACCTCGGAGATCTCGTCCATCGACGCCGAGTGGTAGCCGTACTGGGCGAACACCCGCACGGCGGCGTCCAGGATCTGCCGTTCCCGCACCGCTCGCGGCAGCCGCTTCGCTCGCCCCGTTGGACTCTGCACTTCCTCGGACACCTCGACCTCCTCGTCCGGTGAACGCTACCGGGCGAGGGCCCGGTGGTGTGACGGCACGCGGCCTTCGGCTTGCCCGGGTACCTACTCGCGAGTAGTCTTACTGTGGAGTAGGTAGACTGGGAGGTCGGCGTGGAGGACATCGAGCTGCTCGAGGGCCCGGCGTTGCTCGAAGCGTTGCGCGCGACGGACCTCGGCCAGGTGGAGCCGCGGCAGTTCGCGCGGATCATCGCCGGGGCGTCGAAGGCGCAGCTGGACACGGTGGTCGCCGACCGGGCACTGCGGGAGAAGGTGCTCGGTGAGATCTTCCGCCGGATGAGCGCGCACCTGAGGCCCGACCGCGCGGCCGAGCTGAACGCGGTGGTCCGCTGGCGGCTGACCGGCGGCGCGGACGCCGACGGTTACGACCGCTTCGAAACCGTCATCCGGGACGGTGAATGCACGGTCAGCCGTGAACCGAAGGAGAAACCGCGGGTGACCATCACCGTGGCACCGGTGGACTTTTTCAAACTCATCACCCACCAGGCGACGCCGGCGGTTATGTTCGTCACCGGCCGGATCAAGGTGAAAGGCGATCTCGCATTCGCGGCCGGGTTGATCGGTTTCTTCGACCTTCCCAAGCCCTGAGCGCCCACCTACACTCGGTTCCCGTGTCCTCCGAACCCGTGACCTGGCGCGAACGCTGGCGCGGAACTTTGTTGCGGCGCAGCCGCCTGCCCGCCGAGCGGCCGCGCGCGGATTCGGTGCTGGACGCCTTCGCCGGCGAGCTGGAGATCCGGCGGCTCAGTCCGGCGCAGTTCGTTCAGGTGCTGGAAACCCTGCACATGCTCGGCTCCGTCGGCGCGGGTATCGAACTCGGCTCGCTGTCCACCCAGTTGCTCGTCGACGTGGTCAACGACGCCTCGAAAGAGCAGATCAACGAACTGGCCGCGCACGACGAACTGCGCTCGGTATTTCTCGACGAGATATTCCGCAGAATGTCGGATCATCTCATCGAGGAAAAGGCGAAGAATGTGGAGTTCGTGATCGGCTGGCGTTTCCACCACGGTGACGGCGAAGGCCCGTTCGACCGATATCAGACGGTGGTCGAGGACGGGGTCTGCGTTTCCAGCAGCGACCTCGGCCGCTCCCCGGACGCCACGGTCACCGTTTCCGCCGCCGATTTCATCCGGATGGCCACCGGGGTGACCGCGGCCGCGGCCATGTTCGTCACCGGCAAGGTGCGGGTGAAGGGCGACTACGCGCTGGCCGTGCGGTTCAGCAGCTACTTCGACATCCCGAAGGCCACGGCCTCCTAGCCTTCGATCACCGGGTGGTTCTTCGTCGGCTTCGTCGGCTCTCGCGGCTCGTCGGGGTCGACCACTTCGCTGTCCACCACGATCACGTTGCTCTGGAACGGCGAGCGCAGGTCCGGCGCCGACCGCGCGCGCTTCTCGATCCGGCGCAGCCAGGAGCGGCGGAACACCCCGCGCGTCGGCGGCAGGATGAGCAGCAGCCCGACCACGTCGCTGACGAAGCCCGGCAGCATGATCAGCAGGCCACCGAGCCCGATCAGCATGCCGTCGGTCACCTCGTTGTGCGCCGAGCGACCCGAGCGGGCCGTCTCCATGAACGCGCGCGCCGCCTTGCCCCCCTCGCGACGGGCCAGCCACGAGCCGAGGAACGCGCCCGCCAGCAGCAGGCCGATCGTGCCGAAGAAGCCGATGGCCGAGCTGACCGCCCAGACGGCCGCCACCTCGGCTACCACGTAGAGCAGGAAAACCACAGCCATGTCCTGTCCAACGAGCGATCCGCCCGATTTGCTCCCCGCCAGGGTCATCGATCGTGTGGAACTGGCTGACCTGGCAGGCCGGGGCCGGAATCGGGGGCGGGCTGCTCCTGCTCGCCGCCCTGGTGGTGGCGCGGCGGGGCGGTATCGCCACCACCGTGCTCGGCTGGCTCGTGGTCGCGCTGGTGGTCGCCGGCGGGGTGCTGACCGGTCTGCTCTGGTTGCTCGGCTGGCCGTCGCTGCCGCCGGGGGCCGCCTTCGGCCCGCCCCAACTGCTCGAACTGCTCAAGATCGCGCTGGCGGTGGTCGCCGGGCTCGGCGGTGTCGTGCTGCTCGCGGTGAACCTGCGAAGGCAGCGCGTCACCGAGAAGGAGCACGAACTCGCGGAGCGGCACGGCCACCGGGAGGCCACGCGGGCCTTCAACGAGCGCTTCGGGGTGGCCGCCGAGCAACTCGCCCACGCCAGTCCCGCGGTGCGCCTGGCCGGGGTCTACGCCATGGCGGGCCTGGCCGACGGCTGGTCGGCGCAGCGGCAGGTGTGCGTCGGCGTCCTGTGCGGCTACCTGCGGGTGGCTCCCGACCCGGACGAGACCGGGGAGCGGGAAGTGCGGGCGGCGGTGCTCAAGGTGATCCGCGAGCGGACCGGCCGCTACGGCCGGTGGTCGCTGCTCACCTTCGACTTCTCCGACGTGGTCTTCGAGAACGCGGACTTCAGCGGCCTCACCTTCCGCGGCCGGGTGGTGTTCGACCGGGCGGACTTCACCGGCGCACTCACCTCCTTCGAAGGCACCCGGTTCAGCGGGAAGCTGAGCTGTCACGGCACCGATTTCCTGGCCGAGCGCACCACCTTCGCCAAGTCGGTGTTCCGGGACGCCGCGGCCGAGTTCGTCGGCGCCCGGTTCACCGGTGCGCTGGACTTCTACGGCAGCAAGCTGAACAGTGCCGACGTCGACTTCTTCCGGGTCGACTTCTCCGGGGTGGTGGCGGACTTCTCCCTGCTCGGCGTTCGTGACGGTACGTTGCGCTTCAACCGGTGCGATTTTGTCACCGGCCTCTTCGACCTTTCACGGGCCAACTTCGCGACGGCCGAGGAATTCTACTCCTACAACCGGATAGAGGTGGCGTACTGCCGGTTCGAAAGGTCCACAGTGGATATTCGCGGGGTGACCCGGCAGCACCGTCATCCCGGAATCCTGGCTGGAGGTCACATCTCATCCAGATAGGCCGCGGCCTGCAGGGTGAACAGTTCCGCGTAACCGCCGTCCAGGGCCATGAGTTCGTCGTGCGTGCCGTATTCGGCGAGCTTTCCCTTCTCCAGCAACAGGATCTTCTCCGCCCGCCGGACCGTGGAGAAGCGGTGCGAGATGTACAGGGTGGTCCGGCCGTGGGCCAGTTCGCGCAGCCGCGCGAACAGTTCGTGCTCGGCTTCGGCGTCCAGCGCCGAGGTCGGCTCGTCCAGCAGCAGGATCGGGGCGTCCCGCTGGAAGGCCCTGGCCAGCGCCAGCTTCTGCCATTCCCCACCGGACAGGGAGATGCCCTGGTCGAACCAGCGGCCCAGCGGGCTGTCGTAGGTCTTCGGCAGCCGCTCGATGCGCTCGGCCACGCCGGCGCGGCGCGCGGAATCCTCGATGCGCGGCCGGTCGGTCACGTTGTCGATGTCGCCGAGACCGATGTTCTCCGCCGCCGTCGCGTGGTAGCTGACGTGGTCCTGGAACATCGCGCTCATCTGGCGCCGCAGCTCGTCCGGGTCGAACTCGCGGATGTCCACCCCGTCGAGCAGGATGCGCCCGTCGGTCGGGTCGTACAACCGGCACAGCAGCTTGAGCAGCGTCGACTTCCCGGCCCCGTTGCGCCCGACCACGGCCACCGTGGCACCCGGCTCGATGGTGAAGCTGACGTCGTCCAGCGCGGCCTCGTCGGCGCCCGGGTACCGGAAGCCGACCCGCTCGAAGGTGACCCGCCCGAGCAGCGGCGACGGCAGCGGCTTCGGGTCCGGCGGGGCCACGATCTCCGGTTCGGTGCCGAGGAACTTGTACAGCGTGTCCAGGTAGAGGTTGTTCTCGTACATCCCGGTGAACGCGTTGAACAGGCCCTGCACCGAGGTCTGCACGGCGGTCGCGGCGGCGGTGTACAGCGCGAGATCGCCCAGCGTCAGCCTGCCCGCGACCGCTTCGAGCGCGATGTACAACGCGATCGCGGAACCGGCGAAGGTGGACAGCAGGCTCCACCCGGCACCGGCCAGGTTCCGGTTGCGGATCAGCTTGCGCTGCTTCTCGTAGGCGGCCGTGCTGATCCGGTGGAACCGGTCGACCAGGTACGGGCCGAGGCCGAAGAGCTTGGTCTCCTTGGCGTGGTTGTCCGTGGTGACCAGCATGGACAGGTACTCCATGCGCCGACGGAACGGCGAGAGCATCAGGGTCAGGGTGAACGCGCGGGCGCCGTACTTCGACTGCGCGATGAACGCGGGGATCGGCGCGACCAGTGCGACGAGCGCGAGCAGCGGGCTCACCGTGATCAGCAGGGTGATCATGCTGCCGAAGGTGATCGAGGTGCGGATCAGGCCGAGGCCGGAGGTCAGCATGGACACCGGGCGCTGCGGGGCCTCGCGATCGGCCTGGCGCAGCAGGTCGTAGGACTCCGAGCCCTCGAAGAAGGCCAGGTGCAGGCGGCTGGCGTGGTCCATCACCTGGTGCCGGATGGTCAGCACCATGCGCTCGGTGAGCAGTTGCTGGCAGATGTTGGTCAGCGCGGTGACAACCGCGGTGGCGGTGAAGATGCCGAACTGGAACGCGGCCAGCCAGACGATCGTGGTGGTGCCGCCGTGCCCGGAGATCGCCGCGACCACGGCGTCCATCAGCAGTTTCGCGGCGTAGGCGGTGACCGTGGGCAGCAGTCCGGCGATCAGCGTGAGCAGCGCGATGCCGATGGTCAGCAGGCGCCCGGCGCCCCAGGTCAGCCGGGCGACGCGGGGCAGGCCGCGGACGGTGCCGCCGACCGCCTCGCGCACGCGCTTCAGGCGGGAGGCGAGGTCGGTCGGTTCGTCGAAGGTCTTGCGGGGATCGGGAATGGTGATCGGCCCGGTGAGACCGCTTTCAGTGGCTTTGCCCGCCCGCCGCATGAGCCGTCTCAGGCCCGGCGGTCCCCCACCGCGGAATTCGCTCACCGGCACGCCCCGTTGAGGAAGACGTCCACGATCTCGTCGACGGTCGCCGCCTGGTCACCGTCGCGGTGCAGGCTGAGCAGCAGCGAGGAGAACAACGCGGCCAGTTTTTCCGGCGGGAGGCGGAGTCCGTCGCGCTCGGGCTCGAAGAGTTCGGCGATGCCGTCACGCATGGCGGTGAACGACTCGCGGCGGGCCCGGAGGTTCTGCTTGCTGGGCTCGGGACGGCCCGGCGGGCGGCCGGCGGTGAGCATGGCGCCGACCACCGAGCCCAGCCGCTCGAGATGCGCGGTCAACGTGGCGGCGGCTTCCACGAGCCGTTCGCGCAGAGGCTGGTCGAGCGGGATCTCGGCGATGGCCTGCAACGCGGAGTCGGGCCGCACCACCTCGGCGATGCAGGCGTCGAGCAGCTCGTCCTTGTCCTTGAAGGCGCGGAAAATGGTGCCCTCGCCGATCCCGGCCGCCCGCGCGATCTGACTCGTGGTGATCCCGGCGCCGTGCTCGGCCACCAACGGCAGCACCGCCCGGACGATCATCTCGCGCCGCTGCTCGGTACTCATGGCAGGCGCGCGACGCTTGGCAGGAGGTGGGTTCATGTCCGCCAGTGTGCGGAGTGAGCACTCACTCCGTCAAGCTCATTCGAGCGGGTGACAAACATGCTAACTGGCAAGGTCAGTTGGCATGATAGCTAGCATGCTAGTGAGCATGGTGGTGCGCGGTGATCGATGAGGAACTCGCGGAGGTCGTGGCCAACCTGCGACGGCTCGGCGCGGACGACGTGGACGTCGAAGCCAAGCGCGCTTCGATCAAGCTGCCCAAAACGGTTCGCGAAACCGTCTCCGCCTTCGCGAACACCCGGGGCGGGGTGCTGGTGCTCGGGCTGGACGAAGCCGCCGGGTTCGCCGCCGTCGGGGTCGGCGACGCGGCGAAGTTGAGTGCCGACCTCGGCTCGATGTGCGGTGAAGAGCTGGAACCCCCGATCCGCCCGGTGATCAGGGTCCACCGCTTCGAAGGCGTCGACCTGGTGGTCGCCGAGGTTCCGGCGCTCGAACCGGACCGGCGGCCGTGCTTCTACAAGGGCGCCGGGCTGACCCAGGGCAGTTACGTCCGGGTCAGCGACGGCGACCGGCGGCTGACCAGTTACGAAGTCCAGTTGATGCTGTCGAACCGCGGACAGCCGCGATTCGACGAGGAACCCGTGCCGGACGTCGGGCTGGAGGCACTCGACGCCGGGATGGTGGCGGGATTCGCGGCTCGCCTGCGCGAACGCCGACCGCACGCGTTCGCGGGACTGGCTACCGAGGATGTGCTGCGGCGGGCGAAGGTGCTCACCGGGGACCAGGTCACGCTCGGCGGGTTGATGGCGCTCGGGGCGTACCCGCAGGAACACTTCCCGCAACTGCTGCTCACCTTCATCCACTATCCGACACCAGAAGGTGCCGACCTCGCCACGGGCGAGCGCTTCCTCGACAACGTGCCGATCGAGGGCCCGATCCCGGTCATGGTCGCCGACGCGCTCGCCGTGCTCCGGCGGAACATGAGCCGTCGCGCCACCGTGCGTGGTGCCGGTCGTCTCGACACCTGGGAGTACCCGGAAGCGGCGCTGCGCGAGGCGATCGTGAACGCCGTGGCGCATCGCGACTACTCACCGGCGGCCCGTGGCACCCAAGTGCAGATCGAGATGTATCCGGACCGGTTGCTCGTGCGGAATCCCGGCGGGCTGTTCGGCCCGGTCACCGAGGACGACCTCGGCGAGGAAGGTATTTCCTCCACCCGGAACGCGACTCTGCTCAGGCTGCTCGAGGACGTGGCGATCCCCGGGACCGGGAGGACCGTCTGCGAGAACCGCGGTTCCGGCATCCGGACGATGATCAACGCGTTGCGGCACGCCTCGCTCAGCCCGCCACGCTTCGCCGACAGGGTCTCGTTTTTCCAGGTCACCTTCCCGAACCACGCGTTGTTCGGGCCGGAGATCGTCGACTGGATCCGCAGGCTCGGCGAACGCGGTCTCACCGACAGTCAGTGCCAGGGGCTGGCCATGGCGAAGAACGGCGAGGTACTCGACAACAAGGCGTACCGGAGTGCGAGCGGCCTGGATTCCCGGCGGGCGACGGCGGAACTCGGCGAACTGGTCGCGCGAGGACTGCTCACGCAAATCGGCGGCAGCCGGTGGACTCGGTACGAACTGACGCCGGACGCGGCATCGGCGGCGTCGGCTCCGGCGCGGGCCGATCGGCGGGCCGAAGTGCTGGCCGCGTTGGCCGACAAAGAGCTCAACCGGGCTGAGATCGCGTCGGTGACCGGCCTCGCCGACAAGGCGCTCGCCCGCTGGCTGCGTATCCTCCGCCAGGAAGGGCTGGTCGAACTGATCGGGGAATCGGTGCGCAGCCCGAACGTGCGTTACCGGCGCACCGGCCAAGCCCTGCTCGACGAAGCCCGCCCCTGACGTCACGAATGTGGCCTTCGAGGCATCCAGCATCTCGAAGGCCACATTCGTGACAGGGAATCAGAGGATGAAGGCGCTCGCCGGGTCTGACAGGAGCATGCCGACGTCGGCGAGGAACTGCGAGCCCTGTTGGCCGTCGACCACGCGGTGGTCGAAGCTCAGCGCCAGCTGCAGCACCTTCCGCACCTTGATCTCGCCGTCGACCACCCACGGGGTGTCGCGGATGGCGCCGAACGCCAGGATCGCCGACTCACCGGGCGTGATGATCGGCGTGCCGGTGTCCACGCCGAAAACGCCCACGTTGGTGATCGTGATGCTGCCGTTCACCATGTCACCCGGCGCCGTCTTGCCTTCGCGGGCGACGTCGGTCAGGTCGCTGAGCGCCTGCGCCAGCTCCGGCAGCGACAACTGCTCGGCGTTGCGGATCTTCGGCACGATCAGCCCGCGCGGCGTCGCCGCCGCGATGCCAAGGTGCACATAGCTCTTGTAGACGATCTCCTGGTTTTCTTCGTCCCAGGAGGCGTTCACGTCCGGCGTCCGCTTCGCGGCCAGGCACATCGCCTTCGCCGCGAACGCCAGCGGGGTCAGCTTGATCCCGGCGAAGGCCGGGCTCTTCTTCAGCTTCTCCCGCAGCTCCATCATCGGCGTCACGTCGACGGTCAGGAACTCCGTCACGTGCGGCGCGGTGTACGCGCTCTCCACCATCGCCTTGGCAGTCGCCTTGCGCACGCCCTTGATCGGCACCCGGCGCTCACCGGCAGTGTCCACAGAGGACGCCGCAGGCTTGACCGGCGGCTCGTCGGCCGCACCGGAAGCCGCGCGCTGTACGTCTTCCCGGGTGATGACCTGGCCTTCGGCGGCCAGCGAGTGCAGGTCGACGCCGAGGTCCTTGGCCAGCTTCCGCACCGGCGGCTTCGCCAGCGGCACGTACCCACCCTTGGCGGGAGCCGGAGCCGGGGTCTCCACCGCGGCGACCGGCGCGCTTTCCTTGCGGGCCCGGCGTTTCGCGGTGACCGTCTTGGAGCCGTAGCCGACCAGCGGCTTCATCTCCTCCTCGGCCGGAGCAGCCGGAGCGGCAGTCGGCGCGGCGGCGGCCCCGTTCGGTGACGGTGCTTCGGCGGGCGCCCCGCCGGGATCGGTGTCGATGGTCAGGATCGGCGTCCCGACCTCGACCGTCTGCCCCGGCTCCACGTGCAGCTCGGTGATCACCCCGGCCCACGGGATGGGCAGCTCGACGGCCGCCTTCGCGGTCTCGATCTCCACCACGATCTGGTTGACCTTCACCTCGTCACCCGGCTTCACGTGCCAGTTGAGGATGTCGGCCTCGGTCAGCCCCTCCGCCGTGTCGGCCAGGGGAAACTGCTTGTACTGCGGCATTTTCGCGAATCCCCCTACCAGGCCAGCGAGCGGTCGACGGTGTGCAGCACCCGGTCAAGGTCGGGGAGGTAGTCCTCCTCGAGCTTGGCCGGCGGGTACGGGGTGTCGAACCCGGTGACCCGCAGAACCGGTGCCTCCAGCGAGTAGAAGCACTCCTGCTGCACCCGCATGGCGATCTCCGAAGTCAGCGAGGACTCCGAAGGCGCCTCGCTGACCGCGATCAGCCGGCCGGTCCGCCGGACGGACTCGAACACCGGATCCAGGTCCAGCGGGGAGAGCGTGCGCAGGTCGATGACCTCCAGCGAGGTCCCCTCCTCCTGCGCGGCGGTGGCGGCGTCCAGGCAGACCTTCACCGACGGCCCGTAGGCCACCAGCGTGGCCGCGTCACCGGGACGCACCACCCGCGAGACGTGCAGCGGGTCCGGCGTGGCCGTGGTGTCAACTTCGGCCCGGAGGTTGCCCGAGTGGTAGAGCCGCTTCGGCTCGAACAGCAGCACCGGGTCGTCGCTCTCGATGGCCTGCCTGGTCATCCAGTACGCGTCGACCGCGTTCGAGCAGGACACCACCTTGAGCCCGGCGACGTGCGCGAACAGCGATTCCGGCGATTCCGAGTGGTGCTCCACCGCACCGATCCCGCCGCCGAAGGGCACGCGGATCACGATCGGCACCTTGACCCGGCCCTGGGTGCGGTAGTGCAGCTTCGCCACCTGGCTGACGATCTGGTCGAAGCCGGGGAAGATGAAGCCCTCGAACTGGATCTCGCACACCGGCCGGAACCCGCGCACGGCCAGGCCGACCGCGGTGCCGATGATGCCCGACTCGGCCAGCGGCGTGTCCAGCACGCGCTGCTCACCGAAGTCCTTCTGCAGGCCGTCGGTGATCCGGAAGACGCCGCCGAGCTTGCCGACGTCCTCACCGAGGATGATCACCTTGTCGTCGGCCTCCATGGCCGAGCGCAGGGCGAGGTTGATCGCCTTGCCGATGGTCAGGTTCTGCACCGCGCCGGCGGCACCGTCCACCTTGGCCTTCACGGGTGCGGCCATCAGTGCTCACTCCCCGCGAAACCCTCGAGGTAGGACAGGTACTCGCGACGCTGTGCCTCCAGCACCGGCGACGGCTCGGCGTAGACGTTGGCGAAGATCCGCTCGGGCGGCGGGTCGGGCATGTTGAACACGAAGTCGCGCAGTTCGGCGGCGAAGCTGTCGGCCTCGGCGTCGATCTTCTCGAAGAACTCCTGGTCGGCGCCGCCACCACGGGCCAGGTGCGCGCGCACCCGCTCGATCGGGTCCTTGAGCTTCCACTCCTCCAGCTCGTCGGAGAGCCGGTATCGGGTGGGGTCGTCGGTGGTGGTGTGCGCGTCCATCCGGTAGGTGAACGCCTCGATCAGCACCGGGCCGTTGCCGTGGCGGCACTCGTCGAGCGCCCAGCGGGTGACCGCGAGGCAGGCGAGCACGTCGTTGCCGTCCACCCGGATGCCGGGAAAGCCGTAACCGCGGGCGCGCTGGTACAGCGGCAGGCGCGACTGGCGCTCGGTGGGCTCGGAGATGGCCCACTGGTTGTTCTGGCAGAAGAACACCACGGGTGCGTCGTAGACCGCGGACCAGACGAAGCCCTCGTGCACGTCGCCCTGGCTGGTGGCGCCGTCGCCGAAGTAGACGATGGTGGCTTCGCCGTTGTCGTCGCCGACCTTGCCCTCGAACTTCTGGCCCATGGCGTACCCGGTGGCGTTGAGCACCTGGTTGCCGATGACGATCGTGTACGGGTGGAAGCCGTGGTGCTTGAAGTCCCAGCCGCCGTGGTCGGAGCAGCGGAAGATGCCGATCAGCTCGCGGAAGTCGACCCCGCGGGTCCACGCCACGCCGTGCTCGCGATAGCTCGGGAAGGCCATGTCGGACGGGCGGAGCGCGCGGCCGGAGCCGATCTGCGCGGCTTCCTGGCCGAGCAGCGGCACCCAGATGCCCAGCTGGCCCTGGCGCTGCATGGCGTTCGACTCACGGTCGGCCCGCCGGACCAGCACCATGTCGCGGTAGAGGTTCCGCAGTGCCTCGTCGTCGACGTCGGAGACGTACGGGTCGAACTGCGCCGAAGCGACGCGTTCGCCTTCGGGAGTCAGCAGCTGGGTGAGCTCGGCTCCACCCTCGGTTGTTGCTCGCAAACCCGCGATCACCTGCTCCGGAGTAGGTTCCGCCGCTGTCGCGGCCGGCCCGGCGCCCGGTTCGGGATGCGTCCACTGTTCCGGGGACGACATTCGCTCGTTCTCCTCAGTTCGGTGCCGCGCGGCCGCTTGTGGCAGCCGCCGCGACTTCGCCGGCGGCACTGGGGACTCGGTCGAGCACCCGGCCCGTCGGCGGTGACGGTTCTCGCGCACATCCTGGCATGAGAACCGCCCGATGGTGAGTCCCGGAGATTGATTCGTTGCCGGAAAAACCGTGCTGAACAGGGAAAACACTAGGAAACCCGATGATGGGGCAGCCGAAAGTAGGGCGCACTGGTACGCCCGGACCAGCAGGGGGCGCGAGTCCGGCGGGCGCCCGGGTGCGCGGTGCGCACCGGCCGTTCGCCCCCTGTGATGTACCCCACCCCCTCTGTCAGGATCGAGGCATGGACCAGCGAACGCTTCGGGAGACGATTCAGGACACGTGGCGCATCGACGCACTGGCGAGCCTCTCGGAGTTCGTCACCATCCCGGCGCTTTCGCCGGCCTTCGACGCCCTGTGGGCCAGCAACGGCCACCTGCACGCGGCGGTCGAGCACATGCGTTCCTGGCTGGCCACCCGGGAGCTGCCCGGCGCGGTGGTGGAAGTGGTCAAGCTGCCCGGCCGGACCCCGTTGCTGCTGCTGGAGGTCCCGGCGACCGGGGCGGTCACCGAGGACACGGTGGTGATCTACGGCCATCTCGACAAGCAGCCCGCGGCCGGTGAGTGGTCGCCCGGCCTCGACCCGTGGACGCCGGTGGTCAAGGACGGCCGCCTCTACGGCCGCGGTGCCGGTGACGACGGGTACGCGGGTTACGCCGCCGCGACCGCGCTGGAGGCGCTGCACCGCGCGGGCGGCAGGCACGCGCGCACCGTGGTCCTGCTGGAGACCTGCGAGGAGTCCGGCAGTCCCGACCTCGCCGCCTACCTCGACCACCTGCGCGAGCGCATCGGCCGGGTCGGCCTGGTGGTCTGCCTCGACGTGGCGGGCGGTGACTACGAGCGGCTGTGGCTGGCGACCTCGTTGCGTGGCATCGCCTTTCTCGACCTGACCGTGCGCGTGCTCGATTCCGGCGTGCACTCCGGCCATTCCAGCGGGCTGGTGTCCAGTTCGTTCCGCGTGGTCCGGCAGCTGCTCGACCGGCTGGAGGATTCGCGAACCGGCGAGATGCTGTTGCCGGAGTTGAGCGTGGTGATCCCGGAGGACCGGCTGAACGAGGTGCGCCTGGCCGTGGCCGAGGGCGGCCTGCGGCCCGAACTGCCGATCACCGACGGCGTGCGCACCGCCAGCGACGACCCGGTCGAGCTGGTGCTCAACAACACCTGGCGGACCACGCTCTCGGTGACCGGGGCCAGCGGGCTGCCGTCACTGGAGGACGCGGGCAACGTGCTGCGGCCGTTCACCGGGCTCAAGCTCAGCTTCCGGCTGCCGCCGACCGCGGACGCCGAGGTCGCGCTCGACGCCATCACCAGGGCGCTCACCACCGACGTGCCGTACGGTGCGAAGGTGGAGATCGGCCGGGCCGGTGGCGCGGCGGGCTGGAACGCGCCGAAGCTGGCGCCCTGGCTGGCCACCACGCTGGACAAGGTGAGCGTGGAGGTGTTCGGCGAGCCGTGGCGGGCGCTCGGGCTGGGCGGCACCATCCCGTTCCTCGGCCTGTTCGCCGGGGCCTATCCCGACGCCCAGTTCGTGGTCACCGGGCCGCGCGGGCCGGGCAACAACGCGCACGTGCCGGACGAGTGGCTGCACCTGGAGCAGACCGAGCGGGTGACCGAGGCGGTGGCCAGGATTCTGCACGCCCACGCCGGTGAATGAGCTGGTGGCAGGATGGGCGGGGTGGATCAGACTGTGAATGCGACCGCGATGCGTGAAACCGTGCGGCGGCTCTGGGCGGACGACATCCTGCCGAGCCTGTCGGGGCTGGTGGCGATTCCCGCCCTGTCCCCCGGTTTCGATCCGGACTGGGCGAACAGCGGCCACCTGGCCGCCGCCGTCGAGCACGTCCGGAACTGGCTCGGGACCCGGGCGATCCCCGGCGCCTCGATCGACGTGGTGGAACTGCCCGGCCGCAGCCCGGTGCTGCTGCTGGACGTGCCGGCCACTCCCGGCGCCGAGGACAAGGGCACCGTGTTGCTCTACGGCCACCTGGACAAGCAGCCGCCGCTCGGTGGCTGGTCCGATGGGCTCGACCCGTGGAAGCCGGTGATCAAGGACGGCAGGCTGTACGGCCGCGGCTCGGCCGACGACGGGTACGCCGGTTATGCCGCGACGGCCGCGCTGGAGGCCCTGCGCGAGGCGGGCGGTTCGCACGCTCGGGCCGTGGTGCTGCTGGAGACCGGCGAGGAGTCGGGCAGCCCCGACCTGCCCGCGTACCTGGAGCACCTGAGCGACCGGCTCGGCGACGTCACCTTCGTGGTGTGCCTGGATTCCGGTGGTCAGGACTACGAACGGCTCTGGCTGACCACCAGCCTGCGCGGCATGGTCCAGCTGCACCTGACCGTGCGTGTGCTGGACTCCGGTCAGCACTCGGGCCTGGCCAGCGGCGTCGTGCCCAGCTCGTTCCGCATCCTGCGCGAGTTGCTGGACCGGGTGGAGAACTCCGAGACCGGGCACCTGCTGCTCGACGAGCTTTACGTGGACGTCCCGGCGGACCGCGCCGCGGAGGCCGAAGCCGCGGCCGCCGCCGCGCCGGGCGCGATGAAGCGGGCGTTCCCGCTGCACGGCGGCACCACCACGGTCGACGAGGACGACGTGGAGCTGCTGCTGAACAACACCTGGCGGCCCACGTTGTCGGTGATCGGCGCCTCGGGCTTCCCGGAGCCGATCGACGCGGGCAACGTGCTGCGCGCGCACAGCACCCTGGCGCTGGGCTTCCGCCTGCCGCCGACGGCCGACTCCGCGGCCGCGCTCGGCGCGCTGGAGAAGGCGCTGACCACGGACGTGCCGTACTCGGCGACCGTGGAACTGGCCGGCCTGGAACACGCCGACGGCTGGAACGCCCCGGCCACGGCACCCTGGTTGTCGGCTTCTTTGGATGAGGTCAGCACCACGGTCTTCGGCGCCCCCTGGCGAGCCATGGGCCTCGGCGGCTCGATCCCGTTCATGGGCCTGCTGGGTGAGAAGTACCCGAACGCCCAGTTCCTGGTCACCGGCGCGCTCGGCCCGGACTCGAACGCCCACGTGCCGGACGAGTGGCTGAACCTGGCCCAAGCCGAGCGAGTCACCACGGCGGTCGCGCACATCCTGCACGCCCACGCGACGGCCTGACTTGTGCCGTGACCGTGGCTTTCACGGCCGAATCCGCCGTGAAAGCCACGTTCAGGCCACTCGCGTCAGCTCCACCGAAACGTCCAATGTGGACTCCCCGCCGCCGGTGAAGATTCCCTTCAGCGGGGCCACGTCCGCATAGTCCCGCCCCGTGGCCACCCAGACGTGTCGCGGGCCGACCGGGATGGCGTTCGTGGGGTCGTGCGCCCACCAGCCGCCGGTCCAGGCGTCGACCCAGGCGTGCGATTCGCCCTGCACGGTTTGCCCGAGTTTCGCTTCGGGCTCCGTGTGCAGGTAACCCGACACGTACCGCGCGGGCACGCCGATCGATCGCAACATCGTCAGCGTGACGTGCGCGAAGTCCTGGCACACGCCTTCCCGTGCCTGCCAGGCATCGGTGGCCGTGCTGTGCACGCCGGTGGTGCCCGGCTGGTACTTCAGCTGCTCGTGCACCCAGTCCGACACCGCCAGCACGGTGTCCGCCGGGTCCTTGCCCTTCCGCAGGTCCCGCGCGACCTTCGCCAGTTCCCGATCGCGAGGTGTGTAGTCGGTCGGCGTCAGGAACTCCGTGTGCTCGTCGATCACCTCGTCCCCGCGCAGGTCCGACCAACTCGCGTCGTGGATCGGCTCAGCGGCTTCGGCCGTCTCCACCAGCGACGTGGCCACCACGGTGAACTCGGTGTGCGGCGCGTGCAGGTCGAACGAGGTCACCACGGTGCCCCAGTAGTCGGAGTACCGGTAGGCCCTGGTCGCCGGATCGGTCTCCAGCCGGTTCGCCACCAGCGTCTGGCGCCGGTCCGAGCGCGGGGTCAACCTCGCCTCGTTGTACGACTGCATGGCCGGGGTGGCGTAGTGGTAGCCGGTGCGGTGCACCACGCGGACCTGCCAGCTCATAGCGAAACCTCCGCACCGCGCCACGCCACCCAGGGCGAGGAGTGGAAGTACTGCACCGAAACCGCTTCCCCGATCTCCCGGATCGTCGTCTGCAAGGTACCCAGCCGCTTCGGCAGATCCTCCAGCAGATCCGACGGCCGCAGGAACTCCAGCTCACTGCGGGCCCGGCCGAGCAACCGCAGCGCCTCGGCCTTCTCGTTGCCGCGCCCGTGACTGCCCTTCTGCAGCTTGTCCAGGCAGTACTCCGCCTGGCGCAGTGCGTGGAACACCGATCGCGGGAACAGCGAGTCGCGGAGCAGGAACTGCACGATCCGGCCCGCGTCCAGCGCGCCGCGATAGGTGCGCAGGTAGGTGTCCTGCGCACCGGTCGAGCGCAGCACGGTGATCCAGCCCGGTGAGGACGCGCGGTCCTGCACCCTGGACAACAGCAGCCGCACCACCATGTCCGCGCGTTCGACCGACCGGCCGAGCACCATGAACAGCCAGCCGTCGTCCCGGCTCATCGTCGAGTCGGCCAGCCCGGCGAACATCGCCGCGCGTTCCTCCACGAAGGAGAGAAAGGAGTGGGGCCCGGCCCGCCGTGCGTAGCGCTGCCGGTCCGGCACCGCGTTCCAGGTGGCGTTCAGGCACTCCCACAACTCGGTCGAGACCACTTCACGCGCGCCGCGGGTGTTCTCGCGGGCGGCGGTGATCGAGCCGACGATCGAGCTGGCGTTGTCCTTGTTGTAGGCGACCAGCTCGGTCAGCTTCCACACGTCCAGCTCGCCCTGCCCGTCCGGCTCGATGCCGAGCACGGTCAGCAGCTGGCGGCTGGCGTGGTCCGGGTCGACGGTGGCGTCCTCCAGCAGATGGTGGACCGACACGTTGAGGATGCGCGCGGTGTCGTCCGCGCGTTCCACGTACCGGCCGATCCAGTACAACGATTCGGCGTTGCGGGCGAGCATCCGGGCCTCCTCGTGGAAATCACTGCTGTTGCTGCTGGGCGCTGGTCAGCTCCGGGCCCTGTTCGGCGGCGAGCCCGTCCAGCTGCGACTGCTCGGCCAGCGCCGGCTCGGCCAGTTCGCGCTCGGCGGAGGAGGACCGGCTGGCCAGCACCCAGGTGTCCTTCGAGCCACCGCCCTGCGAGGAGTTGACCACCAGGCTGCCCTCCGGCAGCGCCACCCTGGTCAGCCCGCCGGGCAGGACAAAAACGAAGTTGCCGTCGTTGACCGCGAACGGCCGCAGGTCCACGTGCCGCGGTGCCAGCTTGTCGTCCACTTTGGACGGAACGGTGGACAGCTGCACCACCGGCTGGGCGATCCAGCCGCGCCGGTCCGCCTTCACCTTGCGCCGCAGGTCGGCCAGCTCCTTGGCCGAGGCGTCCGGCCCGAACACGATGCCGTAACCCCCGGAACCCTCGACCGGCTTGACCACCAGCTCGTCCATGCGCTCGAGCACGAAGTCCAGCTCGTCCGGCAGCCAGCAGCGGAAGGTGTCCACATTGGGCAGGAGCGGCTTCTCGTTCAGGTAGTACTTCACCATGTCCGGCACGTAGGTGTAGACCAGCTTGTCGTCGCCGACGCCGTTGCCCACCGCGTTCGCGATCACCACGTTCCCCGCGCGGGCGGCGTTGAGCACACCGGCGATGCCGAGCACGGAGTCCGGCCGGTAGTGCACCGGGTCGAGGAACTCGTCGTCGATGCGCCGGTAGATCACGTCCACCGGCCGCTCGCCCTCGGTGGTGCGCAGGTAGACCACGTTGTCGCGGCAGAACAGGTCGCGGCCCTCGACCAGTTCCACGCCCATCAGCCGCGCCAGCAGCGAGTGCTCGAAGTAGGCGGAGTTGTGGATGCCGGGGGTGAGCACCACGATCATCGGGTCGGCCACGTTGGCCGCGGCCGCCGCGCGCAGCGATCGCAGCAGGTGGGAGGCGTAGTCGCCGACGGGGCGCACCCGGTGCTGGGCGAACAGGTCGGGGAACACGCGCGCCATCGTGCGGCGGTTCTCCATCACGTACGACACGCCCGACGGATTGCGCAGATTGTCTTCGAGCACGCGGAACGTGCCCGCCTCGTCGCGCACCAGGTCGACCCCGGCCACGTGGATGCGCACGCCGTTGGGCGGATTGATGCCGAACGCCTCGCGCTGGAAGTGCGAGCACGAGGTGATCAGCCGTCGCGGCAGGACACCGTCGGCGAGGATCTGGGCGTCGCCGTAGACGTCGTCGAGAAAGGCCTCCAGCGCGCGGACGCGCTGCGCCACGCCGCGTTCGAGCTTGAGCCATTCGGCCGCGGTGATCACCCGCGGCACCAGGTCCAGCGGGAACGGCCGCTCCTGGCCGGACAGCGAGAAGGTGATGCCCTGGTCGACCAGCGCGCGGTCGAGCGCGGCCGAGCGGGCGGTCAGATCGGTGGCGTCGTAGCTCGCGATCGACTCGTACAGCGCGCGGTAGGGCGGGCGGACCGTGCCGTCCTCGGCGAACATCTCGTCGTAGGCGCCGGCGTGCGGGCGGTCCTTCGCCAGGTAACCGTCGAACTGCGCGCCCGCTCTGCCGTTCCGCGAGCTGGTCCTGGCCCGCATCCCCGCCGGCGGCAACTTCGGCGGCGCGTTGTTGTTCATGGAACTCATGGTCGCTCACGAACGGGTGATCGCGCGATACGCAGGCCTGATGTCGTCCACTCCGCCATCAGGAAGACACAGGAAAGACCTAGTCGAAACGGCGCTGTAACGTCCCAATGCTGGGCAGTTGACCCGCCAGGATGGCAGGATGCAAAATCTCGCCGAGTTCTGACTACTAGGAGTGACACCGTGGCGCGTCGATACACACGCAGAGCGCTCACCATCTTGCCGGCGCTCGCCCTGGCCGTTACCGCGGCAGGCTGCGCCGAATCGGTCAACACCGGAGCCGACACCCAGGCCGGTGGGCAGATCACGCTCAAGGAAGCAGGCAAGCTGACCACCTGCACGCACCTGCCCTACGCCCCCTTCCAGTTCACCGAGGGCGACAAGACCGTCGGCTTCGACGTGGAGCTGGTGGACCTGGTGCTGCCCCTGGTCGGCGCGAGCGAGCAGAAGATCTTCGACACGCCGTTCGAGGGCATCAAGTCCGGTGAGTCGCTGAACATCGGCCAGTGCGACGTGGCCGCCGCGGCCATGTCGATCACGCCCGAGCGCCAGGCCGTGATGGACTTCTCCGAGCCGTACTTCAACGCCAAGCAGGCGCTGCTGGTGAAGAAGGGCTCCGGCCTGGACAGCCTGGAGAAGCTGCGCGGCAAGAAGCTCGGCGTGCAGCAGGGCACCACCGGTGAGACCTACGCCAACGAGAACAAGGACAAGTTCGGCTACGAGGTCATCCAGTTCGAGGACCTCGCGCTGGAGCAGACCGCGGTGCAGACCGGCCAGGTCGACGCCGGCATCAACGACGACGTGGTGCTGCTGGACTTCCTCAAGGCCAACCAGGACGTCGAGGTCACCGCCACCTTCGACACCGGGGACAACTACGGCATCGCGGTGAAGAAGGGCAACGGCGCGCTGCTGGCCAAGGTCAACGAGGCGCTGACCAAGGCCAAGGGCGACGGCACCTACGACCGCATCTACGAAAAGTGGTTCGGCAAGAAGCCGACCGCCTGATCCACGACTGAGGGGAACGGCCGCCACGGCGGTCGTTCCCCTCAGGGCGTGTTTCTCGGGTCGGGCACGCGATAGCCGCGCCCAGGCGGCCCCTGGCGGCACCGCGGGATCACCCGAGTACGGCTCCGGTGCGAGGGCGACCCCGCGGCACCGCCAGGAACCACCTGGATCACGACTCTCACGCACCTGACCCGAGAAACACGCCCTAGTTTTGTCGACCACTTTCGAGGAGCCTCTTCCCCATGGCCATGTCCAAGCGCAAACGGCGCCAGGTGACCCAGCTGGTGCAGTACGCGCTGCTGGTGATCGTGATCGCCGTGCTGGCGTTCGTCGCGGACTGGGCGACGATCCAGCGCGCGTTCTTCAACCTCGACGCCGCGGCCCAGCAGTTCCCCGGCATCATCACCATTGCGCTGAAGAACACCATCATCTACACCGTGCTCGGCTTCCTGCTCGGCCTGGCGCTCGGGCTCGTGCTGGCGCTGATGAAGCTGTCCTCGGTGCCGCCGTACCGGTGGATCGCCACCGTCTACATCGAGTTCTTCCGCGGCATCCCGGCGCTGCTGGTGTTCATCGCGCTGGGCTTCGGTGTGCCGCTCGCCTTCGGCATCAAGTTCGACATCTACTCCACGGCCGCGATCGCGCTCGGCGCGGTCGGTGCCGCGTACATGGCCGAGACCATTCGCGCCGGCATCCAGGCGGTGCCGCCCGGCCAGGTCGAGGCGGCCAGGTCGCTGGGCATGAGCCAGGGCCGGGCGATGGTCTCCATCGTCATCCCGCAGGCGTTCCGGATCATCCTCCCGCCGCTGACCAACGAGCTGATCCTGCTCACCAAGGACTCGTCGCTGATCTACCTGCTCGGCCTGGCCAGGGACCAGTACGAGCTGACCAAGTGGGGCCGCGAGGGCCTCAACGCGACCGGGTCGATGACGCCGATCCTGCTGGCCGGCCTCTGCTACCTGATCATCACCCTCCCCCTCGGTTACCTCTCGCGGTACTTGGAGCGCAGGACCGGGCGGAAGCAGAACCGCGGCCTGGAGGTCGAGGCATGAGCGACGTGATCGTCGAGATTTCCGGACTGCACAAGGCCTTCGGTGAGCTGCAGGTGCTCAAGGGCATCGATCTGCGGGTCGAGCGCGGTCAGGTGGTCTGCATCATCGGCCCGTCCGGCTCCGGCAAGTCCACCCTCCTGCGCTGCGTGAACCTGCTCGAGGAGCCGAACCAGGGCAAGATCGTGGTCAACGACCACGAGATCACCGATCCCGACGTGGACATCGACCACGCCCGCCGCGGCATCGGCATGGTGTTCCAGTCGTTCAACCTGTTCGCCCACCTGTCGGTGCTGGACAACCTGACCATCGCGCAGCGCAAGGTGCTCGGCCGCGACAAGGCCGAGGCGGAGCGCGTCGCCCGCGACAACCTCAAGAAGGTCGGGCTCTCGGAGAAGGCGAACTCGCTGCCGATGCAGCTGTCCGGCGGGCAGCAGCAGCGGGTGGCGATCGCGCGGGCGTTGTCGATGAATCCCGAGGTCATGCTGTTCGACGAGCCCACGTCGGCGCTGGACCCGGAGCTGGTCGGCGACGTGCTCAGCGTGATGCGCCAGCTCGCCGAGGAGGGCATGACCATGCTGGTGGTCACGCACGAGATGCAGTTCGCTCGTGAGGTGGCCGACGTGGTGCTGTTCATGGACGGCGGGGTGGTGGTCGAGCAGGGCCAGCCGTCGCGGGTGATCGGCGATCCGCAGCACCAGCGGACCAAGACCTTCCTGTCCCGCGTGCTCAACCCGACCCACGTGGACGACTAGCGGTGGTGGTTTTTCGCCGGGGCGGGGCTCGTGACGACCACGAGCCCGGCGACCCACCCGAACCGGACGACGCCTTCGACCCGTTCGATCCCGAGCCGGACCCCCGGTTCGAGATCCGCGCCGAGGACCTGATCAAGCCGTTGATCATGCCGGAGCCGGGCCGGTTGCTCCGGTTGCGCAAGCAGCCGACCAACGCGCCGCTCGTGCAGGTCGAGGACGCCCTCATCACCGGGCGCTTCGACCTGCGCGCGCTCGACCTGGAGTACCTCTTCCGGTTCGAGCGGTGCCGGTTCGAAGAACCGCCGGACGTGCGCGAGGCGACCCTGCTCGGGCTGGTCTTCCGCCGGTGCTGGCTGCCCGGGCTCAAGGCCCGCAACATGCGCAGCCGCAACGACGTCCGGCTGATCCGCTGCGCGGTGGAGGTCGAGCACACGGTCAAGGGGCACAGCGAGACCGCGGTCCAGCGCGGTGACGACCGCGAGCGCGGTCGCCCGGACGCGGCGATCAACCTGACCGACGCGGCCATCGAGGGTTCGGTGGTGCTCACCCGCACCCGGATCGAGCACTCGCGGGGCAAGGCCATCCAGGCCGACCGGCTGGAGATCACCGGCGCCCTGCTCGCCTACCGGCTCGAAGCCGACGGCGAGATCCGCGTCCCCGGCCTGAAGACCGGCGGTAACGTCAACTTCTCCGGTGCCACCCTGCACAACCCGGACGGCTTCGCGCTCAACGGCAACGGCCTGCACATCGGCGGCAGCCTGCTCTGCGAGGTGGACACCTACGGCCCGCCGAAGGCCCGCAAGCGCTTCTCCGCCAACGGCATCATCTACCTGCCCAGCGCCAAGGTGGACAGCGACATCGTGCTGCGCGGGGCCCGGCTGCACACCAGCCAGCACGGCCCGATCGTGGTGGACCAGTGGAAGTCCCGCGACCCGTACCTCGACCCGCGCCCGGCGATCAGCGCGGACCGGCTGCGCGTGGACGGCAACGTGGAACTGAGCGACGACTTCCGCGCCACCGGCACCATCCGCATGGTCAACGCGCACATCGGCGGCACGCTGCGCCTGGCGAACGCCGAGATCTCGGTGGCACGCGGGTACGTCGAGCCGTACTACGACCGGGCGCTGCACATCGACGGCACCGAGATCAGCGGGGACATCGAGGCGACGAACCTGAATGTGCCGATGGGCCAGTGCCGCCTGTCGGACGTGACCGTCGGCGGCAACGTGCTGGCCTGGAACGCCACCCTCCACCACCACGAACGCGACGTCTTCTCCGCCCGCCGCGCCAAGATCGCCGGCAACCTGCACCTGACCGACGCCACCGTGGAGGGCACGCTCCGGCTCCAGGGCATCGAGGTCGGCGGCAGCATCGATCTCTACGGCACCGAGGTGGTCAAGCCCGCGGTCCGGCCGAACACCAGCTTCTCGGTGGACGTGCGGGCCGGGCGGATCGGCCGCGACCTGGTGTTCACCGCCAACCGCGAACGCCGGTTCCACGCCGAGGGCGGGGTCAACCTGGACGGCGCGGTGGTCGCCCGCCGGGTCGACTTGACCGGCGCGGTGCTCCAGTCCAGCGAACGCGACGGCATCGCGCTCGACGTCGGCTCGGTCACCGCCGACGAGTTCGCGCTGGTGCCGGACATCGCGCCCCGCGGTCAGGTGGTGCTGGCCGGGGCGCACTGCGTCACCCTCAACGACAACCCGGAGCTGTGGGAGGCCACCGGCGGGCTGGACCTGGAGGACTTCCGGTACGACTCGATGAAGGTGCCGATCGGGATCAAGGACGACGCCGCGGTCGACCAGCGGATCCGGTTGCTGCGCCGGGCGATGGGCGGGTACCGGCCCGGCCCGTACGACCAGCTCGCCGAGATGCTGCGCACCAGCGGTAACGAGGAGCACGCCTCCACCGTGCTGTTCAAGAAGCAGCAGTTCCGGTACGAGTCGCTGGCCGACGGTTACCGGTTCCTCGGGCCGCCGGTGCGGTTGTGGAGCTGGTTGCAGCGCTCGATGGTCGGGTACGGCTACCGGCCGGGCCGCGCGGTCGGCTGGCTGCTGTTGCTGCTGATCGCGGGCAGCCTGTGGTTCGCCGCCGGGCAGACCGACCACCCGTGCCTGACCGACACCGAGAACTACGCGCAGAGCGGCGGCCGGTGCGCGGTGAACAGCGACGACAAGGGGCTGGAGTGGAGCCCGGTGCTCTACACCGTGGACCTGCTGGTGCCGATCGTCGACTTCGGCAACAAGGGCCGCTGGTTCATGGAGGGCGCCGACAAGTGGGTGGCGGTCGGGTTCACCGCGATGGGCTGGACGCTGGCCACCACCGTGGCCGCCGGTGTGACCAGAGCCCTGCGCCGGAATTGACCTTGTATCTTGCCTGCTATGGCTGAACCGAACGCGACGGCGCGGATCGAGGTCAACGCCAGCCCGCAGCAGGTGTACGAGCTGGTCAGCGACCTGACCGTGCTCGCGGAGCTGGCCGAGGAGTACGCCGGTCACCGCTGGCTGGACGGCGCGAGCAAGGCGGTCGTCGGCGCCCGGTTCAAGGGCACCAACCGCCGCGGGGTCCGGCGCTGGAGCACCACCTCGGAGATCACCGACGCCTGGGCGGGTCGCCGGTTCGCCTTCGAGGTCACGTCGGTGGGCGGGCTGCCGGTGTCGCGCTGGCAGTACGACATCGCCGCCACCGAAACCGGCTGCGTGGTCACCGAAAGCACCTGGGAACGCCGCCCGGCCTGGTTCCGCCTGCCCACCTCGGCGGTCACCGGCGTCTTCCAGCGCGACGAGGAGAACCAGCGCAACATCGAGGCGACCCTGCGCCGCCTCAAGACCCGCGCCGAGAACGGCTCCCACTGACTGGGAATCGCGCGCGGTTCGTGTTAGCTGTGGGGCGTGAGCAATCGTCAGGCCCGGGTGCGGGCGCCGGAGCTGGCCGGTCGTGAGTGGATCAACACCGGCGGGGAGCGCCTGCGCCTCGCCGATCTGCGCGGCAAGATCGTGCTGCTGGACTTCTGGACCTCCGGCTGCATCAACTGCCTGCACGTGCTGGACGAGCTGCGCCCGCTGGAGGCCGAGTTCGCCGACGTGCTGGTGACCATCGGCGTGCACTCGCCCAAGTTCCTCCACGAGGGCGAGGCGGCCGCGATCGAGGCCGCGGTGCGCCGGTACGAGGTGCACCACCCGGTGCTCAACGACCCCGACCTCACCACCTGGTCGCAGTACGCCGTGCGCGCGTGGCCGACGCTGGTCGTCGTTGATCCCGAGGGTTACGTAGTGCACGTCGCCGCTGGTGAGGGGCATGCCGAGGCGTTGCGCCGAGTGCTCACCGAACTCACCGAGAAGCACCGGGACAAGCTGCGCCGCGGCGGCAGTCCGTACGTGCCGCTCGAAGAGGCCGAGAGTCCGCTGCGCTTCCCCAGCAAGGCCGTCACCACGCCCGACGGCCACCTGCTGGTCGCCGACACGGGCAACCATTCGATCGTCGAGCTGGACGGGGCCCGGCTGGTCCGCCGGTTCGGCACCGGCGGGCGCGGTGAGCCGTTCACCGAGCCGTCCGGGGTCGCGCTGCTGCCGCCTGAGGTCGCCGAGCGGGCCGGATACCACGCCGTGATCGCCGACACCGCCGCTCACCTGCTCCAGGGCCTGAACCTGGACACCGGCGAGGTCACCGTCGTCGCGGGCACCGGGGAGCAGTGGCGCGACGGCGACTCCGCCGGTGACGCGCGCAAGGTCGACCTCACCAGCCCGTGGGACGTGGTCTGGTGGCGGGGCTCGGTGATCGTCGCGATGGCGGGCAACCACACGCTGTCCGCGTTCGACCCGGTCGCGGGCACCATCCGCCGCTTCGCCGGGACGACCGTCGAGGGCCTGCGCGACGGCGACGCGAGCGAGGCGTTCTTCGCGCAGACCTCCGGCTTCGCGGTGACCCCCGGTCGCTTGTGGCTCGCCGACGCCGAGACCTCGGCCTTGCGCTGGATCGACGAGTCGTCGACCGTGCACACCGCGGTCGGCATCGACCTGTTCTCCTTCGGCCATCGCGACGGCGACGCCGCCGACGCGCTGCTCCAGCACCCGCTCGGCCTGGCCGCGCTGCCGGACGGCTCGATCGCGATCGCCGACACCTACAACGGCGCCGTCCGCCGGTACGACCCGGAGACCGGGCAGGTGTCCACTGTGGTCACCGGACTGACCGAGCCGTCCGGCCTGTTGCTCAGCGGCGACGAGCTGCTGGTGGTCGAGTCGGCCGGGCACCGGATCACCCCGGTCGCCGCCGACGGGATCGAGAGCGTCGACGGCGACGCGCACGCCGTGCGGCGGCCGCCGTCCGTGCTCGCCCCCGGTGAGCTGGAGTTCAGCGTGGTGTTCACCCCGCCGCCCGGTGAGAAGCTCGACGACCGCTACGGCCCGTCTACCCGGCTGGAGATCAGCGCCTCGCCGCCGGAGCTGCTGGTCGAGGGCGCCGGCGTGGGCACCGACCTGGTCCGCCGCATTCGGCTCGCCGACGGCGTCACCGAGGGCGTGCTCCAGGTGGTGGCGCAGGCGGCCAGCTGCGACAGCGCCACCGAGCACCCGGTCTGCCGCGTCACCCGGCAGGACTGGGGCGTGCCCGTGCGGCTGGAGCCGGGCGGTGACCGGGTGCTGGAGCTGATGATGGCGGGTACCCCGGCGGGGTGAATTCCGCCGCGTAGCATTCGGGGCGTGTCCGAGAAGAACACGGCTTCTGCGGCCAAGCTCGAAATCCAGATGCTGCACGACAGGGTGCTGGCCAAGCTGTCCGGCGAGGACGGTGAGCGCCGCAGCAGCGGCGGCATCGTGATCCCCGCGACGGCTCAGGTCGCGCGTCGGCTCGCCTGGGGTGATGTACTCGGGGTGGGCAATAATGTGCGCAACGTGAAGGTCGGCGACCGGGTGCTGTTCAACCCGGACGATCAGCTCGAGGTGGAGATCCAGGGCGAGGGGTACCTGGTGATGCGTGAGCGCGACATTCACGCCATGGCGAGCGAGCGCACGGAGCACGGCACGGGGCTGTACTTGTAGTCGTTCGCCCGCCGCCCCTGACCTTCGGGAGGTGCGGGTTGCGGGAGGAGCACTACTGGCCGGAGTTCGACTCCGACTCGATCGAGACCGAAGCCGAGACCGGGGAAGCACCCCGTGAGAACGACGAGGAACTGGTCGGCGCCCTGCTGGACGGGCCGGTGGTGCTGGAGCGCCCGCGCAGCCGCGCCACCCGCAGGCGGTACGCGATCGGCCGCGTCTTTCTCGGTGTCGGCGCCTTCCTGGCGCTGTTTGTGCTGCTCTACACCGCTGACCTGATCTTCAGCGCGGGCACCGTGCCGCGCGGGGTGACCGTGGTCGGCATCGAGGTCGGCGGGCTGGAGCGCGCCGACGCCGAGGCGGTGCTGCGCAAGGAACTGGAGCCGCGGCTGACCGAGCCGGTGCGGGTGCGCGCCGGGGACGTGGACGCCGAGCTGGACCCGATCGCCTCCGGCCTCGGCCTGGACTGGCCGGAGACGGTGACCAAGGCCGGGACGCAGCCGCTCGACCCGTTCACCCGGATCGCCTCCTTCTTCACCACCCGTGAGGTGGGCGTGGTGTCCACCAGCGATCCGGACGTGCTCAAGCAGTCGGTGACGAAGTTCGCCGCGGAGAAGCTGAACCACGACATGACCGAGGGCGGTATCCGCTTCGAGTCGATCCAGGGCAGCGACGGCGGGGTGACCGCGATCGCGGTCGAGCCGCGGCAGCGCCAGGAGATGACCGACTTCGACGCCGCCGCGCAGCTGATCAGGGACAACTGGCTCGGCCACACCGCGGTGGAACTGCCGGTACAGGCGACCCCGCCGAAGGCGACGGCCGAAGGGGTGCGGGCGACGCTGGAGCAGATCGTCAAGCCGACGCTCGCGCTGCCGATGTACATCCGGGGCGACGGGCGCGACGCGGTGCTGAAACCGGACGGGATCGCCGGGGCCATGCAGTTCGCCGCGGTGGACGGCGGTGCCCTGGAGGTCCGCCTCGACCAGGGCAAGCTGCAGTTGCTGGCCCAGCCGCAACTGGCCGAGACCGAGCGGCCGCCGAAGGACGCGCAGATCGTGTTCACCGGGGCGTCGCCGTCGGTGCAGCCGTCGGAGGAGGGCGCGAAGGTCGCCTGGACGAAGACGTTCGCGCCGTTCCTGGAGGCGGTGAAGCGGCCGGACGTCCACGAACTGCGGGCGGTCTACGAGCCGGACAAGCCGAAGGTGAGCACCCAGGCGGCGAACTCGCTGGGCATCAAGGAGGTCATCGGCGAGTTCACCTCCGGCGGCTTCTCCGGGGACGTGACGCGCAACGTGAAGACCATCGCGGACAAGGTGGCCGGTGCGATCGTGCGCCCCGGCGACACGTTCAGCCTCGACGGGCACGTGGGCCCGCGGACCGCCTCGCAGGGCTATCTCAAGGCCCCGGTGCACGAGGACGGCACCGGCGCGGAGGTCTACGGCGGCGGCATCAACCAGTTCACGTCCACTTTGTACAACGCGGTCTACTTCGCCGGCCTCACCGACGCCGGGCACAGCCCGCACAGCTACTACCTGGACCGCTTCCCGCCCGCGCGGGACGCCCGTTCCTTGCAGGACAACGGTTCCGCGGTCGATCTGCGGTTCACCAACGACGCGCCGACCGGAGTCGCGATCCAGGCGCTGACCAGTGGGAACACGGTCACGGTGAAGATCTGGGGCACCAAGCGGTACCGGGTGGAAAGCCTGACCGGCCCGCAGACCGACGTGGTCGACCCGCCGGTGCGCACCGGCAGTTCCGGCCGGTGCGAGCCGACACCGGGCGTTCCCGGCTTCACCGTCACCGACACCCGGATCCTGTACGACCTCGGCAGTGGCGCCGAAGTCCGCCGGGAACCACGGACGGTGACCTACCAGCCGCGCCCGTTCACCATCTGCCCCTGACTTCTCAGAGCAGGACGACGCAGTCCTGTTCCTCCAGTTTCGGCAGCCAGGAAGGCAGCTCGAGGCGCCGGTTCCACCGCAGGTCCAGCTTCGCCAACTTGGGCAGATCCAGCAGTTCCTCCGGCAGCGCGACCAGTTCGTTCTCCCGCAGGTCCAGGTGCCGCAGGTCTTGGAGCGCACCGATCGACGGCGGCAGCGTGGAAAGCTGGTTCCCGCGCAGGTAGAGCTCCCGCATGGCGGTCAGCGAACCGAAAGAGTCCGGGAGAGAAGAAAGCTTGTTGTAGTACAACCGCAGTTCCCGCAGCGAGCGCATCGAGCCGAGCGCGTCGGGCAACCGGACGAGCCCGTTGTCCGTGGCGCTCAGGTAACGCAGCTTGTCCAAGCGGCACAAGGAATCCGGCAGCACGGAAAGCCGGTTGTCGCTCAGGTACAGGTACTCCGTGAGGTTCGGCAGCGAGCCCAGCTCGTCCGGCACCGAGGTGAGCTGGTTGTGCCCGAGGTCCAGCGTGTGCAGCGAGGTCAGCTCGCCGATCCGCGACGGCACCGAGGTCAGCTCGTTGTTCGCCAGGTTGAGCACCCGCAACTCCGGCGCCGACCACACCGAATCCGGGATTTCCGCCAGCCCGTGGCGGTAGAAGTCCAGCTCCACGGCGACACCGTACCGCCCTATCGAGTAATTGCCCTTCGCCCTCGGATGACTACTGTGGGTGAAGTCCGCTGTGGAGTCGAGGAGGCTGGGTGTCCAGGTTGGTGAAGGTGTTGCCGGTGGTGGCGGCGATGGGGTTGACGATCGGGCTCGCGCCCGCGGCCAGTGCCGGTGAGGGCCCGGCGCTGGTGAGCGCGACGGTGACCAACGACTGCAAGCTCAACGTCCGGACCGAACCGCAGCTCAGCGGCACGCTGCTGACCACGCTCAGCTGCGTCAACTACACCACCTGCGTGAACCTGGAGACCTCGCCGGAAGAGCCGTGCGGCAAGCCGGTCGTCGGCGGCGAATACACCTGCGTCGGCGGGAAGAACACCCAGGTCAAGGACAACCGCTGGCTCGAAGTGGCCTGGCGCGCGCCGAAGACCTCCTACGTGGCGGCGGCCTGCGCGAACTTCCGGAACTGAGCACGAGATCGGGCGGCGCGGGGTTCCCGCGCCGCCCGACCGGCCCACCTAGTGCGTGACCCGCCGCCTGCCGTACAGCCCGGCGGCGATCGAAACCCCGATGCCCGCCACGACCACCTGCGTGAGCAGTTCGAGCCAGTCGAACCCCTTGGTGTCCGCGTAACCGACCCCGCGGGCGATCGCCGTGCCGATGAACGCGGCGATGATGCCGACGACCAGCGTCAGCCAGATCGGAATGCTCTGCTTGCCAGGGACGACCAGGCGGCCGAGAATGCCGATGATCAGCCCTACGATGATCGCGCTGATGATGCCTGCGATTTCCATTAGCCGTCTCCCTTTACACCGTCCTCATGCGGGGGTACCTCGGTAGGGGAGGCGCAAACCACGAAGGGGCCGAGCGGGTGAACCCGCCCGGCCCCTCGCCGGAGAAAACCAGGATCAGAACGCGGCTTCCGGCACGTCCATCAGGTCGTTGTCGGCCGCCTCGACGATCGCGCGGCGTGAGGTCAGCTCCGGCAGCACGGTCTTGGCGAAGAACGAAGCCACCGCGATCTTGCCCTCGTAGAACGGGGTGTCCTTGGCGGAGGCGCCCGCGTCCAGCTTGGCGATGGCCACCTCGGCCGCGCGCAGCAGCTGCCAGCCGACCAGCAGGTCACCGGCCGACATCAGCAGGCGCACGGTGTGCTGGCCCACCTTGTTGATGTTCTGCGGGTCCTCCTGCGAGGAGGTCAGCTGCCCGATCATCGCGCCCAGCATGCCCTGGGTGTCCTCGAGCGCCTGCTTGAGCAGCGAGCGCTCGTTCTTGAGCCGGCCGTTGCCGCTCTCGGCGTCGATGAACTTGGTGATCTCGTTCGCGATGTGGCCCAGCGCCTGGCCCTTGTCACGGACGATCTTCCGGAAGAAGAAGTCCAGCGACTGGATGGCCGTGGTGCCCTCGTACAGCGAGTCGATCTTGGCGTCGCGGAGGTACTGCTCGATCGGGTAGTCCTGCAGGAAGCCCGAACCGCCGAGCGTCTGCAGCGACTGCACCAGCTGCTCGGTGGCCCGCTCGGAACCGACGCCCTTGACGATCGGCAGCAGCAGGTCGTTCACCCGCTCGGCCAGCTTCAGCTCGTCCTCGGTGCCGTCCTGGGTCCACAGCAGGTCCTGGTAGGAGGCGGTGTACAGGTACACCGCGCGCAGGCCCTCGGCGTAGGCCTTCTGCAGCATCAGCGAGCGGCGGACGTCCGGGTGGTGCGTGATGGTCACCCGCGGCGCGGCCTTGTTCAGCATGTTCGGCAGGTCGGCGCCCTGCACCCGCTCCTTGGCGAACTCGAGCGCGTTCAGGTAACCGGTGGACAGCGTGGCGATCGCCTTGGTGCCGACCATCATCCGGGCGTACTCGATGACCTGGAACATCTGCGCGATGCCGTCGTGCACCTCGCCGAGCAGCCAGCCCTTGGCCGGGATGCCGTGCTGGCCGAAGGTCAGCTCGCAGGTGGTGGACACCTTGATGCCCATCTTGTGCTCGACGCCGGTGACGAAGGCGCCGTTGCGCTCGCCCAGCTCACCGGTCTCGCCGTCGAAGTGGAACTTCGGCACCAGGAACAGCGACAGGCCCTTGGTGCCCGGCTTGGTCTCGATGCCGGGACCCTCCGGGCGCGCCAGCACCAGGTGCATGATGTTCTCGGTCAGGTCCTGCTCGGCCGAGGTGATGAACCGCTTCACCCCGTCGAGGTGCCAGGAGCCGTCCTCCTGCAGCACCGCCTTGGTGCGCCCGGCGCCCACGTCCGAGCCGGCGTCCGGCTCGGTGAGCACCATGGTGGCGCCCCAGGACTTGTCGATCATCAGCTGCGCCCAGCGCTTCTGCTCCTCGGTCCCGTTCTTGTTCACGATCATCGCGAAGTTCGGGCCCGCCATGTACATGAACAGCGGTGGGTTCGCGCCGAGGATCAGCTCGGAGGCCGCCCACTGCACGGTCGGGGGCAGGCCGAAGCCGCCGAGGTCGTTGGTCAGGCCGAGGCGCCACCACTCGCCCTCGTACAACTGCTCGTAGCTCTTCTTGAAGGACTCGGGCAGCGTCACCGAGAAGGTCTTGGGGTCGTACACCGGCGGATTGCGGTCCGCGTCGGCGAACGACTCGGCCAGCGGGCCGGTCGCGAGCTTGTTCAGCTCGGCCAGCACACCGCGGGCGGTCTCCTCGTCGGATTCGGCGAGCACGCCCTTGCCGAGGCGCTCTTGCACGCCGAGGACTTCGAAGAGGTTGAACTCGAGGTCTCGGACGTTGCTCTTGTAGTGGCCCATTTCGTCGCTCCGTGTCGCTCGGGGTTTCCGGTTGGGCACGCCGTAGCCGTTACTGCCCTACTGGCCGGTAACTTCAGGGTATTACCTGTCGGTAACCTGCGGCAAGTGAAACCATCCAGATGTGATCGACGATCCTCGCCAATGGATGTGATGCCGGTCACTTCGGTGGCGTGGACCCCTCCGGGAGCGGGGCGCGGGCCGCGCAGTCGTCCGGGTGCGTGATCAGGATTCCGGAGCGGAACGCGGTGGTCACCGCGTGCGTGCGGTCCCGTGCGGCGAGCTTGCGCAGAATGCTCTTGACGTGCGTGCGCACGGTTTCCACCGAGAGGTAGAGCACCTTGGCGATCGCCGAGTTCTCCATGCCCTCGGCGATCAGCTGGAGCACCTGGTACTCCCGGCGGGACAGCGGCATCTGCGCGCGCGGTCCGCTCGCCGGGCGGCCGTCCGCGCTCGGCTGGCGCTTCGGCCGGACGGCCAGCGCGGCCAGTGCCGGGTCGAGGTAGCGGGTGTCGAGGTGGGCGCGGCGCATGGCCTCGATCACACGTCTTGGTTCGGCTGACCGCGGCACCGCGGCGCGGGCGCCGGCGCCGACGGAAGCGGTGAGGTAGCGCGCGGTGCGGGTGGCTTCGCGGATCAGCACCACCACGATCGGCGAGTGCTCGGCCGCGGTCAGCAACCGGGTCAGGTGGCAGTTCGGGTCCAGTCCCGAGTCCAGCAGGATCATCTCCGGCTTGAGCTGCTCGCACAGCTGGAGCGCGGTGTGGTGGTTGGCCGCGTGGCCGACCCAGGTCATCCCGTGTGAGCGCTGGATCAGCGCGGATAGCCCGTCGCGGAAGATCGGCACCGCCTCGACCGCCGCCACGGTGAAACCGCGACCGCCGGTCACCGGGGGTATCGGCGGGGTCGGCTGCCCCGGCGGATAGGCCCGGCCGGGGTCGGTGCTGCGGGTCATGCGATCTCCATCTTCGTGCCGCGCATCGCCGCCGGTGCGGGCCGGCCCCCCCGGCCGTCCAGCACCTTTTGCCGGTCCCCCCTGCCGGGACCGGCCGACGATGTTCCTCCTGGTTGTGTGAGTTGCCGCCGGGGATCCCGTGACGCGAGATCCCCCTCATGGCGGCATCCGAGTTTGCGGAATCGACTGTCAGTAAGTTACCTGGGTGACCTGTCGCACCACGGCGCAAGCTCGGCGCCGGGATCGCGGCCCCCGGTCTACTGAGGGTGGTCTTCCTCCTCGCTCGCCACGCGGAGTAGCCGGAACTCCTCGCCGAGCGCGGCGGGCGTCCAGTGTGCGTTCAAACCGCTCGGGTTGGGTAACACCCAGACCTTCGTTTCCGCGATGGTTTCGGTCTGCCGCCCGACCGTCGCTTTCGGACGGCGGAAGGCGGTGCGGAACGCGGTGATGCCGACCACCGCCAGCCAGCGCGGGCGGTAGCGCGCGAGCTTCTCGGTGAGCACCAGCGCGCCCTGGTGGAGTTCGTCCCGGCCCAGCTCGTCGGCCCTGGCCGTGGTGCGCGAGGCCAGGTTGGTGATGCCGAGCCCGAGGTCGAGCAGTTCACGCTGCTCGTCGGGCCGGAACTGGCGCGGGGTGAACCCGCTCGCGTGCAGCGCCGGCCAGAACCGGTTGCCGGGCCTGGCGAAGTGCAGGCCGACCGCGCCCGAGTAGAGGCCGGGATTGATCCCGCAGAAGAGCACCTTGAGCCCGGGGGCGAGCACGTCATCGATCTCGCCGCCGTGGGCCGCTGCCAGTTGTTCGCGGGTCGGTCGCACGCCGACAAGTGTGCACAGCGGACCACCTGGATACGTTGGTGTGATGTCCACCAAAGTTCTGGCTCTGACCGTCGACTGCCACGACTCCGGCCGCCTCGCCGAGTTCTGGTGCGCCGCACTGGACTACCGGGAGATCGAACGCTGGACCGACTCGCACGGGCTCGAGTACCTGACCATCGGCGATCCGGCCGAGGCGGACGGGCTGCGCGTGCTGTTCCAGCCGGTGCCGGAGGGGAAGGTGGTGAAGAACCGGTTGCACCTCGACCTCGGCCCGGTGGAGCGGGACCAGCGCGAGGAGGTCGAGCGGCTCATCGGACTGGGCGCCTCGCTGCTCGACGAGGCGCCCGAGGATCCGTGGATCGTGCTGGCCGATCCGGAAGGCAACGAATTTTGCGTGTTACCGCGTCAGGACCACTGATAATTCGGGTTGTTGGCCAAATCACCACGAAATGCGTACGCTGTGTGATCTGACGCACAGCGGCGTGTGGAGGTGGCGTGGTGGAGCTTGTTCTGGTTGTGGCCCTGGTACTGGCGGTGTTCGCGGCCGCCGCGTTCCTGGTGCTGCGCGAGGACAGGCGTGCGGCTCGCCGCCACGCGGCCCAGCGCCGGGCTCGGCTGGCGCGGCTCGGCGAAGTCGATCCACTCGCGCCCGCGCGCCTGGCCGCCACGGTGCGGCAGCGGCAGTTCGACCGTTGAGGTCTCGGCCGACCCCGCCCGCAGGGTGAGGTAGAGCGCGGCGAGCACCCAGCCCAGCGCCGCCCCGGTGGTGTTCGACAGCAGGTCGTCCACGTCGAAGATGCGGTAGACGAACGGCGCGGTGCCGAAGTTCGCGGTCACCTGCGTGAGTTCGATGGCCAGCGAGACGCCGAAGCCGATCGCCGCGGTCCGCGCGAAACCCCGCTTCCACGCCAGCCCGGCCACCACGCCCAGCGGGACCAGCAGCAGCACGTTCATCGCGAGCTGCTGGAAGGTCAGCGTGGTCAGCGCCTGCCAGCCGGCCATACCGTGCTTGGCCATCTCGGTGCCGATGTCGGCGACCCACTGGAACGGGACCAGCTGCACCGTCTGGCTGAGCCGCTGGGTGTCCGGGCCGGGCAGCGGCAGCAGCACCACGGCCAGGCCGAGGCACGCGTACAGGGTGAACACCGCACTGGCCAGCAGCCCCTTCGGCCGGATTCTCCCGTGCCGTGCGTGCTGCACGATCGCCTGCGGGATGACCAGCGTTCCCCACACCGCGAGGAAGGCGAGCAGTCCGTACTGGAGGGCGGTGGCCTGTGCGTGCGTCATATCGAGAACGTTAGGAATTCGCAGGTCCCGGCCGCTTCAGTCGAAAAGCCGCCGGCTCGGCCGGGTGGTCGGCCAGATGGCCGAGGCGGCCACCGGCCGGGTGGCCGGGGCAGTGGAACCTACCGCCGGTAAGTTCCAGGTGTTACCGTCGGGTAATGGGCAAGGTGGCCTTCGACCGGACGGGGTCCGGGGAACCGCTGGTGCTGATCCACGGGGTCGGGCACCGGCGCCAGGCGTGGGCACCGGTGGTGCCGCTGCTCGCGCCGCACCGCGAAGTGATCTCCGTGGACGTGCCGGGGTTCGGCGAGTCGCCGATGTCGGACAAGCCGTTCACGCTGGAGAACGGGATCGAGGCGATGGCGGAGTTCTTCGCCGAGCAGGGCCTCGACCGGCCGCACGTGGCGGGCAACTCGATGGGCGGGCTGTTCGCGCTCGGCCTCGGGCAGCGCGGCCTGGTCCGCAGCGTCACCGCGCTCTCCCCCGCCGGTTTGTGGACGCGACGCCAGCAACTGCACGCGTTGCGCGTCCTGCGTGCGCATCGCCGCGCGGCGCAGCGCATGCCAGCCGGGATCGCGCGCCGGCTCGCGGCCAGTCCGGCCGGGCGGCGCGCCATGGTCGGGCTGATCGTCGCCAAACCCGCGCGGCTGGCCGCCGAGGTGGTGCTGGACGACATGCGGGCCTTCGCCAGCGCGCCCGGCTTCGCGCCCGCGATCGCGGCGGGCCGGGACATCCGGTTCGACGGCCGAGTGGCCGATGTCCCGGTGACCATCGCGTGGGGGCAATACGACCGCATCGTCTTCCCGCCGCGCGTCGCCGAGTTGCGCCGCATCGCGCCAGGGGCAGAACTGCTGCGGTTGCCGGGTTGCGGGCACGTGCCGATGAGTGACGATCCGGAACTGGTCGCGCACGTATTGTTGTCCGGCAGCGAATTTACCCACTAGCCGCCTTTCTCCCCTGGTGGATCTTCCGCCGTTTCGGCAGACTCCCGCCCGAAACGGAGGAGAAATGACCTTGTCTACCCGCCTGCGCGGGCGAGCAGGCGCCCTCGGGGTGGCCGTGCTGGCTTCGCTCGGCCTGGTCGCGGCGGGTGCACCCGCGTCCGCCGCGCCCGCCGCCACCACCGACGTCCGCCTGATCACCTTCAACGACCTGCACGGCAATCTCGAGCCGCCGTCGGGTTCGTCCGGCCGGGTCACCCTGCCGAACGGGTCCACTGTGGACGCTGGTGGCGCGGCCCACCTGGCGTCGCACGTGAAGCGGTTGCGCGGCGAGGTGAAGAACTCGGTGGTGCTCTCCGCCGGGGACAGCGTCGGTGCCTCACCGGTGATCTCCGCGTTGTTCCACGACGAGCCGACGATCGAGTTCCTCAATTCGATCGGCGTGAAGGCGTCGGTGGTCGGCAACCACGAATTCGACGAGGGCTACCAGGAACTGCAGCGCATGCAGTTCGGCGGTTGCCACCCGGACGACGGCTGCCAGTTCCGCGACAAGTTCACCGGCGCGAAGTTCCCGTTCCTCGGCGCCAACGTCACCTTCGACAACGGCATCCCGGCACTGCTGCCGTTCAGCGTGGAGTTCTCCGGCGGCGTGCCGATCGGTGTCATCGGCGCCACGCTGAAGGACCTGCCGACGGTGGTCACGCCCGAGGCGATCAAGGGCCTGAAGTTCGGCGACGAGGTCGAGGCGATCAACCGCACCGCCGCGCTGCTCGACCGGCTCGGCATCAAGGCGCAGGTGGTGTTGCTGCACCAGGGCGACAACACCGAGGGCGGTGGCCCGGACGACTGCAAGACGCTGCCCGGCCCGGCCACCAAGATCGCCGAGAACGTCACGCCCCAGGTCGACGTGATCTTCACCGGGCACAGCCACCAGCAGTACAACTGCACGGTCAACGACCCGTCGGGCAAGCCGCGCACGATGATCCAGGGCGCCTCGTTCGGCCGTCTGCTGTCCGTGGTGGACCTCAAGGTGGACCGCCGCAGCCGCGACGTGGTGCGCGAGCAGTCCACCGCGCACAACGAGATCGTCACCCGCACCGGCACCCCGGACGCGGGCACGCAGAAGCTGATCGACGAGGCCAAGGTCAAGGCGGCCCCGATCGCGAACAAGCAGGTCGGCACCATCTCCGGCGACCTGCTGCGCGCGGCGGCGCCGTCCGGTGAGATGCCGCTCGGCAGCGTGATCGCCGACGCCCAGCTCGAAGCCACCAAGTCGAACGGCGCGCAGATCGCCATCACCAACCCGGGCGGCGTGCGCGCCGACCTGGTGCACGCGTCCTCGCCCGCCGGTGAGGGCGACGGTGTGGTGACCTACGGCGAGGCGTTCACCGTGCAGCCGTTCGCGAACATCATGCAGACCATCACGATGACCGGCGAGAACCTGAAGGCCGTGCTGGAGCAGCAGTGGCAGCAGGCCTCGCCGCGGATCCTGCAGATCTCGTCGACGCTGAAGTACGCGTACTCCGCCTCGGCGGCGCCGGGGTCGAAGGTCTCCGACCTGACCATCGACGGTCAGCCGGTCGACCCGGCGGGCACCTACCGGGTGTCGGTGAACAACTTCCTCGCCGCCGGCGGGGACGGCTTCACCGAGTTCACCAAGGGCACCGACCTGGCCGGTGGCCCGGTCGACCTCGACGCGCTGATCGCCTACTTCGGCGCGCACCCCGGGGTGGCTCCGCCGCCGGCGGACCGCATCACCGTCAAGCCGTAGGTTCACCCGAATTCCACCGGCCCCTCGTTCAACAGAACGGGGGGCCGGTGCGTTGTAGAGGGGTGGGGCCGACCTTCGACGAGTTCGTCGCGCAGCGCCTTGAGCCGTTGCTGCGCTACGCGACCGTGCTCACCTGCGATCCGTACCTCGCGCAGGACGTCGTGCAGGAGTCGTTGCTGCGGGCCCAGCAGCGCTGGCCGCGGATCGCCGCGACGGGACAACCGGCCGCGTACGTGAAGCGGATGGTCACCAACGAGTACCTGTCGTGGCGCCGCCGCCGGGCCAGGACCGACGTGTCGCTTTCGCCCGCGGACCTGGAGGCACTGGGCCGCAGCGACGATCCGGCCGGCGACTACGACGACCGGGACGCGATGTTGGCCGGGATCGCCGCGCTGCCCGCGAGACAGCGGGCGGCGGTGGTCCTGCGGTACTACGAGGACTGCTCCGACGCGGAGATCGCGGAACTGCTCGGCTGCCGGGAAGGCACCGTGCGCAGCCACATCTCGCGGGCGCTCACCACCCTGCGGACCATCGAGCTGGAGACGGAGCGGACATGACCGAGGAGCTGATCAAGGCCGCGCTGACCAAGCAGGCCGAGCGCAGCCCGCACCCCAGTCCGGTGCTGCACGCACTGGCCGGTCAGCGGCGGTCCTCGCGGAAGTCGCTGGTGGTGAGCCTGGTCGCGGCGCTGGTGGCGGTGCTCGCACTGGGCGCGACGGCCCTGCTGGCACCGTCGCAGCCGGAGCCGCCGCCGGTCGGCTTCGCCGAACGGGAGCTGGCCGGGCTGCCGATGCGGTACGACGTCGGCTGGTTGCCGGACGGGTACGTCGAAACCGGCCGGACTTCCTCTTCCGGTTACATCCAGATCCGCACGTGGGCCTCGGGTGACTCGATGATTTCGCTTTTTGTGCAGACGCCCCGCCAGGTGGAGCCGAGACAGATGTGGACCGAGGACATCCTGAACGCCCCCGCGGCGGACCAGGTCAGCGTGCTCGGCCAGCCAGGCGCTTTCGAGCAGACCAACGACCCCGAGCGGCTCGTGCTGGACTGGCTGCCGAAGCCGGACGTCCGGCTGGGCCTGCTGTTCACCTCGGTGCCCGACGCCAGGGCCATCGCGCTGCGGATGGCCGAGTCGGCCACGGAATCCGCGGACGTGCTCACTCCCCAGTTCGAACTCGGGCTGCCGTCGGACCGGGTGCACGTCACGGTCGAGGGCAGCGCGCCGTCGACCGCGGTGACCACGGTGAGCGACTTCGGTTACGCGGGGAACTGGCGGGAGCTGGATGCCACGATCGCCCCGGCCCCGGCCGATCTCAGCGGTGGGTACGAGGTGATGGTGCGCGGGGTGCGCGGCACGTTCGTCCCGTTCCAGCCGGAGACCGGCGCGGCTTTGAGCGTGCCGATCGGGGAGGCGCGGTGGCTGGTGCTGCGCACGCCGCCGGCCAGGTACGGGGTCCAGGGTCCGGGCTGGGAGTCGGCGCTGATCCCGATCGCCGAGGAGGTGGTGCTGAACTCGAAGGTCGACTTCTCCTGGGTGGGCACGCGTTAGCGGTTCCCGTTTTTCCAAGCCGCGCCGGTGACAATGGAAGCATGCCTACCTGGGAAGACGCCGTCGCACTGGCGAAACGGCTACCGGAAGTCGAAGAGTCCACTTCGTACCGGACGCCGTCGCTGAAGGTGGCGGGCAAGTCGTTCGCGCGGCTGCGAACCGAGGCGGAAGGCGGCCTGGTGCTGATGTGCGAGCTGAGTGAGAAAGAGGCCCTGCTGGCCTCGGGCGATCCGGCGTTCTACACGACGCCGCACTACGACGGTTACGGCGCGATCCTGGTGGACCTGGCGAAGGTCGCGCCGGACCAGCTGGCCGAGCTGATCTCGGATGCGTGGCGGCTCAAGGCCCCGGCGCGGTTGCGCTGATATTCGGTTTGGGGCGGGCGGGGTGATCGTCATACTCGGCCGCATGGAGTTCGACAGCTTCGATTCGCGGGGATACCGCACGGTCGACGTGCGCACGGGTTATGGCCAGTGGGTCACCACGTACGAGGACACCGTCCAGGACGAGATGGACATCGCGGTGCTGGATGACCTGACCGTGCCCCAGTGGTCCCGTACGACCAGGGCGCTGGACCTGGGTTGCGGCACCGGTCGTACCGGCGCCTGGCTGCGCCGCCACGGCGTGACGTCGATCGACGGCGTGGACCTGACCCCGGAAATGCTGGCTGCCGCTCGTGCACGAGGCGCCCACGACACGCTGCTGGAAGGCGATGTCACCGACACAGCCCTGCCGGACGAGACCTACGACCTGCTAATCGCTTCCCTGATCGACGAACACCTGACGGACCTGGCGCCGCTGTACCGAGAGGCCTTCCGACTCGCCACTCCCGGCGGTTTGTTCGCCTTGGTGGGCCTGCACCCGCACTTCATCATGGCTTCAGGCATGCCAACGCACTTCACGACTGCCGACGGCGAATCCATCGCCATCTCGACGACGGTGCACCTGATCAGCGACCACGTCACCGCCGCTTTGTCGGCCGGCTGGCGCCTGGCCGAACTCCGAGAAGCCGTCGTGGACGACCGGTGGATCTCGCTGAAGCCGAAGTGGGCCAAGTACCGCAACCACCCGGTGTCGGCCGCCTACGTCTTCCACAAGGAGAAATAGTACGGCTCATGGAGTTGCTGGGAAGGACGGCAGCCAGTCCTGCAGCGTAGTCTTGAGCCGTTCCTTGGTCTCCTCCTTAAGGTGCTTACCCAAGGGATCTACGCAGTATTGGACTACTGCCTTGTGCCGGTCGGGTTGTTTGCACATGAGGATGGCGAGGACTCTGAGGGCCACGATCGTGGCCTTGCCCTTGGCGACCAGCCCGAACAGAGTCAGCGTCTGCAAATAGTTCCACACGTGTTTGACAGCGAGGCCGACGATCACTTCTTCGATCGGGGCGCGGTTCTCGTTCGCGCGTGCCTTGATGACCAGTTCTGTGACATGTGCTGGGATCTTGTCGATCGCGGTCAACGCTTGGTTCAGATCATGGGCCAGGTGGGCGAGGATGTCGCACCAGAAGTGATCCGCCATAGCCTGCCGGGTGGCTTTGGGCAACTCCCGGCCCAGGTCGCGCTCGATCTTGCTGATGATGCCGGTGGTCGGGCCGGGCCTTTTCTTGTCCGGCCCGACGCCGTTGAACATCACCTTGGCCAGCGAATCGATCTGGTCGAGCAGGTCCGACTGTCCGTCCGGTGGACTGGCGGATTCGCGGTGTTGGTCGTCCTCGGGCTTGTTCTCCCGTGTCTCGCTTTCACCGGTGGGCGGAGTCGTCTTCGCGTCGTCGGCGGAGGCTTTGGCTGATCGGCGAAGCCAACCTATCAAGTCGACCTTGAGCAGCTTGCCGGCAGCGCGCTTGAGTGGTCTTACGGTCAGCTTTCGAGATGTTTCCAGCTGCTTTCGAAAAATTTCTCCCCAGTTCTTTTCGGTGGATTTTCGGAGGTCCTCATATCGTTGAGAGCTGGGGTCTCTCGCGATTTCGACCGCGTCCTGCCACCCGTGTCTGGTGCCCGCGCACCAGCCACACCTGCACGTTTCGCTGGTTGCCTTCTCGCAGCTGGGATAATGAACTGTGCGCAAAACTACCTCCCCGAAAGTCGACAAATCGCACAGTCCAACAGTGGCAACCGCATTATTCTCTGCACTACCGCCGATCCAGCGGTTCGCTTCAGAGTGAACTCGTTGGCGTGCTGGATAACTCACATGGCGTCGAGGGGCGGCGTTCGAGGCGGGGTCGGCGGCGTGGTTGACGTTCTGTGGCGGCGGTGTCGATCGCTCGTTCCTCGAACGGCCGCTCGGGTCAGGGCAGTTGGGCGCGCCCATCTGCCTGACTGGCTGCGACATGGTGTGGCAAGGGCCTGAAAGACATAAGCCCTGGTTCGCGTAATAGTGCGAACCAGGGCTTAATGCCTGTGGAGCGGATGACGGGAATCGAACCCGCGTATTCAGCTTGGGAAGCTGATGTTCTACCATTGAACTACATCCGCAGTACTCGACCGAGCATACACGGTGCTGATCCGTGGTCCGCTCCGGCCTCCCCGAAACTTACCGCCTTGACGCGGCCCCCGGCAAGTGACAACACTTGTTGTCTGAAGGTGGTGAGGTCCGTGGACGATCCGGTGTTGTTCCGCCAGGGCGGGTTCCGGCTGGCCGCCCGGTTCGCCGACGGTGACATCCGGGGTGACGAGCGCCAGATCCGCCGCCTGCGGGAGTTCGCACAGGCCGAGGATCCGGCCGCGGACGACGTGGTGGCGATGATGCGCGAACACCCGGACAAACGGCACCTCTTCGAGCAGGCCCTCAAGCACGGCATCGAGAGCATCGACGACCCGCCCGAGGCGTTGACCAGGTTCTTCCGCACCGTCGAGGCCACGCCGTTCTGGGTCGACCACGCGCGCATCGAACGCGGAGCGCGCGCGATCGTGCGCACCGGGTTGCTCGGGCTCTTCCCGCTCGGCGACATGGCGCTGATGGGCGGCTACCTCGCCTCCCGCGCCACCAAATCGCTGGTCGGCACCGGCGCCATCGAGCACCGGGCGACAAAGCGACTGGTCGAGACGGCGACTTGGTGGATCGAAGTGACCAATCCCGGCGCGCTCAGGCCGGGCGCCGAGGGGTACGCCGCCGCCATCCGGGTGCGGCTCGTGCACGCGCACGTCCGCGCCGCGATGAACCGGCGGCCCGACTGGGACTACGCCAACTGGGACCGCCCGGTCAACCAGGTGCAGACCACCGGCACGCTCCTGCTCTTCTCCCTGGTCTTCGTGTTCGGCACCCAACTGCTCGGCATCCGCTACACCGCCCGCGAACGCGCCGACATCCTGCACCTCTGGCGCTACGCCGGCTGGCTGATGGGCGTCGACGAGGAACTGCTCCCCGCCGGCGAGCGCGACGCCTGGCGCCTGCTCTGGCTGCTCGCCGTCACCGAGTTCATCCCCGACGACGACTCCAAGCGCCTCGCCAAGGCCCTGCTCAAATCACACGCGGACGTGGGCCGCGGCCGTGGCGCGGTCGGCAAGGTGCTCTCGCACGTCTCGGTCCGCGTGCACTCGTCGATCAGCAGGCTGGTGCTGGGCAAGGCCAACGCCGACTTCCTCGAACTGCCCGACGACCGGATCGCCCAGGGCGCGGTGGTCGCCGCGGCCGGGGCCGTCTTCGCGGCCGAGACCGTGCGCCGCTCGGTGCCCGGGCTCACCGCGCTGCAGGAGCGCATCGGCCGGGTCGAGCGCCGCGCCTACGTCGCCCACCTCGCGAAACTGTTCGAGATCGACGCCACCTACGCCCAGCACATGTCCGGCGCCGCGTGACCGGCGGCTAACCTGGGCCCGTGCTGCTCAGTGACCGAGACCTCCGCAAAGACGTCGAATCCGGACGGCTCGGCGTCGACCCGTTCGACCCGGCGATGCTGCAACCGTCCAGCATCGACGTCCGGCTCGACCGCTTCTTCCGGGTCTTCAACAACACCAAGTACACCCACATCGACCCGCGCCTCCAGCAGGACGAGCTGACCTCCATGGTGGAGAAGGAGGGCGACGAGCCGTTCGTGCTGCACCCCGGCGAGTTCGTGCTCGGCTCCACCTACGAAAGCTTCACGCTGCCCGACGACCTGGCCGGCCGGCTCGAGGGCAAGTCCTCGCTCGGCAGGCTCGGCCTGCTCACCCATTCCACCGCCGGTTTCATCGACCCCGGTTTCTCCGGCCACATCACCCTCGAACTGTCCAATGTGGCCAATCTGCCGATCACCCTGTGGCCGGGCATGAAGATCGGCCAGATGTGCCTGTTCATGTTGCACAGCCCGGCCGAGCACCCGTACGGATCGGCGCAGGCCGGTTCGCGGTACCAGGGGCAGCGCGGTCCCACGCCGAGCCGCGCATACCAGAACTTTCACCGAATCGACACCAAACGCTGATCTTGTGTAACGAGTTCCCCCATTCCGGCGAATAGTCGGCAGTATCCACTGGCTCCGATGGGGGTTTCGTGCGCAAGGCCGGGCTAGGCGTCGCGTTGGTGTTGGCACTCGGCGGTCCGGCGGTGTTCGCGGTGACCCCCGCGACGGCCGCGGACCAACCGGGTATCGAGCTGACCAAGCAGGTCGTCGGCGGGCCGTTCCGCACCGGCGACCAGGTCACCTTCCAGCTCACCGTGCGCAACACCGGCGACGTGCCGCTCGCGCGCGTCACGGTGGCGGACCCGAGCACGCCCGAATGCGGGCAGAGCCGCGTCGAACCGCTGGAACCGGGCGGTGTCTGGGGTTACGGCTGCTTCGCCGCCGCGCCCGCGAAGGACTTCACCAACGTCGCGACGGTGACCGCGCGCCCACCGGCCGGGCGTCGCGTGGAGGCGACGGCCAACGCGGCGGTGGACGTCATCCACCCGAAACTGGACCTGAAGATCAGTGGCCCGGAAATGGCCCGCAAGGGCGAGACCGCCACTTTCTCCGTCACGGTCAAGAACACCGGTGATTCACCGCTGCGGGACATCAACGTCGCCGACCCGAAATGCGGCACGAAGATCTCGAAGCTCGACGCGGGCGCCGAGCAGAAGTACGACTGCAAGGTCGAAGCCACCGAGAGCATCGACAAAACGATTCGCGCCAACGGCACCGACGGCACATCCCGGCTGGTGCCGGCCTCGGCGGAGCAGCAGCTCAAGGTGATCAACCCCGGGCTGTCCCTGTCGAAGCAGGCGCTCGGCGGCCCGTACCGCGAGGGCGACTCCGTGCTGTTCAAGGTGGAGGTCGCCAACACCGGCGACGAGGACCTGGAGAACATCAAGGTCACCGACACGCAGGCGCCCGAGTGCGCGCGCACGATCAACCTGCTGCTGGCCGGCACCTCCGAGAGCTATCCGTGCGCGATGACGGCCAAGGACGACACCGAGGTCAAGACCGTCGCGAGCACCGTCGCCACCGACAACAAGCCGCTGACCAGCGAGGCGACCGCGCAGATCGATGTGATCCACCCGGCGTTCCAGCTCACCCACAACGCCACGCCCGAGCAGCTGTACCCGGGTGGCGAGGTGACCGTCGACCTGGCGGTGACCAACACCGGTGACGTGCCGCTGACCGACATCAAGGTGACCGACGATCGCGACCCGTCCTGCGGCTTCACCATCGAGTCCCTGGCGCCCGAAGCGACCGAGAAGCGGACCTGCACCTTCGAAGCCGACCAGGACGTGACCAGCACGGCCACCGCCACCGCGATCGATCCGCTCGGCGGCAAGCTGGAGCAAACCGAGGACACCAGGGTCGACGTGCTCGGACCGGGCATCACCGCGAAGCTGGTCGGTCCCGCGAAGCCGGTGAACCCCGGCCAGCAGGCCGCACTGGTCGTCGAGGTGACCAACAGCGGTGACGCGGTGCTGACCGACGTCGCCGTCGAGGATCCGCTGACCGGCTGCGCCGCGACCATCGGCACGCTGGAGCCGGGCGCGCGGCACGAGGTGCCCTGCGAGTTCACCATGGCCGACCAGGACGTCGTCTACTTCGTCAAGGTCACCGGCAACGACCCGCTCGGCAAGGGCCTCCTCTCGACCGACGAGCTGATGCTCCGCTCGGCCAAGCCCGGCCTGGAGCTGACCAAGGACGCCGGTGCCGAGAAGTCCGCGCCCGGCGCCACCGTCACCTTCACGCTGACCGCGAAGAACACCGGCAACACCGCGCTCGCCCCGGTGGCGGTGACCGATCCCACGCTGGCTGCCTGCGACCGCTCGTTCGAGCGGCTCGACGCCGGTGAGGTCCGCACCTGGACGTGCACCACCCCGGCGCCGAAGAGCGGCGAGCTGAGCAACACGGCGAACGCGAAGGCGACCCCGGACACCGACGGCAAGGCGGTCGAGCTGACCGACTCCGACACCGCGGTGGTGCAGGTCGGCGGGGGTGCGGCCAACCAGGCCGGCCAGCCGGGCGGCAACGGCACGCCGAAGCAGACCGCGGCGAAGTCGCTGGCCTCGACCGGGGTCGACGCGCTGCCGACCCTGCTCGGCGGCCTGGGCCTGCTGCTCGCGGGCGCCGGACTGGTGCTGGTTTCGCGGCGTGGCCGAAACCACGTGAACTAAACACCCTCTGCTTTCGTAGGGGTTACATGATCATGCTTTGGTGGTAATTTCCCGGCTCGTGCCCGCCGTGAACTCCCGCAAGAAGTCACTTTCCGTAGTGCTTGGTGTGCTGCTGGGTGGTGCGCTGGCTGCCGGTGGATACCTGACGCTGGATCAGCGCGCCCAGGCCGACGTGGCGGCCGGTGAGCAGCGGGTCGCCGACGACCTGAGCGCCTTCCGGGCCGCGCAGCAGACCACGACGAGCGCGCCGGCCACCACGACCACGCCGCCTTCGTCGTCGACCGCTCCGCCCAGCAGCAGCGAGGCGCCGCCGAGCAGCAGCACCGAGTCGAGCGCACCCACGTCGTCGGAGAAGCCGAAGGAGACCCCCAAGGCGAAGCCGGTCGACGGTTCGAAGGGCGCACAGGTGGTCGCGCTGGTGAACCAGGAGCGCGCGAAGGCGGGCTGCGGTGACGTGGGCGTGGACGATCGGCTGGTGAAGTCCGCGCAGGCGCACAGTGACGACATGTCGGCACGGAACTACTTCTCGCACACCACGCCCGAAGGCGTCACCTTCGACCAGCGCATCAAGAAGGCGGGTTACCCGAAGCCGGGCGCGGAGAACATCGCGAAGGGCTCCACCACCGCCGAGCAGACGATGAAGATGTGGATGAACTCCGAGGGGCACCGGCGGAACATCCTCAACTGCGAACTCACCAAGCTCGGCGTCGGCGTGACCACCGACGGCTGGTACTGGACGCAGAACTTCGGCTACTAGAACTCGCCGTGCCGACCCGCGCCGGCGCTGAAGCGCTGGGCACCGTCCAGCGCGTCCGAGGACAGTGAGACGTAGCCGTGCCGGAGTTCGTTGGCCATGGCGTCGGTCTCGGAGAGGCCTTCCTGCTCCAGCGCCGACATCCGGTCCTCGCGCAGGCAGGTCTGCGGGAAGGCGGCGATCTGCGCGGCCAGCCGCTCCGCCTCCGCCCGTGACTGTCCACTGGGGACGACCCGGTTGACCAAGCCCATCCGCAGCGCCTCGTCGGCGGGAACGCCGCGGCCGGTCAGGATCAGGTCCATCGCGTTGCTGGTGCCGATCAGCCGCGGCAGCCGGACCGTGCCGCCGTCGATCAGCGGCACACCCCACCGGCGGCAGTAGACGCCGAACACCGCGTCCTCCTCGGCCACCCGCAGATCGCACCAGATCGCCAGCTCCAGACCACCGGCCACGGCGTGCCCGGCGACCGCGGCGACCACCGGCTTGCTCAGGCGCATCCGGGTCGGGCCCATCGGCCCGTCGCCGGATTCGGTGACCTGGTTGCCTTCGGGCGTGCCGATGGCCTTCAGATCCGCCCCGGCGCAGAACGTGCCGCCCTCACCCCACAGCACGGCCACGTGCGCGTCGGGATCGGCCTCGAAGGCGCGGAACGCGTCGGCCAGCGCGGCGGCGGTCGGGCCGTCGACCGCGTTCCGCTTCTCCGGCCTGGACAGGATGATCGTGGTGACCGGGCCGGTCGACTCGATGCGAACGGAGTTCATACGCGGGCCCGCTCGATGATCGCGTCCACATCGGACCCCGGCGGCAGCGTGCCGAACGCGACGCCCCAGTCACCGCCGAACCTGGACGCGCAGAAGGCGTCCGCGACGGCTTGCGGCGCGTGGCGCACCAGCAGCGAGCCTTGCAGCACCAGCGCGAGCGATTCGACAATGCGCCGCGCGCGGTATTCGATCTGCTCGTAATCGCTGAGTTCCTTGCGCACCGCGGCGATCGCGTCGTCCAATCGGGAATCCGCGCCGGCGCCCAGTTCGACCTCGGTGAAAAAGGCCTCCACGGAATCCGGCTGCTTCGCCATCGCACGCAGCGCGTCCAGTGCGGCGACGTTTCCGGAACCCTCCCAAATGGACATCAACGGCGATTCGCGGAACAACCGCGGCATTCCCGATTCCTCGATGTAGCCGTTGCCGCCGAGGCATTCCAGTGCTTCGGCCGCGTGCATCGGCGCTCGTTTGCACACCCAGTACTTCGTCACCGCGAGCCCGAGCCGCCGGAACGCCGCCTCCGCCGGGCGGTCGGTCGCCCCGGCCAGTCGCATCGCGACGGTCGTCGCCGCTTCCGCCTCCAGCGCCAGGTCGGCCAGCACGTTGGTCATCAGCGGCTGCTCCACCAGCCGCTTGCCGAAGACGTCGCGGTGTGCGGCGTGCTGCACCGCGCGCACCACGCCGTAACGCAGGCCGGACGCGCTGCCCAGCACGCAGTCCAGTCGCGTCATGTTGACCATCTCGATGATGGTCTGCACGCCGCGGCCCTCCTCGCCGACCAGCCAGCCGACCGCGTTGTCGTACTCGATCTCCGCGGAGGCGTTGGACCTGTTGCCCAGCTTGTCCTTCAACCGCTGCAGGTGGATGTGGTTGCGCGTGCCGTCGGGCAGCACCCGCGGCAGCAGGAAGCAGGAGAGGCCACCGGGGGCCTGCGCCAGCGTCAGGAACAGGTCCGACATCGGCGCCGAGGTGAACCACTTGTGCCCGGTGAGCAGGTAGTGGTCCTCGTGGGGCCGCGCGGTCGTGGTGTTCGCGCGGACGTCCGAGCCGCCCTGCTTCTCGGTCATCGACATGCCCGCGATCAGCCCGCGCTTGCCACGCGGTTCACGCAGGCCGAAGTCGTATTCGCGGGCGGCGAGCAGCGGTTCGTAGACCGCGGCCAGCTCCGGGTTGTGCCGCAGCGCGGGCACAGCCGCGTAGGTCATCGAGATCGGGCAGCTGTGCCCGGCTTCGACCTGGCCCCAGGTGTAGAACTTCGCCGCCCGCGCGACGTGCGCGCCGGGGCGGTCGTCCTGCCACGCCGCCCCGTGCAGCCCGTGCGACACCGCCACGTTCATCAGGTCGTGCCAGTGCGGGTGGAACTCGACCTCGTCCACGCGGTGGCCGACGCGGTCGTGCGTGCGCAGCTTCGGCGGGTTCTCGTTGGCCAGCCGTCCCCACTCCTGCGCCTGCTCACCACCGGCCAGCTCGCCGAGTTCGCGCAGCTCCGGCTCGGCCCAGCCGCCGCCCTCGCGGTGCAGGCCGGCCAGCAGCGCCGGGTCCTCGGCCACGTCGTAACCGGTGAGCACCGGGACCTGGTTGGTGACCTCATGGGTGGCGGGCATCGAGTCCTCCTAGTGCGCGCTGGACGAAGGTTCGCAGGGCGGGCAGCGCCTCGGCGCTCTCCGAAGTGAGTGGTCCGATCAGGACTTCCGCCGCCGCGCCGACCAGGGCCGCCGCGGTGACGTCGGCGTCCTGAGCCGGTAACTCCCCGGCGCGGATGCCCTCGGCGATCCGGTGGGAGACCACGTCGCGGAAGGCTCGGCGGAACACCAGCCGCTCCGCCTCGATCGGCACGTCGACCGGTTCGGCGAGCAGGGCGTAGGCCAGCCGCGGTGCCTTGAGCGCGCGGGTGGCGAAGGTGTCGAACACCGCGACGATCCGTTCGACGGACTCACCCGGCCGGGCCGAGGCCGCCTCGACCGCGGCGACCTCGCGGGTCACCACCTCGCGGAAGACCTCGACCACCAGCTCGGCCTTGCCGGGGAAGTGCCGGTACACGCTGCCGGTGGCCACCCCGGCCCTGGTCGCCACGGCCGCCATCGAGCAGCCCGCGTACCCGTGCTCGGCGAGCAGTTCCACCGCGGTGCCGAGAATCCTGGCGCGCTGCGAGTCCAGGCGGGCCTGGACCTTGGGCGTGCGGCGGTAGGGCATGCAAAGATTGAACGCTGATTCATTTCTTCGCGCAAGGGGCGCGAGGGGATCAGCCCGGCGCTCGCCAGTCGCCGTACCGGTCCAGCACCGCCGACCGCAGTTCCGGGTCGGTCCGCGGCACCGGCTCCAGGAAGACCTCGGTCACGTCGGTGAACTCGGTGGACAGCTCGGTGGCCAGCCGCACGCAGACCTGCTCCAGTTCGCCGGCGTTGATCGTGTCGACGAAATCGAGGCGCGCGCAGACCAGCACCTGGTCGGTGCCGAGCAGCATGGTCTGCAAATCGACCAATGCGTCCACTTCGGGTGCTCGCGCGAGGTGGTCGCGGACACCGCGGACCAGCACCGGGTCCGCCTGCCGCCCGATCAGCAGGCCGCGGTTGGTGCGGCCGAGGGTGTAGGCGACCGTCGCGAGCAGCGCGCCGATGGCGATCGAGGCGAGCCCGTCCCAGACCGCGGCGCCGGTGAGGTGGTGCAGGCCGATGCCGGCGAAGGCGAGCAGGATGCCGAGCAACGCGGCCGAGTCCTCGAACAGCACGGTCTTCGGCGCCGGGTCGTCGAGCAACCGCAGGTGCTCGGCGATCGAGCGGTGCTCCTCCGCCGATTCGCGCCGGACCTGCCGCAGCGCCTGCAACCACGAGACGGACTCGAGCGCGAACGCCACCGCGAGCACGCCGTAGGCGACCAGCGGGCTCTCCTGCTCGGCGGGTTCCCCGAAGACGGTGGAAAAGCCCTGGTAGAAGGCGAACATCGCACCGGAGGCGAAAATGGACACCGCGGCCAGCAAGGCCCAGAAGTAGCGCTCCTTGCCGTACCCGAAGGGGTGCACGCGGTCGGCGGGCCGGTCGGACCGGCGCAACGCGGTGAGCAGCAGCACCTCGGTGATCGTGTCGGCCACCGAGTGCGCGGCCTCGGACATCATCGCCGACGAGCCGGTGATCAGCCCGGCGATCAGCTTGAGCACCGCGATCGCCAGGTTCACCCCACCGGCCAGCAGCACGGTCAGCGTGCTCTCACCACCGTTTTCGCTTGCCACCGGCCGATGGTAAGCGCGGTTCAGAGCCTCCGCAGGCCGGTGAGCACCCGCTCCATCAGGTCCAGATCGGGCCGCATGCCCGGGGTGGTGCTCGTGCCGTGCACCGAGACCAGGCCCTGTTCGGCCATGTCCCCCAGCAGCACCCTGGCCACCCCCAGCGGCACGCGCAGCCGGGCGGCCACCTCGGCGACCGACTTCGGCTCGGTGCACACCGCGCGGACCGAGTGGTACTCGGCACCGAGACGTGCGTCACGCCACTGCGCGCAGGCCCTGGTGGAGATCATCGTCTCCACCGCCAGGTGGCGCTTGGGCTTGGTGCGGCCCTTGGTCAGCACGTACGGGCGCACCAGCGAACGTTGCGCCGGGACCGGCTCCGGGATCATCCGAGGACGGCGAAACGGCTGCACCCGCTCCTGCGGAATCGTCAGGCCGCCACGTCTGCCCGATGAATCGTTCACAATTCGCCGCCCCTCCGCTCGCACAAATGAGCCTCACCGGCGACGTTGGCAGTGAGGAAACTTCATGCTACTGCCCTTGTCTATCCGCCAAATGGGAAAACCGACCCGCACTGATCCATTGGAAACTTTCGCGCCGCAAAATTCCGAGGTCCGGTTGTCCGTTAGCGACAATGCACGCGGCTAATGCACGCGCGTTTCAGCGGCGGGTGAGCACGACCAGCGGAATGAGCGCGGCGATCCCGGCGACCACCGCGACGAGCACGTAACCGCCGAGCGCGAACAGCGGTCCGGCGGCCAGCCCGGCCAGTGCCGAGGTCGACCACACCACCGCGTCCACAGTGCCCTGCAGCTTGCGGTGCTGCTTGCTCAGCAGGCTGCTGCCGCCGACGAAGACCAGGTTCCAGCCGTAACCGAGCAGGAACAGGGACAACGGGATGCCGGTGGTGTGCGAAGTGGGCGCCGCGACCGAGGCGGCCGACGCGACGGCCAGCGTGCCGATGCCGGCGAAGATGGTGGCCCGGCCGCCCCAGCGGTCCGCGATGCGGCCGGAGATCGGGGCGAGCGCGAACATACCGATCATGTGCGCGGTGAGAATCCACCCGACCACGTCGAGGCCGTGCCCGTGCTGGTGCAGTTGCGGGGCGGACATGGTCATCATCGCGACCATCGCCACCTGCGCGGCGACCATGGCGAGTAGCGGACCGCGCACGGACCGTTGCGCGAACGCGGTCGCGAATCCGGTGTGGGCGCGGGTTTCCGGCGGGGTGTCCGGCATGGACCGCGGCAGCGCGGCGCTGACCACCGCGGCTCCCGCGGTCACCAGTGCGGCGACCAGCAGCGGTCCGGCCAGTCCCGGCAGGCCGAGCAGATCCGCGGTGTCCGCGGCCGGGGCGATCAGCGGTGGCCCGGCCAGCGCGCCGACCGTTCCCGCCCAGACGATCGCGGACAACGCCCGGCCCTTGTGCTCGTCGTCGTAGAGGTCGGCGGCCGCGTACCTGGACAGCTGCGCGCCGCCGTTTCCCAGGCCGAGTACCAGCAAACCGGCCAGCAGTAAGGGAAACAGTCCGGTCACCGCACCCGCCGCGGCGACCAGTGCGCCGAGTGAGCCGATGCCGTAGGTGGTCAGCAGCGATCGCCGCCGTCCGCGCGAGACCACCAGTCGCGCCGAGCCGAGCGCACCGGCCGCGGTGCCCAGCACCCCGGCCGCCGCCGGTACCCCGCTCCAGCCGGGGCCCGGCGATTCGGTGGCGATCAGCACGCCGGCCGTGCTCGCGCCCGCCATCGCGACGTTCATGCACGCCACCCCGGTGAACAGGGCGGCCATCGTCCGGCGCCGGCTGATCTGGTGGGACATCCGCACTGTCATGGGAAACAAGGTTAGGGACAAACAACGGTGATTCGAATGGCCGGAAAGCGGAGTTCCCCGGCAGTTGCCTGTCGCGCGTAAAGTGCGGCGCGGGGGTGAGCTTTCGCATGGAAAGACCGCTGGACGAACTCGACTGGCGCATCCTGGCCGAGCTGCAGGGGGACGGCCGGTTGTCGTTCAAGGAACTGGGCCGCCGGATCAACCTGTCCCCGCCCGCGGTGGCCGAGCGCGTGCGGCGGCTGGAGCAGACCGGGGTGATCAGCGGGTACCGCGCGCAGGTCGAGCCGGGTCGCGCGGGGTATCCGCTGACCGCGTTCGTGGAGATGCGGTGCACGCTCGGCAAGTGCCTGCTCAAGACCAGCAAGGCCGAGGACTATCCCGAAGTGGTCGAGATCCACAAGGTCAGCGGGGACCGCTGCGCGATGCTCAAGGTGCGCACGGCTTCGCTGGAGCACTTCGAAGGGGTGCAGGAGCGGCTGGGCAACCACGGTGAGATCCGGTCGACGGTGGTGCTGTCCACGCAGTACGAAGGCAGGCCGGTCGAGCCGCCCGCCGAGGATTTCCTGCGTGCGTCACAGTCGGAGGGCTGGCGCCGCTGAGTTGGCCTGCTGTTCACCCCGGCGGGCTATGAAGCTCCGGTGAACAGACTTCAGCAAACGGGTGTGCTCGCCGTCACATTCGCGCTCGCGGTGGCCGTTCCCGCGGCCGCCGCGCCCGGTGGGGAGCAGCGGTTCCAGCGCGTGTCCACGCTCCCGGTGTACCTGAACTCCTCGGCGGCCGAGCACACCGCGGCCGAGATCGCGGCGGCCACCCCGGACGGCCGCACGGTTGTCTACACCGACTCACCGGCCGAGCGGATCGGGTTCGCCGAACTCGACGACCACGGCCTGGTACCCCGGGGCGTGCTCCCGATGCCAGGCGAGCCGACCTCGGTGGACATCCGCGACGGGCTGGCACTGGTCGCGGTGAACACCTCCGAGTCCTTCACCGCGCCGTCGGGTGTGCTCCAGGTGGTCGACCTGGCGAGCAGGCAGGTGGTCGCCACGCACGAACTCGGCGGCCAGCCGGACTCGATCGACATCTCGCCCGACGGCCGGTATGCGGCGATCGCGGTGGAGAACGAGCGTGACGAGGACGTGAACGACGGCGCGCTGCCGCAGCCGCCCGCCGGTTTCCTGGCGGTGGTGGACCTCGTCGGCGAGCCGTCGGCGTGGCCGGTCCGGCGCACCGAGCTGACCGGACTGGCCGCCGTGGCGCCGGAGGACCCCGAACCGGAGTACGTCTCGATCAACTCCCGCAACGAGGTCGCGGTGACCCTGCAGGAGAACAACCACCTGGTGGTGGCCGACCTGGCCGGCGGATCCGTGCTCAGGCACTTCTCCGCCGGAGTGGCCACTGTGGACGGTGTGGACGTGGTGGAGGACGGCCGGATCGAGCCGCGTGGTTCGGTGACCGCGCCGCGTGAACCGGACGCCGTCGGCTGGCTCGACGACACCACGCTCGCCACTGCGGACGAGGGCGACTACCAGGGCGGAAGCCGGACCTGGACGGCGTTCGACGCGCGCAGCGGCCAGGTCGTGTTCAGTTCGGGCGCGGACCTGGAGAACCTGGCGATCAACCAGGGCCAGTACCCGGAGGGACGCGCCGAGAACAAGGGCGTGGAGCCGGAAGGGCTGGCTGTCGCCACCTACGGCGAGCACCGCTACGCCTTCGTCGGCATGGAACGCGCGAACCTCGTCGCGGTGTACAACGTCGACAACCCGCGCAAGCCGAAGTTCGTGCAGGGCCTGCCCACCGGGGTCGGTCCCGAGGGCCTGCTGCCGATCCCCGCGCGCGACGCGCTCGTGGTCTCGGCCGAGGAGGATTCGGCGGAGGACAACGTGCGGTCCTCGCTGAGCCGGTACCAGCTGACCTCGGAACCGCTGGCCGACGCCTTGCAGCGCAACGAAGGCGCGCCGTCGATCACTTCGCGCGGCATCGGTTTCGGGGCGCTGTCCGGACTTTCCGCCGACGGCCGCCACCTGGCCGCGGTGACCGACGACGCGTACACGCCGAGCCGGATCCTCACCGTCGACGTCGATCGCGCGCCCGCGACGGTGATCAGGGAAAAGACGGTGACCAAGGACGGGCAGCCGGTGGCCTACGACCTCGAAGGCATCGCCGCGGCGAAGGGCGGCTACTGGCTGGCGGTCGAAGGCGACGGCAAGGAGAAGCGGAACCTGCTGGTCCGAACGGACGATCGCGGACGGGTTCAGGAGGAGGTCCCGTACCCCGTCGCGAACGCCACGAGCAACGGGTTCGAGGGCGTCGCGGTGGTCGGTGAGCACGTGTGGGTGGCGGTCCAGCGCGGCTGGAAGGACAACCTGCCCGGCCAGACCACGCTCGCGCGCTACACCCCGTCGACCGGGGCATGGGCGTTCGCCGCCTATCCGCTGGACCCCGCGCCCGCGGGTGGCTGGGTCGGGCTGTCCGAGCTGTCCGCGCCGGGCGACGGTTCGCTGCTGGTACTGGAACGCGACAACCGGCGAGGTGAGCAGGCCCAGGTCAAGCGGGTGTACAGAGTGGACACCGCGAACCTGGTGCCGGTACCGGCCGGCGCGGAGAAGCCGCTGGTGGCGAAGCAGGAGTACCGCGATCTGCTGCCCGCGTTGCGAGCCGGTGGCGGGGTCGTCGCGGACAAGCCGGAGGGACTGGTGGTGTTCCGGGGTGAGCTGTTCGCCGCCGTGGACAACGACGGGCTGGAGGACGCGCCCGGCGAGTCGGTTCTGCTCCGGCTGGGGCGGTAGCGATCCAGGTCACATCCGGTGCTGTCACATCCCGCCGGGCTGCCGTGTCCAAGGAGTGAACGCAACTCCACAAGGCAGGGAGACAGCACGATGGAAGCTCGGTTGAACGTCTTCAGCAACCCGGTGCTGACGAAGGCGATGAAGGGCCTCATCGCGGCGAACAAGGCAGTCGGCGAATCGTCGGTGCCCGCCGCGACGCAGGAGCTGGTGCGGATCCGGGCCAGCCAGATCAACGGCTGCGGGTTCTGCCTCGACATGCACACCAAGGAAGCGCTGCACGCCGGGGAAACCACGCTCCGGCTGAACCTGGTCGCGACCTGGCGGGAGGCCACGGTGTTCACCGAGGCCGAGCGCGCCGCGCTGGAGCTGGCCGAGGAGGCCACCCGCATCGCCGACGCGGCGGGCGGGGTCAGCGACGAGGTGTGGGCCAACGCGGCGAAGCACTACGACGAGGAGCAGCTCGGGGCGCTGGTGGCGGAGATCGCCATCATCAACGCCTTCAACCGGTTCAACGTCACCGTGCAGCAGCCGGCCGGTGACTACCAGGTCGGCCAGTTCGGCTGAACCAGGCCGGAAACGAAGCCGGGGAGCGGTCTCCCGCTCCCCGGCTCCGGTCCTATTTGTCCTCTTCGGGCAGTGGAGTGCCGGTCGGCACCTTGTCCGTGGGGATGTCCTGCTTCTCCTCCAGCGGATCGGCACCGTTTTCCGGCAGCGAAGTGTCCACTGCGGACGGTGCCGGGACCGGCTTGCGCTTGACCGCGGTGAGCAGCAGCTGCGCCACGTCGACCACCTCGACCTTTTCGCTGGCGATCCCGTCGCTCTGCCGCGAGGTGACCCCGTCGGTCAGCATCACCCGGCAGAACGGGCAACCGGTGGCGATCTTCGACGGCGCGGTGCCGAGCGCCTCGTCCACCCGCTCCACGTTGATCCGCTTGCCGATGCGCTCTTCCATCCACATCCGGGCGCCACCGGCACCGCAGCACATCGACCGGTCGCCGTGCCGCGGCATCTCACGCAGCGCGGCCCCCGAAGCACCGACCAGTTCACGCGGCGCGTCGTAGACCTTGTTGTGGCGGCCCAGGTAACACGGGTCGTGGTAGGTGACGTCCTCGGCGATCGGCGCCACCGGGACCAGCCGCTTCTCCCGCACCAGGCGGTTCAACAGCTGCGTGTGGTGCACGACCTCGTACTGCCCGCCCAGCTCCGGGTACTCGTTCGCGAGCGTGTTGAAGCAGTGCGCGCAGGTCACCACGATCTTGCGCTTGAGCGGCTCGACGTCCTCGAACACCGAGTTCAGCACCTCGACGTTCTGCTGCGCGAGCATCTGGAAGACGAACTCGTTGCCCGCCCGGCGCGCCGGGTCACCGGTGCAGGTCTCCTCCGGGCCGAGCACGGTGTACTTGACGTCGGCCATGTGCAGCAGTTCGGCCACCGCGCGGGTGGTCTTCTTCGCGCGGTCCTCGAAGGCACCGGCGCAGCCCACCCAGAACAGGTACTCCGTGTCGCCGAACTCGCCGTCGAACACCGGCACCTCGAAGTCCAGGTCGTCCGCCCAGGCCAGCCGGTCCTTGGCGTTCTGGCCCCACGGATTGCCCTTGTTCTCCAGGTTCTTGAACATCCCGTTCAGCTCGGTCGGGAAGTTCGACTCGATCATCACCTGGTAGCGGCGCATGTCGACGATGTGGTCCACGTGCTCGATGTCCACCGGGCACTGCTCCACGCAGGCCCCGCAGCTGGTGCACGACCACAGCACCTCGGGATCGATCACGCCGAGCTCGTCCGGGCCGCCGATCAGCGGGCGCTCGGCCTCGGCCAGCGCCAGCACGTCGATACCGGCGTGCGGGTTGTCGCCGGTCAGGCCGATTTCCTCGCCCGTGACGTCCTTCTTGCCACCGGCCAGCAGGTACGGCGCCTTCGCGTAGGCGTGGTCGCGCAGCTGCGTGATCACCAGCTTCGGCGAGAGCGGCTTTCCGGTGTTCCACGCCGGGCACTGCGACTGGCAGCGGCCGCATTCGGTGCAGGTGGTGAAGTCCAGCCAGCCCTTCCAGCTGAAGTCCTCGATCTTGCCCGCGCCGAAGACGTCCTTCTCCGGGTCGGCTTCCTCGAAGTCGAGCGGCTTGCCGTCGCTCATCATCGGCTTGAGCGCGCCCAGCGCCACCCCGCCGTCGTCCTCGCGCTTGAAGTAGATGTTGAAGAAGGCGCTGAACCGGTGCCAGGCCACGCCCATGGTCATGTTCCTGGCCACCACGTACAGCCAGACCACCGCGCTCATCAGCTTGACGAAGGCGAAGGCCGAGACCAGGTTCCCGCTGGCGGGCAGCAGGTTGCCGATCGGCTCGGAGACAAAACCGGCCCACAGCGGCACGTCGTGCGAGCCCATCGCGGACTTGGCCGCCCGGACACCGAGAATGCCGAGGCCCTCGATGATCACCACGGCCTCGACGAAGTAGGCCGACTTGAAGCTCGACCCGGCGAACCGCGAGACGCGGTCGGCGCGGCGCGGGTGGTTGGCCTGGCGGATCAGCGCGAGCGCGATGCCGCCGACCACGGTGCCGACACCGAGGATCTCCATCAGCAGGTGCCACAGCGACCAGTGGTCCAGGATCGGCCAGCCCCAGGTGGGCACGAAGACCTCACCGTAGGCCTCGAACAGGGCCAGCGAGCCGATCAGGAAGCCCCACATCACCAGCCAGTGCCACGGGCCGACGTGCTTGAGCTTGTTCATCCGCGTGTGCGCGGCGAACTCCTTGATCAGGGTCTTCATCCTCGGCACGAACGGCCCGGTCCGGGTCGGGTCCGGCTGGCCGAGTCGGATGATCTTGACGAAGCGCACGATCGTCGCGGCGAACATGCTCCAGGCGACCAGGCTGACCGCGACGGCGATCAGCCCGAGCGTGAGCTGTACAGCACCCATGTCGGGGGCCTCCGGGGTTCATCTGGCATGTGGTGGTGCGAGGAGGGTAGCGCTGATTACTCATCAGTAACCAATTGGCGCGCGAGATGTCCCACGGATGTGGCGCACAACTCGCTGGTTAGTGGGACGATCGTTCAGGTAGTTTTGTGGCATGGGCGCGTACCTTCTCCTGGCCGTCGCCATCGCGGGCGAGGTGACGGCCACCATCTCACTGAAACTGTCCGAGGGCTTCTCCAAGCCGATTCCGTCGGTGCTCGTTGTGCTCGGGTACGGGCTCGCCTTCCTGATGCTGGCCCAGGTGCTCAAGGCCGGGCTGCCGATCGGCGTCGCCTACGCCATCTGGGCCGCGGCCGGGGTCGCGCTGGTCGCCCTGATCGGCGCGATCTTCCTCAACGAGGGCTTCAACTGGACCATGGGCGCCGGGCTGGTGCTGGTGATGGCCGGTGTGGTGCTGCTGGAAGTGGGGCGGGCGCATTGAGCACGCTGAAGCGGCAGACCGACGGGCGCAAGGCCCGCGGGGAGAAGCGGCGCGCGGAGATCATCGACGCCACGCTGCGGGTGATCGAACGCGACGGCGTCGCCGGGGTCACCCATCGCACGGTCGCCGCCGAGGCCGGGGTGCCGCTGACCTCGACCACCTACCACTTCGACAGCCTCGACGACCTGCTGATCGCCACCCTCATCTCGTGCGCGCGCGACATGGCGACCGAGGTGTACTGGATGATCGACCGCGCCCGTTCGCGCGGGAGCCGGGGCGCCGAGGAGGTCGCGTCCCTGCTCGCGGAGGCGCTCGGCCCGCGGCGCGGGCGCACGATGGCGGAGTACGAGCTGTACCTGCTCGCCGCGCGGCGGCCGGAACTGCGCCCGGCCGCCCGGCGCTGGCTGGATGTGCTCACCTCGATGGTCCGGCATGATGACGAGGTGGCGTTCAGGGTGTTCCTCGCGGGGATCGACGGGTTGCTGGTGCAGGGCCTGATCGACGACGAACCGCCGTCGGCGGAGGAGCTGCGGCCGGTGGTCGACTACCTGCTGAAGCCGCGCTGATGTTCACCGGGGTGGCCCGCGCCGATCGGGGCGGCGAGACGGTGTTCGCCGAGGCACGCGGGATGGCGCACCGGGCGCACGGCGTGCCGAACACGCTGGGCACGCGGTTCGCGCTCGCCAGCGGTACCAAGGGTTTCACCGCGGCGACGGTGCTCTCGCTGATCGATTCGGGGCTGCTCACCGAGTCGACCACGGTTCGCTCGGTGCTGGGTGGCGAACTGCCGCTGGTGCACCCGGAGGTGACCGTCGGGCACCTGCTGCGGCACACCTCGGGCATCGGCGACTACTGCCCCGACGACGAGGACCCGCCGCCGGGCCAGTGCCTGCTCGCGTCCACTTCGGACTACCTGGCCGCGATGGCGGGATGCCCGCAGGACTTTCCGCCAGGGGAACGGTTTTCCTACAACAACGGCGGTTACGTGGTGCTCGGCGCGATCGCGGAACGGGTCGCCGGAGTGGCTTTTCCCGATCTCGTGCGGGAGCGGGTGTGCGAACCGGCGGGCATGCCGGACACCGCTTTCCTGCGCTCGGACGACCTGCCGGGCAACGCGGCGACGGGTTATCTGGAGGACGGCCGTACGAACGTCTTCGAGATCCCGGTGCTGGGGCATGGTGACGGCGGCATCTATTCGACTGTCGCCGACGTCCACGCCTTCTGGCGGGCTTTGCCCGGTGGCCGGATCATCGAAGCGCCGGAACGGATGTTCACGGGCGAGGAGTACGGCATGGGCTTGTGGCTGGTGCCGGGTGGGATGGCGTTGGAAGGCGGGGATGCCGGGGTGAACTTCCGCAGCGTTCACCTGCCGGAGCGCGACGTTACGTACACGGTCATCGCGAACGCGGGTGGCGTGATGGCTATGTCGCGGCACCTGGCCGAGTTGGTTGCCGCGCCGTGAATGTGGCTTTCACGGCAGGTTGCCCGGGCGCCGGGAAAGCCACATTCACGGCATTCGTCAGCCCTTGTTCTCGTGGATGCCGGTCAGGTGCGCCCTGGCCACCGTGTTCGAGAAGAGGTTGAAGCCGAGGAACGCGGGGGTCGAGCTGTCCGGGATGTCCAGCGACTCCACCCCGACGGCGTGCACGGTGAAGATGTACCGGTGCGGCCCGTGCCCCGGCGGCGGGGCGGCACCGAGGAAGCGGTTCAGGCCACCGTCGTTCTTCAGGGTCACCGCGCCGGGGGCGGGCTCCGGGTTCTTGCCGGCGTCGGTCGGCAGGGAGGTCACCGTGGCCGGGATGTTGAACACGGCCCAGTGCCAGAACCCGCTGGCGGTCGGGGCGTCGGGGTCGTAGCAGGTGACCGCGAAGCTCTTCGTCCCCGCGGGGAAGCCCTCCCACGACAGCTCCGGTGAGACGTCGTCACCACCGGCACCGAAGATGCCGCTCAGCTGCGGTGTGCCCAGCGCGGCGCCCTCGGCCAGGTCGGCGCTGCGCACGGTGAACTCCGGCACCGCTGGCAGGAAGTCGTACGGGTTGGGCGGTTGAGGCATTCGATCCTCCTGTGCGTCGGCTACCCGGCACAGGCTATCGGCGCGCCCGCCCCCGGGCAGGGGTAGGGACAACCTCAGGGGACATTCGGGGGTTCGCCCGGATGTCCCTCCCCACCGGCGCGCCTTAGCGTTACGCGCAGAAGAAACCTGCATCGGGAGGACTCAATGGCGCGGCCTGGGCTAGCCATCGGCGGTATCGCGTTGATCGTGGCCGGAGCGGCGATCGGTTTCGGCTGGTGGTGGCCGTCGACGAGTGAGGCGACCGCGCAGGTGACCGAGCGGATCCAGCGGGTCCGCCTCGACTCCGACTCGGGCAACGTGCACATCCGGACCGCGGACGTGCCGCAGAGCACCGTGGTCCAGCGCTTCGACTACCGCTGGGGCGAGCCGGGCCAGAGCTACTCCGTGAACGGGGACGAGCTGGTGCTCGCGGACTGCGGGAACTGGTGCTCGGTGGACTACGACGTGATCGTGCCGCTCGGGACCACGGTGTCGGGGGACGCCGATTCCGGGGAGATCGTGCTGGCCGGGGTGGCCGGCGCGGACGTGACGGCCGATTCGGGGAGCGTCGACGTCCGCGATGTGCCGGGGCCGGTGACGGTGCGGGTTTCTTCGGGGGACGTCAAGCTCGCCGACCTCGGCGGCGCGGTCAACGTGGTGGCGAACTCGGGGAAGATCAGCGGCACCGGCCTGAAGGGGCGGGTCGAGGCGCAGGCCGACTCCGGGGACATCGTGCTGGTCATGGCCGCGCCGCAGGAGGTCAAGGCGCACGCCGACAGCGGAGAGGTCGACGTGACCGTGCCGCCGGGCGCGTACCGGGTCGAGGGCGACACCGACAGCGGGAACCGGAACATCTCGATCCCGACCGGGGGCAGCGGCACCACCGTGCTGCTGCAGTTGGACACCGACAGCGGTGACGTCACCGTTCGCCAAGCCTGAGCACTACTGAGCACCACCTGAGCACGAAGGGGATCACGGGGACATGGGGAAAACGGGCTGGGTGCTGACCGGGGTGGCGGCGTCGGCGCTGGTGCTGGCCGGCTGCGACGCGATCACCCCGCAGGAGCAGTTCAGCGACGGCACACCGGTGCCGGAGCAGATCACCAGCGTGCGGTTCGACGTTCCGGCGGGCGCGGTGAAGATCCGGGTGGAGCAGGGCGCGCCGGTTTCCCTGCGTCGCGATGTGCACTACCGGGGGACCAAGCCGGGCCGGTCGCACCGGGTCGAGGGCGGCACGCTGGTGCTCGACCGGTGCGGCAACGACTGCTCGGTGGATTACGACCTGGTCATCCCGGCCGCGTTGCCGGTCACCGGCAAGGCATCCGCCGGTGACGTGACCATCACCGGTGCGGGGGCCACCGACGTGGACGCCTCGGCGGGGAACGTGGTGCTCGGTCAGCTCGCCGGTGCGGCGAAGGTGAATGCCTCCGCCGGGAACGTCGAGGTCGGGCTGGCCACGCCCGCCGATGCCAGGGTCAAGGCGGCCGCGGGCGCGGTGACGGTCACCGTGCCGCAGGGCACCTACCGCGTGCGCACCGAAACCAGCGCGGGCGACACCCACGTCTCGGTGCCGAACACACCCGGTGCGTCGCACGCCGTGGAGGTCGACGCCTCCGCCGGTGACGTGACCGTTCGAACGGCATGATCGGAGCCCTTGCCGGGGCTGCCTTTTTGGGCTTGACCACGCTCGCCGCACCTGGAAACGACACAGCGCAGGGGGCCGTGTCGTACTCCGCCGCGCTCGAGTGGCGGTCCTGCGCGACTCCGCAGACCCCGGCCGACCTGCAGTGCGCCACGTTGAGCGTGCCGCTGGACCGGTCACGGCCGGATGGGCCGCGGATCGACCTGGCGGTCAACCGCACCCCCGCCCGCGGTGACCGGATCGGCTCGCTGCTGGTGAACCCCGGCGGGCCGGGCGGCTCGGCGGTGGACGTGGTGGCCTACAACGGCATGGTCGCCGGTTATCCGGAGGGCGAGGTGCTCGCCGAGCGGTTCGACCTGGTCGGGCTGGACCCGCGCGGGGTCGGTCACAGCTCGCCGGTCCGGTGTGATCCGGCGACGCTGCACGATCCGGCGGTGAGCCGGTTCGGCGACTTCGACCGGCTCGTCGCGGCCAACCGCCGGGCCGGGCAGGACTGCCTCGACCGCACCGGGCCGCTGCTCGGGCACGTCGACACGGTCAGCGTCGCGAAGGACATGGAGGCGTTGCGGCGCGCGCTCGGCGAAGAGCGCATCTCCTACTACGGCATGTCGTACGGCACCGAGATCGGCGAGCTGTACGCCGACCTGTTCCCCGGCCGGGTGCGGTCGATGGTGCTGGACGCGCCGGTCGACCACGCGCTGCCGACCCTGGTCGCCGCTCGTGACGAGGCCGCCGCCATCGAGGACTCGGCCAACCGCTTCTTCGCCACCTGCGCGAACTGCGCGGCCCGGTTCGACCGGCTGCTGACCAGGCCGGACGCCGAGGACCTGACCGACGGCTTCTACGGCTACCTCACCATGAAGGCGGCCTGGCCACAGCTGGCGCAAGCGCTTGCGGCCGCCGATGCGGGCGACCCGGGCCCGCTGCTGCGGGCCGCGCGGTTCAATTCCGCGGAGTACGGCTCCTATCGCGCGGTCTCGTGCCAGGACTTCCCGGCGGTGATGACCGCGGAGGTCCACCGGTGGTGGGCCGATGAGCTGAGGCGGGTCGCGCCGCGCACCTGGCGGTACTCGGAGTTCTGGGAGATGGCGACCGGCTGCGCCGGGTGGGCGATGTCACCGCGCAACCCTCCGTCATATCGCTGGATCACGGGTACTCCATCCGTGCTGGTCATCGGGGGCACGCACGACCCGGCGACGCCGCTGCGCTGGGCGGAGAGCCTGAGCGCCCGCATCGACGGCAGCCGCCTGCTGGTCGACGAGCGGGACGGGCACGCCGCCCTGCTCCACTCGCCGTGCGCGCGGCAGCGGGCGGCGGAGTACCTGGTCAGCGGATCGCTGCCGGAAATCGGTGCCGTCTGCCGGGAACAAGCCGCGGACCCGGTACGTTGAGCCAGTCAGAAAGGTTGAGTCGCCCTCGCTCAAGTCCAAGTTGACCTGACAAAGCGGCTCCGGATAGAACTTGAGTGGGCCCCGCTCAAGGCCGGCCACGGCCTGACGGGCACACGACTCGGTTACACAGTGTTTCAAGAGAGAGGGAACGAACCATGGCGCGAGCGGTCGGCATCGACCTCGGTACGACCAACTCGGTCGTCGCCGTCCTGGAGGGCGGCGAGCCGACGGTCATCGCCAACTCGGAAGGTTCACGGACCACCCCGTCCATCGTCGCCTTCGCCAAGAACGGCGAAGTGCTGACCGGGCAGCCCGCGAAGAACCAGGCCGTCACCAACGTCGACCGCACGATCCGCTCGGTGAAGCGGCACGTCGGTACCGACTGGAAGACCGAGATCGACGGCAAGGCCTACACCCCGCAGGAGATCAGCGCCCGCGTGCTGATGAAGCTCAAGCGCGACGCGGAGGCCTACCTCGGCGAGGAGATCACCGACGCGGTGATCACCGTGCCCGCGTACTTCGAGGACGCGCAGCGGCAGGCCACCAAGGAGGCCGGGCAGATCGCCGGGCTGAACGTGCTCCGCATCGTCAACGAGCCGACCGCGGCCGCGCTGGCCTACGGCCTGGACAAGGGCGAGAAGGAGCAGACCATCCTGGTCTTCGACCTCGGTGGTGGCACCTTCGACGTGTCGCTGCTGGAGATCGGCGAGGGTGTGGTCGAGGTCCGCGCCACCTCCGGTGACAACCACCTCGGTGGCGACGACTGGGACGAGCGCATCGTCACCTGGCTGGTGGACAAGTTCAAGTCCTCCAGCGGCATCGACCTGACCAAGGACAAGATGGCGCTGCAGCGCATCCGCGAGGCGGCCGAGAAGGCGAAGATCGAGCTGTCCAGCTCGAACAGCGCCAGCATCAACCTGCCCTACATCACCGTGGACGCGGACAAGAACCCGCTGTTCCTGGACGAGACGCTGTCCCGCGCCGAGTTCCAGCGGATCACCTCCGACCTGCTCGAGCGCACCCGCCAGCCGTTCAACAACGTGATCCGCGACGCGAACATCAGCGTCGGCGACATCGACCACGTGGTGCTGGTCGGCGGGTCCACCCGGATGCCGGCGGTGTCCGACCTGGTCAAGGAGCTGACCGGCGGCCGCGAGCCGAACAAGGGCGTGAACCCGGACGAGGTCGTCGCGGTCGGCGCGGCGCTGCAGGCCGGTGTGCTCAAGGGCGAGGTCAAGGACGTCCTGCTGCTCGACGTGACGCCGCTGTCGCTGGGCATCGAGACCAAGGGCGGGGTGTTCACCAAGCTCATCGAGCGCAACACCACGATTCCGACCAAGCGCTCGGAGATCTTCTCCACCGCGGACGACAACCAGCCCTCGGTGCAGATCCAGGTCTTCCAGGGTGAGCGTGAGATCGCCGCGCACAACAAGAAGCTCGGCATGTTCGAGCTGACCGGCCTGCCGCCGGCGCCGCGTGGCGTGCCGCAGATCGAGGTCACCTTCGACATCGACGCCAACGGCATCGTGCACGTCCTCGCGAAGGACCTCGGCACGAACAAGGAGCAGTCGATGACGATCACCGGTGGCTCCGCGCTGCCGAAGGACGACATCGAGCGCATGGTCAAGGACGCCGAGGCGCACGCCGAAGAGGACAAGCGGCGCCGCGAAGAGGCCGAGACCCGCAACCAGGCCGAGACGCTGGTCTACCAGACCGAGAAGTTCGTCAAGGACAACGAGGACAAGCTCCCCGACGAGCTCAAGGGCAAGGTCAAGACCGCCATCGACGAGGCGAACGAGGCGCTCAAGGGCACCGACTCGGCGAAGATCCGCGAGTCCATCGAGAAGCTGAACACCGCTTCGCAGGAACTGGGCACCGCGCTCTACGCCAACGCGAACGCCGCGCAGGAAGCCGCCGGCGCGCCCGGTGGCGACGCGGGTGCCGGTGCTTCGTCCTCGGCCAAGGCCGATGACGTGGTCGACGCCGAGATCGTCGACGAGGACGACAAGAAGGGCGCGGAGGGCGAGAAGAAGTGACCCACGCGAATCGCGAAAACTCCGAGGGTCCCCGGCACGGGACCGGTGACGAGCCAGAGGAGCCGCGAGTCGTGGTGCGCGATCGCCGCAAGATCGACCCGGTGACCGGCGAACTGCGTCAGCAGCCGGTGCTCGATGAGGAGGAGCCCGCGGCGGGCAAGCACGCGGGTCCCTCCCTCGGCGAGTCCATTGTGGACGAGTCGGTGGAGCCGGTGTCCGATCTGGAGAAGCAGCTGGAGGAGCGCACCGCGGACCTCCAGCGGCTCCAGGCCGAGTACACCAACTACCGGCGCCGGGTGGACCGCGACCGTGAGCAGGTGGTGAACGGGGCGAAGGCCGGCGTGGTCGGCGACCTGCTGCCCCTGCTCGACGACCTGGAGCGGGCCGAGCAGCACGGCGACCTCACCGGCGCGTTCAAGGCGGTGGCCGACAAGCTGGTGGCCAGCCTGCAGCGGGCCGGGCTCGAACCGTTCGGTGCCGAGGGCGAGCCGTTCGACCCGAGCGTGCACGAGGCGGTGCAGCACAGCACTTCGTCCGAAGTGGACGGTCCGACGGTGACCCTGGTGATGCGCCGGGGTTACCGCTTCGGGGACCGCGTGCTGCGGGCGGCGCTGGTCGGCGTGACCGACCACGAGCCGGGCGAAGCACCGCCGCCTGCCGCCGAGGTGGAGCCAGAACTGGACGCCACCCAGTCCGGTGAGCTGCCCCTTGATGAGAACAGTCGCTAGCGAAGACCCGGAGGGAGGAGACGCCCGATGAGTGCTCGGGAGTGGATCGGCAAGGATTTCTACCGTGAACTGGGCGTCTCCTCCGACGCCTCCGCGGACGAGATCAAGAAGGCCTACCGCAAGCTGGCCAAGGAGAACCATCCGGACGCCAACGCGGGCAACGCCGAAGCCGAGAAGAAGTTCAAGGCGGTGTCCGAGGCGTACGGAGTGCTCTCCGACAGCACCAAGCGCAAGGAGTACGACGAGGCGAGGCGCCTTTTCGGGTCGGGCGGCCCCGGGGGTTTCGGGTTTCCCGGAGGCGGAGCCGGTGGCACCGACTTCGGCGATATCTTCGGAAGCGCCGCCGGACAAGGCGGGGGCTTCGGTGGCCTCGGTGACATCCTCGGCGGGCTGTTCGGCCGTCGTGGTGCCGCCGGTGCCACGGCGAACCGCGCGCAGCGCGGCGCCGACGTGGAAACGGATGTCCGGATCGACTTCGTCGAGGCGGTCAAGGGCGCGACCCTGCCGCTGCGGCTGTCCAGCCCGGCGACCTGCGGCACCTGTGGTGGCAACGGCGCCAAGCCGGGCACCACGCCGCGGACCTGCGTCAGCTGTGGTGGTTCGGGGCTGGTCAGCCGGAGCCAGGGGGCGTTCGCCTTCTCGGAGCCGTGCCGGGACTGCCGTGGCCGCGGCACCATCATCGACGACCCGTGCGGTGAGTGCGGTGGCGAGGGCATCAGCACCCGCACCCGCACGCTGACCGTCCGAATCCCCGCCGGGGTGGACGACGACCAGCGCATCCGGCTGGCCGGCCAGGGCGAACCGGGCCGGGGCGGCGCGCAACCGGGCGATCTGTACGTCCGGGTGCACGTGGCACCGCACGCGGTGTTCGGCCGATCGGGCAATGATCTGACCATCACCGTGCCGGTGAGCTTCACCGAACTGGCGCTGGGTGGGACCATCACGGTGCCGACACTCGACGGCAAGGTCTCGGTCAAGGTGCCCCCCGGCACCGCGAGCGGGCGGGTGCTGCGGGTGCGCGGCAAGGGCATCACCAAGCGTGACGGGACCCAGGGCGACCTGCTGGTCACCCTGCAGGTGGCGGTCCCGGCCCGGCTGGACGAGAAGGCGCGGGCGGCATTGGAGAGTTACGCGGAAGCCTCCGCGCAGCACGACCCGCGTCCGGAGATCACCGCGCTGATCAGGGAACGGAGCTGACGATGTTCGGATCTTCGCTACCGGGCGGCATGCCGCAGGACGAGGACACCCCGGTATTCGTCATCTCCGTGGCCGCGCAGCTGTCCGGCCTGCACGCGCAGACCCTCCGGTCGTACGACCGGCAGGGCCTGGTCTCCCCCGGCCGCACCCCGGGGGGTGGCAGGCGGTACTCGCTGCGGGACATCGCGCTGCTGCGGGAGGTCCAGCGGCTGTCACAGGAGGCGGGGGTGAACCTCGCCGGGATCAAGCGGATCATCGAACTCGAGAACCAGGTGGACGCGCTGCGCTCGCGGGTGAACGAGCTGACCGAGGAACTCGCGGGGGCCTACGCCGCCGCGGAACAGGCGGCTGCCGCGGTGCACGCTTCCTACCGCAAGGACCTCGTCCCGATGCGGAACCAGACCGCGCTGGTGGTCTGGCGTCCCAACCCCCCGCGCCCTCGGCGCTGAGCCGGGGTTCGCACTCGAAGCGGTGGTGGCGATCCGATCCCCCGGGGTCGCCGCCACCGCCACTTTCCACCGGCGGCGGTGAACCCTGCCACCACCTCCACTCGGCGGTGAAGCCCGCCGCGGCTTCTGCTTGGCGGTGGAGGTCTGCTGCCGCTTCTGCTTGGTGTTGGAGTTTGCTGCGGCTTCTGCTTGGCGGTGGAGGTCTGCTGCCGCTTCCGCGCGGCGGTGGCGTCTGCTGCGGCTTCTGCTTGGCGGTGGAGGTCTGCTGCCGCTTCCGCCCGGCGGTGGCGTCTGCGGCCGTTCCGCTTGGGTGAAGTCCGCCCCCGCTTCTGCCCGGTCCGGTGGTGAGTCCTGCTGCCGCTTTCGCGCGGGCGGTAGGCGCCTGCCGCCGCTTCTGCTCGGTGGTGGAGGCTGCCGTCGCCTCGGTTCGGCGGGTGGGGTCTGCTGCGACTTCTGCTTCGCGGTGAAGCCTGCCGCCGCTTCCGTTCGGTGGTGGAGTCTGCGGCCGTTCCGCCCGGTGGTGAAGCCCGCCGCGTTTGCTCGGTAGCGAAGCCGCCAGTTCCGCCCGTCGGTGAAGTCCAGGTCCTCGCCGGGCGGTGCAGGGCGCCACCGGCCTCAGTCGATGGTGAACTGGTCGTACTTGATCCGGTCGGCCGGGATTCCCTCTTCCATCAGGCGCATCATGGTGGCGCGAATCATCGTGGGCGAGCCCGAAATCAGCACATCCGTTTTCGGCCACGTGCCGCGCTTGAGCACGGCGTCGACGAGCGTGCCCTGCTCGCCACCCTTCACCTCGCCCTCCTCCACCACCGGCGCCACGGTGAGCCAAGGATTGGTCGCCGCCAGCATCTTCAGCGTGGGCAGGTCGTAGAGGTCTTCCGCGGTCCGGCCGCCGAAGAACAGGTGTACCGCCGGGTTCTGCTTCCACCGCGCCAGATCGTCGGCGATCGCGCGCAGCGGGGCCAGGCCGGTCCCGCCCGCGATCAACAACAGCTTCCGCTTGTCCGCCTGCCGCACGGCGAGCGTGCCGAGCGCCGGGCCGATGCGCCATTCGTCGCCGATCTTGGTGTGGTTCACCATCGATCGGCTCACCCAGCCGCCGTCCACCGCGCGCACGTGGAACTCCAGCACCCCGTCGGTGCGCGGCGCGGTGGCCGGCGAGAAATACCGCCACATCCGCGGTCGCTGCGGGACCTGCACGCTCAGGTACTGGCCCGCGCGGAACGGCACCGGGTGCCTCGGCAGCGCGCGGATCACCGCGACGCTGGAGTTCGGTCTTCGGTGCTCGATCACCCGCGCCGGCCACCAAGCCGGTCCTTTCTCGGTCTCGGCGGCCTCGCGCATGGACTTCGCGATGATCCCGTAGGCATCGGTCCACGCGCGTTCGACGTCCGCGGTCCAGTCGTCCTTCAGGTACCGCTTCAACGCTGCCAGCAACGCCACTCCGACCGCGTCGTAGTGCTGCGCGACCACGTCGAACTTGCGGTGGTCCCGGCCGAGCTGGTGCAGGAACGGCACCAGCTGGTCCGGCTGGTCGACCAGGCCGACCACGTGCACCAGCGCGCGCAGCAGCCGATCCCGCTGGGTGTTCATGTTGGCGGGAAAAAGTGCTCTCGCCGCCGGGGAAACGGTAAACAGCACACCATAGAAGAACTGTGTGAGTTCGCCGGCGCTCGGTTCGATCTTGGCAAAAGAATCTCTGATCAGCTTCGCGGTCCGGTCGGTTTTGCTCCAGTTCGCCGGAATGGTCACGGGCAGCGGGTCGGGAAACATGGCGTGGACACCCATCAGTGCGACGAATTCTCCAATCGATTCGAACGCGGCGTGATCTTCCAACACTCCCGTTTCCCCGACGGGGCAGGGACTCTACGACGCCAGTCGCTCGGCGGCGCCGGATCGCCACGCTTTCAGCTCGAATGGAGCAATATGGATACTCGGTGTCGAACAGGGGTATTCACTGCGTACCACACCCGATCGGGTGTATTTGCCGGAACACATGTTTTCCGGCTATTCACCGTGTAAGTATCAGTCGATGGTGAACGGGTCGTACTTGATCTGGTCGAGCGCGGTGCCGGCCACCAGCATGCGGGAAACGGTGGCCCGGATCATCCCCGGCGAACCGGAGACCAGCACGTCGTGCTTCGGCCACGCGCCGTACTTGGTGACCACCTCGGCCAGCGTGCCCTGCTCGAACCCGGGCAGCCCGGGATTGTTCTCCACCACCGGGACCACGCTCAGCCAGGGGTTCACCGCCGCCAGCGCGCGCAGCTCCTCCAGGTCGTACAGGTCGTCGCGGTCGCGGCCGCCGTAGAACAGCTTCACTTTGGGGTTCTCGCCCCACTGCGCCAGGTCGTCGAGCATCGCGCGCAGCGGCGCCACCCCGGTGCCACCGGCGATCATCAGCACGTCCCGGCCGGACTCGCGGTCGACGGTGAGCCGCCCGAGCGGCGGGCCGAGCCGCCAGCGGTCGCCCTTCGCGGTGTGGCCGACGATGGCGCGGGAGACCCAGCCGCCTTCGACCGCGCGGATGTGGAACTCGATCGAGCCGTCCTCGCGGGGCGCGTTCGCCGGGGACAGGTACCGCCACAGCCGCGGGCGCTGCGGCACCTCCACGCTCAGGTACTGCCCGGCCTGGTACGGCACCGGCTGCTCCGGTTCCACCAGCACCAGCGCGAGGTCCCAGGTGAGCCGCCGGTGCTCGGCGACGGTGGCGGTCCACGAGCCGGGGTGCCGGTCGGCGGCGGCGGCCTCCTGCATCGCGCGCGCGATGATGGTGAACGCCTCGGCCCAGGCGCGCTCCACCTCGGGCGTCCACTCCGGGCCGAGGTTCGTCTTCAGCGCGGCGAGCAGCGCGGTGCCGACCGCCTCGTAGTGGTTCGGGATGACACCGAACTTGCGGTGGTCGCGGCCGAGCTGGCGCAGGAACGGCACCAGGTCGTCGGGCCGGTCCACCATCTGCACGATGTGCACCAGCGCGCGCACCAGCCTGCCCCGCTGGACCTCCATGTTGATCGGGAAGAAGTCCCTGGTGGCCGGCGCGAGGGTGAACAGCATGCCGTAGAAGAACTGGGAGATCTCCGGCGTGTACGGCTCGGCCTTCGTCCAGGTGTCACGAATCAGCCGCACCATCGCCGCGACGGCGGGCGGTGTCTCCCTCGAGCTGGAGGACCTGGGTACTGGGCTGACCGGTTCTGCTGTCATCGCTGGCTGGTATCGGCTCCTCGTCCGGTTGCGCGGCGTGGTCGGCGGGGTGGTCCGCACGCCGATTGTGGCCTGGATTATTCATTAATGCGCGTAGCTCTGGGTTCCGCCGACTGGGGCAGGCCAGTGGCCTGACCCAGGGGTTGTGGCGTGGGGAATATTCCCCCTTTCGGAATAAGTCGATCGAGGGAAGCGGCCCAGTGGTACACCTCGGAGGGTAGTCGTACTGACCGGGAACCCTGGCTACGTTGCTCCGGACGGGTCAATCTAGGTACTTCGGCCGTGTGATGGATCACTGATAAACTAGTTGCAGCATACAACTAGTAACCCCCGGGTTTTTTCACCGATCGGGGCAACGGGAAGGCTGGACCCATGGGTCCGACGGACGACGCCGCACTGGAGCTGGTGCGGCAACTCAAAGTGAACGCGCAGTTGCAGCAGGCGTGGACCACGCACCTGTGGCAGGCGCAGAACGGACTGCACCCCGCCTCCGCCTGGCTGCTCGCCGAACTCGCCCAGCTCGGCGAGTCGCGCCCGTCGGAACTGGCGAAGCGGCGCATGGTCGACGTCTCGGTGGTCAGCCGCCAGGTGGCGCAGCTGACCGCGGCCGGGCTGATCGAGCGCCGCCCCGCGCCGGAGGACGGCCGGGCGGCGCTGATCCGGGTGTCCGAGCGGGGCGAGCAGGAGCTGGTCCGCTGGCGGCGGCAGTACACCGACTTCCTCACCGACGCGCTCTCCGACTGGGAACCCGGCGAGCTGGACGCGCTCACCGAACGGCTGAAAGCTGCCAACGAAAGCCTGCGAACCACCCTCGATCGGCGTTCCGGGCCGCGCTGACCTGCGACTTCCCCGAAACCAGAGTTGAGCGGAACAGACTCAACTTTCCTGACGTTGAGCATGTCGAGGACTTTTCCGGAAGGCTTGCGTCAAGCGACGCACGACATGAGGTGAGGGATGGACGCTTTCAACCCGACCACGAAGACCCAGCAGGCGATCTCGTCGGCTGCCCAGGCGGCCACCGTCGCCGGCAATCCCGACATCGCGCCCGCACACCTGCTCGGCGCGCTGCTGGCCCAGGGCGAGGGGCTCGCCGGGCCGCTGCTCACCGCGGTCGGGGCGGACCCGGAGCAGGTGCACAAGGAACTCGAGCCGATCACCCAGGCGCTGCCGTCGGCGGTCGGCGCCACGGTGTCGCAGCCGCAGTTCGACACGCACGCGGTCAAGTCGATCACCCACGCGCAGAAGCTGGCCACCGAACTCGGGGACGAGTACGTCTCCACCGAGCACCTGATGGTCGGCCTCGCCGCGCAGGGTGGTCAGGTGGCCGACCTGCTCAAGCGCCACGGTGCCACGCCGGAGGCGCTGCGCGAGGCGTTCACCGCGGTCCGCGGCTCGGCCCGGATCACCAGCCCCGACCCGGAGGGCACCTTCAAGGCGCTGGAGAAGTACGGCGTCGACCTGACCGCGCGCGCCCGCGCCGGTGAGCTGGACCCGGTGATCGGCCGCGACACCGAGATCCGCCGCGTGGTGCAGGTGCTCTCGCGCCGGACCAAGAACAACCCGGTGCTGATCGGCGAGCCCGGTGTCGGCAAGACCGCCATCGTCGAAGGGCTCGCCCAGCGCATCATCGCCGGTGACGTGCCCGAATCGCTGCGTGGCAAGCGCGTGGTCGCGCTCGACCTCGGTTCGATGGTGGCCGGCGCGAAGTTCCGCGGTGAGTTCGAGGAGCGGCTCAAGGCGGTGCTCAAGGAGATCACCGACTCGGCCGGTCAGGTGGTCACCTTCATCGACGAGCTGCACACCATCGTCGGCGCCGGTGCCACCGGTGAGGGCGCGATGGACGCGGGCAACATGATCAAGCCCATGCTCGCCCGCGGTGAGCTGCGCATGGTCGGCGCCACCACGCTCGACGAGTACCGCCAGCACATCGAGAAGGACGCCGCGCTGGAGCGCCGGTTCCAGCAGGTGCTGGTCGGCGAGCCGTCCACCGAGGACACCATCGGCATCCTGCGCGGGCTCAAGGAGCGCTACGAGGTGCACCACGGTGTCCGCATCACCGACGGCGCGCTGGTCGCCGCGGCCACCCTGTCCGACCGCTACATCACCGCCCGGTTCCTCCCGGACAAGGCGATCGACCTGGTCGACGAGGCGGCCTCGCGGCTGCGCATGGAGATCGACTCGCGGCCGGTGGAGATCGACGAGGTCGAGCGGGCCGTGCGCCGGATGGAGATCGAGGAGATGGCGTTGTCCAAAGAGGACGACGTGGCCTCGAAGCAGCGGCTGGACGCGCTGCGCGCCGAGCTGGCCGAGAAGCGCGAGGAACTGACCGCGCTGACCGCGCGCTGGCAGAACGAGAAGGGCTCGATCGAGCGCGTCCGCGACCTCAAGGAGCAGCTCGAGCAGCTGCGCGGCGAGTCGGAGCGGGCCGAGCGCGACGGTGACCTCGGCCGGGCCGCGGAGCTGCGCTACGGCAAGATCCCCGCGCTGGAGAAGGAACTGGAGGCCGCCACCGCCACCGAGAAGGCGGTGCAGGCCGACGTGATGCTCAAGGAAGAGGTCGGCGCGGACGACGTCGCGGACGTGGTCAGCGCGTGGACCGGCATCCCGGCCGGACGGCTGCTCGAAGGCGAGACCGGCAAGCTGCTCCGGATGGAGGAGGAGCTGAGCAGGCGGGTGATCGGCCAGGAGGAGGCGGTCAAGGTCGTCTCCGACGCGGTGCGCCGCACGCGCGCCGGGGTGGCCGACCCGGACCGCCCGACCGGCTCGTTCCTGTTCCTCGGCCCGACCGGCGTCGGCAAGACCGAGCTGGCGAAGGCGCTGGCGGAGTTCCTGTTCGACGACGAGCGCGCGATGCTGCGGATCGACATGAGCGAGTACGCCGAGAAGCACTCGGTGGCCAGGCTGGTCGGCGCGCCGCCCGGGTACGTCGGTTACGACCAGGGCGGGCAGCTGACCGAGTCGGTGCGGCGCCGTCCGTACAGCGTGGTGCTGCTCGACGAGGTGGAGAAGGCGCACCCGGACGTCTTCGACGTGCTGCTGCAGGTGCTCGACGACGGCAGGCTGACCGATGGCCAGGGCCGGACGGTCGACTTCCGCAACACCATCCTGGTGCTCACCTCGAACCTCGGTTCGCAGGCGATCGCGGACGCCGCGCTGGACGACCGGCAGCGCCGCGACGCGGTGCTCTCGGTGGTGCAGCGGCACTTCAAGCCGGAGTTCCTGAACCGGCTGGACGACCTGGTGGTCTTCCACGCGCTCGGCACCGACGAGCTGACGTCCATTGTGGACATCCAGGTGGACCGGCTGGCCAAGCGGCTGGCGCAGCGGCGGCTCACCCTGGAGGTCACCGAGGGCGCGCGGGAGTGGCTGGCGCTCAACGGCTTCGACCCGATCTACGGGGCCAGGCCGCTGCGGCGGCTGGTGCAGTCCGCGATCGGCGACCAGCTGGCGCGGCTGCTGCTCGGCGGCGAGGTGCTCGACGGCGACACCGTCCTGGTCGACATCCCGGCCGTGGAAGCGAGCGATTCGCTCACCGTCAAACGCGCCTGATCCACGTCCGCAGGTCGCCCCCACTCGATCGGGTGGGGGCGACACGGCGTCCTGATCTCTGCCTTCGGGCTCAGGGCGATACGCTGGTGTTCGTGGGTATTCCGGCGTGGATCTGGTTCGTCGTCGCCGCCGTCGCCTTGGTGGCGGGGCTGGGGCTGCTCGGTGCCGACCGAGCTCGTGAAGGCTCGCGCAACCGGGAGCGAATGCGCTGGGCGGACCTGCGGGGCTGGGAGTTCGTCGAGGAGGACGAACGCCTGCCGCGGCAGTGGTCCGGCGGCGCGATCGGCTACTTCGGGGCCGAGGCCGCGGTCAACGTGGTGGGCGGGTCCACCTTCACCTCGGACGGCCGCCGCCCGGTGTTCGTCTTCGACATCGAGTCCGACGGGCAGATCCCCGCGGTGATCGTGGCCGTGCGCTGCAACCGGGTGCACCAGGTGCTCGTCGAGCTGTGGCTGGCCAGCGTGCCGTTCCAGCGCGCGGAGATGCCGGAGCTGCTCGGCCCGGTCGGCCAGCGCTACGCCTTCGCCGACGACGCCGAGGGCGCCCGCGCGGTGATCACCCAGGACCTGGTGGACGCGGCGGACGCGCTCGGCGGGGACGTCGGCGTGGCCTGGCTGGAGAACGAGTGGGTGCTCGCCAGCGTCGCGCCCAACGCCGGCCCGTCGCGGCTGGAGCGCCTGCTGCGCGACCTCGGTGAGATCGCCGACATCGTGGACCCGTTCGACGACGCCGTCGCCGTCGAGCCGGAGCCGGAGGGCAGGCACTGGCAGAGCCAGGGTTCCGCCGCGTCCGAGTACCGCCCGCAGGCGGGCGACTGACGCCGTGGGCACCGCACTGGTCACCGGCGCCACCGCCGGCATCGGCGCCGCGTTCGCGCACCGGCTCGCCGCCGAAGGGCGTGACCTGGTGCTCGTCGCCAGGGACACCGCGCGGCTGGAGCAGTTGGCCGCGGAACTGGGCGAGCGCTACGGCGTCGGCACCGAGGTGCTGACCGCCGACCTCGCCTCCGCCGAAGGCCGCGAGAAGGTCGAAGCGCGCGTCGAGCAAGGCGTCGACATGCTGGTCAACAACGCCGGGTTCGGACTCGGCGGGGAACTCCAGGACGCCTCCCTCGAGCAACTGCAGGCGCAGCTGGACGTCAACGTCACCGCCGTGCTGCGGCTGACCCGCGCCGCGCTGCCCGGCATGCTGGAGCGCGGCAGCGGCGACGTGATCAACGTGTCGAGCGTGGCCGGTTTCCTGCCCGGCCGAGGTTCCACCTACACCGCCAGCAAGACCTACGTCACCTCGTTCACCGAGGGCGTCGCGGGTTCCGTGCAGGGCACCGGGGTCCGCGTGATGGCGCTGTGCCCCGGGTTCACGCACACCGAGTTCCACCAGCGGGCCGGGCTGGACAAGCCGGGGCCGAAGCTGTTCTGGCTCAGCGCCGACCGGGTGGTCGACGAGGGACTGGCCGATCTGCGCCGAGGGCGCTGGGTGTCCATCCCCAGCCCGCAGTACAAAGCGCTGGTGGCGGTGCTGCGGGTGGTGCCGCGGTCGTTGATCCGGATCGCGGCCGGTCGCTTCGCCGGACGCGGTAGGACCTAGCCGTCGTAGCCGTTTCGTCGGTGGCGTGTGAGAGGCTGAGCGCCGTGGCGATTCCTGGCATTGATCAAGCGGCGAAACTCGAGCTCGCCCGGCTCATCACCGAACTGTCCGTGGTGCACGGCAAGGTGACCCTGGCTTCCGGCAAGGAGGCCGACTACTACGTCGACCTGCGGCGCGCGACCCTGCACCACGCGGCCGCCCCGTTGATCGGCAAGCTGCTCCGCCAGCTCACCGCCGACTGGGACTTCGTCTCGGTGGGCGGGCTCACCCTCGGCGCGGACCCGGTCGCCACCGCCATGCTGCACTCCGCGGCCGCGGACGGCATGGTGCTGGACGCCTTCGTGGTCCGCAAGGCCACCAAGGCGCACGGCATGCAGCGCCGGGTCGAAGGGGTTGAGGTGCGCGGGCAGCGGGTACTCGCGGTGGAGGACACCTCCACCACCGGCGGCAGCGTGCTCACCGCGGTGGAGGCACTGGAAGAGGCCGGTGCCACGGTGGTGGGCGTGGCCACCGTGGTGGACCGCGACACGGGTGCCAGGGAAGCGATCGAGAAGGAAGGCCTGGCGTACCGCTACCTTCTGGATGCGCACGACCTCGGTCTGTCCTGACCTCCGGGTCTCCCCTACGGGTCTCCCCTACGGGTCTTCCCCCCATTGTGGGGTGAGACCCGTTTTTCACCAGCGGTTCTCCAGCGGGCAGGAGTACGTTGGTGATGTAAGGGGGACGTGAAGGGGAGGGGTGACGGAACCGGTGGCCGGATTTCTCGCGGATGTCACGGTCGCGATCCATGTTCTTGCCCTGTTGTACATCGGGTTCGGCGGGTTCGTCGCGTGGCGGTGGCCCAAGACCATTTTTGTGCACATCTTTTTCGCCGCCTGGGGAATTCTGGTCAATGTTTTTCCCATTCCCTGCCCGCTGACCGCGCTGGAGAACTACTTCCGCGCGCAGGAGGGGCTCGGCGACCTCCCCGGCGGCTTCAACGCGTACTACATCTACGACACGGTGTTCCCGCGCGAGATGATGCCGGTGATCGCCGCGCTGGCGCTGGTGGTGCTGGTGGTCTCCTACATCGGCGCGTACGTGCACTGGAAGCACCGCGACAGCGACGACCACGCCGAGGGCACGCACGCCCACCCCGTCGGCCTCGGGTGACAGAATCGCGACGTGGTCATCGTTGCGATCTTTCTCGGCATCATCCTGCTGGGCCTGGTGATCGGCCTGGTCATGCGGCCGAAGGTGCAGGCGCGTGCCCGCGCGCACGTGGACGCGCTGCAGGCGATGGCCGCCTCGTTCGGCTGGCAGATCGACCGGCGCGCGGTGCCCGACATCCGCGCTCGGCTGCCGATCGGCGGTATGTGGGACGAGGACACCGGCATCCGCGCGACCGCGCAGCTGACCGGCCAGTGGCGGGGCGTGCCGGTGGTGGCGCTGCAACTGGCCTACGGCACCGAGGGGCTGGCCACCCACACCTGGCACACCATGACGATGATCATGGTGCCGCGGCCGGTGCCCGGTCCGGTGGTCGCGCTGACCGCGCCGGGCATGTCGTGGGCGAACTTCCTCGCCTCGGACCGGCAGGTCGGTTATCCCCCGTTCGACGGGCGCTTCCACGTGCACGCCAAGAGCGACGAGGAAGCGCGCGTCACGCTGACCCCGGCGGTGGCCGGGTTGCTCGCCGCCGACCCGCGCACGCAGGACCGGATGCTGTTCTTCGGTGAGCGGGATCTCGCCGCCACCTTCCCCGGTGCGATCACGCAGCAGCAGGCGGTGGCGCAGACCGCCGACCTGCTGCTGGACGTCTCGCAGCGGCTGGCCCTCCGATGACCGAGGCGGGGCCCACCGAGTGGGTGGCCGAGCACGAGGTCGGCGTCGGACCGTGGCCGGGCGAGTGGCCTGCCGACGAGCGCTACGACCCGGAGCTGCTGGCGCAGGGCGACCGGCGCAACGTGGTGGACGCCTACCGGTACTGGCGGCGCGAGGCCATCGTGTCCGATGTGGACAGCCGACGGCATCCGTTCCACGTGGCCATCGAGAACTTCCAGCACGACCACAACATCGGCACGGTGGTGCGCACGGCGAACGCCTTCGCCGCGGCCGCCGTGCACATCGTCGGCCGCCGCCGCTGGAACCGGCGCGGCGCGATGGTCACCGATCGCTACCAGCACCTGCACCACCACCCGACGGTCGGCGAGTTCACCACCTACGCGGCCGAATCCGGCCTGGCCGTGGTCGCCGTCGACAACACCCCGGGCGCGGTGCGGCTGGAGACCGCCGAGCTGCCGCGCGAGTGCGTGCTGCTGTTCGGGCAGGAGGGGCCGGGCCTGTCCGCCGAGGCGCAGGAAGCCGCGTCGCTGGTGGTCTCGATCGCGCAATTCGGGACGACCCGCTCGATCAACGCCGGCGTCGCGGCCGGGGTGGTCATGCACACGTGGATCCAGCAGCACGCCGATCTCGACGCCGCCTGGTAGGTCAGGCGGGCGCGATCTCCACCGGGATGCCGTTGAGCACGCTGGTGCCGGAAAGCGCGTCCATTTGGGTTTCGTCGGAGAGCAGGTTCGTGTTGGCGCCCGCGTGCGCGGTGGCCACCGCGGTGCGCATGCCGGCCGGGTCGTGCCCCCAGCCGTGCGGAATGCTCACCACACCCGGTCGGATCACGTCGGTGACCTCCACCGGCACCTCGATCTTGCCCGCCCGCGAGTGCACCACGGCCTGACCGCCGTCGGTCAGCCCGAGCCGCGTCGCGTCCTCGGGGTGCACCTGGACCGTGCACCGGTTCTGCCCGCGCACCAACGGCTCCAGGTTGTGCATCCACGAGTTGTTCGAGCTGAGGTGCCGTCGTCCGATGAGAACCAGCTCGCCGTCGGGCGTCCGGTCCAGCTCGCGCGCCAGCCTCGGCACGTCCTCGGTGATCGGGTCGGGCGCCAGTTCGATCTTGCCGCTGGCCGTGGTCAGCACCTCCGGCACGCGTTGCTTCAGCGGCCCCAGGTCGACGCCGTGTGGAGCGGCTTCGAGATCGGCCAGCGTCAGGTCGTACGGCCCGGCACGCAGCATCAGGTCGACCAGTCGCTCCGGACCGGTGCGCCCGGCGGCCACGGCGGGATCCAGCCCCGCGCGCCGCGCGGTTTCGGCGGCGACGAACTCGTCGAGCGCGGCGAGGTCGGCGTCCGGCCCCTGACCGGTGACGATGCCGGTCAGCCGCAGCATGGTCTCCCACTCCTGCGGCAGGTCCGTCGGCAGCGCGGCCGGTGTCCAGTTCGCCACGTCCCGGACCGCGTACTGGTAGAGCGCCATGTCGTAGTGCGGGCGTTCGAGCGCGCTCGGGCCAGGCAGGATCACGTCGGCGAGCCTGCTCGTCTCGTTCAGGTAGACGTCCAGCGAGACCATGAAGTCGAGCTGTTCCAGCGCGCCGGTGAGCCGTTCGGCGTTCGGTGTGCTCAGGCACGGGTTGCCGCTGACCGTGATCAGCGCGCGCACCTGGCCATCGCCGGGGGTGAGGATCTCGTCGGCCAGCACGCCGACCGGCACCTCGCCGAGCACCTCGGGCAGCCCGTGCACGCGGGTCTTCCAGCGGCCGGTGCGGAACGGCTTCGGCTTCGGCGTGGAGCTGTTCGGCTGCCCGGCGGCGGCCAGCGGGAACATCGCGCCGCCGGGGCGGTCGAGATTGCCGGTGAGCGTGTTGAGCACGTCGACCAGCCAGCTCGCGACCGTGCCGAAGGCCTGCGTGGTGGTGCCGATCCGGCCGTAGACCGCGGCGTGGTCGGCGTCGGAGAGTTCGCGCGCGAGCCGCCGGATCTCGTCCGCGGCGATCCCGGTCGGCCCGGCGACGGCCTCCGGGGTGAACTCGCGCGCCAGCTCGCGGACCTCGTCGACGCCGTTGACGTGCTCGGTGAGCCTGCCGAGGTGCACGCGGTTCTCGTCGAACAGCACGTTGATCATCGCGAACAGCAGCAGCGCGTCGGTGCCGGGCCGGATGGCGTGGTGCTCGTCGGCCAGTTCGGCGGTGCGCGTGCGCCGCGGGTCGACCACGACGATCTTGCCGCCGCGGCGCTGGATGCCCTTGAGCCTGCCGCGTGCGTCCGGGGCGGTCATCAGGCTGCCGTTGGAGACCAGTGGGTTCGCGCCGAGGATGAGCAGGTGGCCGGTCCGGTCGAGGTCGGGCACCGGGATGGACAGCCCGCTGCCGAACAGGTAACCGGAGGAGAAGTGCTTCGGCACCTGGTCGACCGTGCCCGCGGTGAAGAAGTTCCTGGTGCCGAGCGCCTTGTAGAGGACGCGGCCGTAGAGCAGGTTGCCCAGGTTGTGCGCGCTGGGATTGCCGACGTAGAACGCCACCGAGTCCTTGCCGTGCGCCTCGATGAGCGGGGGCAGCCGCCGGTGGATCTCGGCGAACGCCTCGTCCCAGCTGACCTCGACGAACTCGCCGTCGCGCTTGACCAGCGGCGCGCGCAGGCGGTCGGGGTCGTGGTGCAGTGCGCCGAGCGAGGCGCCCTTCGGGCAGATGTACCCGCTGGAGAAGACGTCGGCGTTGTCCCCTCGCACCTTCGAGACCCGCGTTCCCTCGAACGTGACGTCGAGTCCGCAGGTTGCTTCGCACAGTGGGCAGGTGACGGCAGCCATCGCCTGAACATACTGACTGGTATGTCGATGGACAAGGGAGAATGATCGGCATGACGTCGGCTGACCGGGCCGCTGAGGCCGAGAACGCCCTGCGCACGAGGCATTTCCGCCGCGTGTGGGGATGGCCGTCGACGGTGCTCGCGCGCAGCGGCTGGCCCGCCGACGCGGGGCAGCGGGTGCACTGGCACTGGAACTACTGGTGGCAGGCGCACGTGCTGGACTGCCTGGTCGACGCGCAGGTCCGTGCGCCGTCGGACGAGCGCGCCGAGCTGATCTCGCGGTACGCGCGGTCGATCAGGCTGCGGAACTTCGGCCGGTGGACGAACGAGTACTACGACGACATGGCGTGGCTGGGCATCGCACTGGAGCGCGCGCGGCGGCTGGTGGAGTTGGAGTGCTCGCCCGCGCTGGACGCCCTCGCCGCGCAGCTGCGGGAAGGCTGGACCGAGGACGCGGGCGGCGGGATCTGGTGGCGGAAGAACGACCAGTTCAAGAACGCCCCGGCGAACGGCCCGGCGGCCGTTCTCCATGCACGCCTCGGTGATTCGGCGCGGGCCCGGGAGTTGTTCTCGTGGATGGATTCGACGTTGGTCGATCCGGAGACGGGGCTGGTGTGGGATGGGCTGCGGGTCGATACCGGTGAGCTGGTGAAGCACATTTACACGTACTGCCAAGGGGTTTTCCTGGGTACGTGTCTTGAATTGTCCGAAGTGGACGCCGCTGCGCGGACCGTTGCGGCGGTGGCGGAGCATTGTGCGCCCGGTGGGGTGTTGCTGGCGCAGGGTGGTGGGGACGGGGGGTTGTTCGCGGGGATTTTGGCTCGGTATTTGGCGTTGGCGGCTCGTCGGCTGGAGGGTTCGGCTGCCGCTGCGGCTCGTCAGCTCGTGCTCGATTCCGCTGATTCCTGCTACGCCAACGCTACTCCGGCTGTCGGTGGTCCTCTGTTCAGTCCAACATGGACGGAGGCGGTGGTGTCGCCGCCTCCGGCTGGGCATCCGGCGCGGGATCTTTCGGTGCAGGTGGGCGCGTGGATGTTGCTGGAGGCTGCGGCCACCCTTTCTTGAATGAATGTGGGGAGGGGTCTGGGCGGGGTCTTGGCTGTGTGGCGTGCCCTTCCGTGGTTAAGCCTGTCGTCGTCGGGGGCAGCCGCAGGAGGTGCGGTGCATGAAGGAAGGGGCCAACCGCACCGAGTCGGGGCGGCGGTCCGGGTCGGAGATGCGGGCGATCAGGGTGTGCACGGCGCGGCGGCCGATTTCCTCGATCGGTTGCGCCATGGTGGTCAACGCGGGGTCGACCTTGCCCATCCACTCCGCGTCGCCGTAGCCCGCGAGGCCCAGTTCCTCGCCGATGCGCAGGCCCCGCCGGTGCACCTCGTAGTGCACGCCGATCATCATCGCCTCGCTGGCGACCACCAGGGCCGTGGGCGCGTCGGCCATGTCGAGCAGGCGGCCCGTCGCCGCGGCCGCGCCGCCCGCTGTCGATTCGCCGCAGGCGACCAGGTCCGGCTGCCAGGCCAGCCCCGCCCGGCCCAGGCCCAGGCGGTAGCCGAGCGCGCGTTCGTCGTTCACCGCGACGCCCACCGCGCCCGAGATCAGGCCGATCCGCTCGTGCCCGGCGCTCGCCAGGTGCCGGACCAGGTCGCACATGGCCTGGATGTTCTCCGTGCCCACCTGGTCCACATCGCCGCGCGTGGCCAGCCGCTCCATCAGCACGGTGGGCACGCCGAGGCGCACCAAACCGGTGACCACCACGTCGTCCCCGGCGGCGGGAGTGAGCAGGATGCCGTCGATGCCGCCCGCGCGCAGTGAGCGAACGGCGTTCATCTCGATCCCGGCGGCGTCCTCGGTTTCGGCGAAGGTCACCGCGCAGCCCGCGTCGGCGGCGGCGCGTTCGATCGCTTTGGACAGTTCGGTCGCGTACGGGCTGCCGTCGAACGCCATCGCCACGCCCAGCCGATGGGTGACAGGCGCGCCCCAGAGTGGAATGTCGTGTGTCAGTGCGGTCATCTCTCCCGGCCCCTCGATGCCTGATGAGAACGTGCCCGCCCGATTGACGCTCTCGAATACAGGCGCCGAAGATATCCCCGATTCGGGCGTCATCCGGTCGGGAGTCACTCGATGAAGCAGAAATTCAGCGAACCGGGTGAATTCCCACGCAGCCGCACGACTCTCGGTGTCGCAGCGTCGGGGGCAGCCGGACCACCTCGGCCTTGCGGTCCGGATCGGCGATCCTGGCCAGCAGCAACCGCACCGCGCGGCGCCCGATCTCCTCGATCGGCTGCGCCATGGTGGTCAGCGGCGGGTCGACCAGATCGGCCCACTCGACGTCGTCGTAGACCACCACCGGCAGGTCACGCCCGATCTTCAGGCCGCGGCTGCGTGCCTCGTGCAGCACGCCGACCATCATGCCGTCGTTGGCCACCACCAGCGCCGTCGGCGGCTCGGGCAGTGCGAGCAGGGTGCGCAGGGCGGCGGCCCCGCCGTCGCGTGAGGAGTGTCCGCATTCGACCAGGTCCGGGTTCCACGCCAGTCCACCGCGGCCCAGCCCGAGCCGGTAGCCGAGCGTGCGTTCCTCGCTGGTGGACAGTCCGGCGGCGCCGCTGATCAGGCCGATCCGGCGGTGGCCGAGCGAGGCGAGGTGCTCGGTCAGCGCCGACGTCGCCTGGATGTTCTCCGCGCCGACCTGGTCCACGTCGCCGCGCGTGGCCAGCCTGTCGACCAGCACCGTCGGCACGCCCAGCGACACCAGTTCACCGACCACCTGGCCGTCGCCGGGGGCGGGCGTGATCAGCAGGCCCTCGACCCGGCGCGAGCGCAGCGCGCGCACGGTCGACTGCTCGGTCTCCAGTTCGTCGTGGGTGTCGGCCAGCAGCACGGTGTACCCGGCGGCCGCCGCCTCGCGCTCCACCGCCTGCATCAGCATCGCGAAGTACGGGTTCGCCATCAGGGAGATCGCCACGCCGATCGAGCGCGTGCCGCCGGTGACCAGCGAGCGCGCGATCGCGTCGCCGGTGTACCCGGTGGTCTCGATGGCGCGCAGCACGGCGGCCCTGGTCTCCTCCGCCACCGCTCGCGTGCCGTTGACCACGTGTGACACCGTGGTGATGGAGACGCCCGCCATTTCGGCGATGTCGCGCTGGGTCGGGCGGGATGAGCGTCCTGGTGGCACGGGGCTCCCTTCACCGGCGGCATTGGCAAGCGTTTGCGCAAACGCTTGCGCGGCAGCATAGCTCGATCTACCGTCCCGGGTCATCTTGTTCCGATCCTCAACGCGGAGGATGTCGTGCGAAAAATTCTGACCGCGGGGCTGGTCGCCGCGGTGCTGGTGTCGGCGGGCGGGTGCACCGTCGAACGGCACTGGGGTGGCAACACCAACTCCGGTGGCGGAGGCGGCAAGGCCAAGGTCGGCCTGGTCACCAAAACCGACACCAATCCCTACTTCGTCGAACTACGGGCCGCGGCCAGCGCGGCCGCGCAGGCCAACGGCGCCGACTTCAGCGCACTGGCCGGTCAGTTCGACGGTGACAACGACGGCCAGGTCCGGGCCATCGAGAACCTGATGCAGCAGGGCGCGACCACCATCCTGATCACGCCGAGCTCGTCCACCGGGGTGCTCGACGCGATCGACCGGGCGCGCAAGGCGGGCGTGCTGGTGATCGCGCTGGACACCGCGACCGAACCGGCGGAGGCGGTCGACGCCACCTTCGCCACCGACAACTTCGTGGCCGGCCAGCAGCAGGGCGCCTACGTCAAGGCGGCGCTCGGCGGCACCCAGCCGAAGCTGTTCATGGTGGACGGCACCGCGGGCAGCACGGTGGACACCCAGCGGCACACCGGGTTCCTCTCCGGCATCGGCCTGGCCGACGGCGCACCGGAGATCAAGGGCTCGACCCCGGCCAACGGTGACCAGAGCACCGCGCAGCAGGGCGTGGAGAACCTGTTGCAGCGCACCACCGACATCAACGCCGTGTACACGATGAACGAGCCGATGGGCCGCGGTACCTACGCGGCGCTGAAGGCACGCGGGCTGACCGGCCAGATCGTGATGGGCTCGATCGACGGCGGCTGCGAAGGCGTGCAGAACGTGCGCGACGGGCAGTACGCGGCCACCGTCATGCAGTTCCCGAAGAAGATGGCCGAGCAGGGCGTGCTGGCCGCCGTCGAATACGCCAAGAGCGGCAAAAAACCGGCGGGCTTCAACAACACCGGGTCCGTGGTGATCACCGACAAGCCGATGCCGGGCGTGGAAAGCCAGAACACCGACTGGGGTCTGCAGAACTGCTGGGGTGAGAAATGACGAGCGCGACGGCAACGGTCGAATCGGACCGGCCGACCATCGGTGAGTTCTTCCTGCGTGCTCCGGCTGTCGGCCCGGCGCTGGCGCTGGTGGTCGCGGTACTGGTGTTCTCCTTCTCCACCGACACCTTTCTCAACCTGGACAACATCTCACTGGTGGTGCAGCAGTCGCTGGTGATCGGCACGCTGGCGCTCGGCCAGACGCTGATCATCCTGACCGCCGGCATCGACCTGGCGAACGCGGCCTCGATGGTGCTGGCCACGCTGATCATGGCGAAACTGCTCGCCGGCGGCGTGAGCGGGATCTTCGCGCTGCTGCTGGGAATCGTGGCGACCGTGCTGGTCAGCGGGGTGGTCGGCTCACTGGTGACCAAGGTGAAGCTGCCGCCGTTCATCGTCACGCTCGGCGCGCTGACCATGCTCACCGCGGCGGGCAGGCTGTTCGCCGGTGGCGAGGCGGTCCCGGTGGCCGACGGCCTGCTCAACTGGCTCGGCACCCGCCGCTACCTGTTCGGCGGCATCGAGATCACCTACGGCATGACGCTGGCGCTGATCATGTACCTGGTCATGTGGTACGCGCTGACCAGGACCGCGTGGGGCAAGCACGTGTACGCGGTCGGCAACGCGCCGGAATCCGCGCGGCTGTCCGGGATCAAGGTCAACCGCACGGTGCTCTCGGTGTACCTCGTGGCCGGCGTGATCTTCGGCATCGCGGCGTGGCAGGCGCTGGGCCGGGTGCCCAACGCCGACCCGAACGCCTACCAGCTGGGCAATCTCGACTCGATCACCGCGGTGGTGCTGGGCGGGACCAGCCTGTTCGGCGGCCGCGGTTCGGTGCTCGGCACGATGATGGGCGCGCTGATCGTGGCCGTGCTGCGGTCCGGGCTGACCCAGCTGGGCGTGGACGCGCTCTACCAGGACGTGGCGACCGGCGCGCTGGTGATCGCGGCCGTCGCGGTGGACCGACTCGCCAGGAGGCAACGGTGAACTCTTCGACCGAGCAGCCGACCCTTTCCGCTCGTGGCCTGGTCAAGCGCTACGGCCGGGTGACCGCGATCGACGGCGCCGACTTCGACCTGTACCCCGGCGAGGTGCTCGCCGTGGTCGGGGACAACGGCGCCGGGAAGTCCAGCCTGATCAAGGCGTTGTCCGGCGCGCTGGTGCCGGACGAGGGCGAGATCCAGGTCGACGGCGAGGCGGTGCACTTCCGCACGCCGATCGACGCGCGCAAGTTCGGCATCGAGACGGTGTACCAGGACCTCGCCGTCGCGCCCGCGCTCGACATCGCGTCGAACATGTTCCTGGGGCGGGAAAAACGCCGCTCCGGGCCGTTCGGCCTGATCCGCAAGCTGGACACGGCGACCATGCGCACCGAGGCGCAGCGCATCCTCGACGAGCTGGGCATCCAGATCAAGTCGATCACGCAGCCGGTGGAGACGCTCTCCGGTGGTCAGCGCCAGGGCGTGGCGGTGGCGCGCGCGGCGGCGTTCGGCACCAAGGCGGTGATCATGGACGAGCCGACCGCGGCGCTCGGTGTCGCCGAGTCGGGCAAGGTGCTCGCGCTGATCGACCGCATCCGCGAGCGCGGCCTGCCGGTGGTGCTGATCAGCCACAACATGCCGCACGTGTTCGAGATCGCCGACCGGATCCACGTGCACCGGCTCGGCAGGCGGGTGGCCGTGGTCTCGCCGAAGACGCACACGATGAACCAGGTGGTCGGGTTGATCACCGGGGCGCTGCGGATCGGCGAGAACGGTGAGGTGGAAGAGGTTCCGGCGGCCGTGCGGGCTGGTCTGTCCGGATGAGAGTGGTACTGGCCGGACTGTCCACTGTGGATCTGGTGCAGCGGGTGGCGGAACTGCCCGCGCCCGGCGAGAAGGTGCAGTCGCTCGCGGTCGAGGTGGCCGCGGGCGGTCCGGCGGCGAACGCGGCGGTGACGGTGGCGGCGCTGGGCGGCGAGGCGGTCCTGCTGACCGTGCTCGGCGCCCACCCGCTCGCCGACCTGGCGCGGGCCGATCTCGAGGCGTACGGCGTGCGGGTGGTCGACGCGTTGCCGTCGCGGGTTTCGCCGCCGCCGGTGAGCGCGGTGTCGGTGCGGGACGCGGATGGCGAGCGCACGGTCGTCTCGCACAACGCCGCCGACGTCCCGGACTTCCCGGTTTCTCCTTTGCTGGACGAGGTTCACGGCGACTGCGTGCTGCTGGACGGGCACCACCCGGAGCTGGCTCTGGCGGTCGCGCGGCGGGCTCGGGAACTCGGGGTCCCGGTGGTTCTCGACGCCGGAAGCTGGAAGCCGGTGCTGACGGATCTGTTGCCACTGGTGGATGTCGCGGCCTGCTCGGCGCACTTCCGCGCGCCCGATGGAGTTCTGGACGTGCCCGTGGTGATCACCACCGCGGGCGCCGGCCCGGTGCGTTACTCCACTGTGGACGATTCGGGTTCGGTGCCGGTGCCCGAGGTCGAAGCCGCCGACACGTTGGGCGCCGGCGACGTCTGGCATGGCGCATTCGCTTGCGGCGCAAGCCTTCCACTGGTGGAGCGGATCCGCTTCGCCAACGAGGTGGCGGCCGAACGGGTGTGGCATGCGGGGCCGCGGGCGTGGGTGCCCGCGGTCCGTGAAATGAGAAGGTAGAGGGAGTGCGATGACCTCGTTCGAGGAGCTGCTGGAGCGCGCGCAGGGATTGATCAAGTCCGGCGAACGGGCCGTGCTCGGCATCGTCGGCGCGCCGGCGTCGGGGAAAACCACGCTGGCGTGGGGGCTGGCGAACGCGCTGGGCAACCGGGCCGCGGTGGTCGGCATGGACGGTTTCCACCTGGCGCAGGTGGAACTGCGGCGGCTGGGGCGGACCGAGCGCAAGGGCGCGCCGGACACCTTCGACGCCGGTGGTTACGTCAGCCTGCTCTCGCGGCTCGCGGCGGGTGAGGAAACGGTGTACGCGCCCGAATTCCGGCGTGAGATCGAGGAGCCGATCGCGGGTGCGGTGGCGGTGCCGCCGGAGGTGCCGCTGGTCATCACCGAAGGCAACTACCTGCTGCTGGATTCTTCGCCGTGGTCGCGGATCCCGCCGCTGCTGGCGGAATCGTGGTTCCTCCGGCCTGGTGAGGACGACCGCATCGAGCGCCTCGTTTCGCGGCACCGTCACTACGGGCGGTCGCTGGTGGAGGCGCAGCAGCGGGCGCGGGGTTCGGACCAGCGCAACGCCGACCTGATCGCGACCACCGCTTCACGCGCGGACCTGATCATCGAGGACATGTCGCTGGCGAACTTCTCGCTCTAGGGTGACGGTCATGAGCGTTGTGATCGTCACCGGGGGAAGTCGCGGCATCGGCGCGGAAGTCTGCGAACAGGCGGCGGCGAGCGGCTACGACGTAGTGGTCAACTACGCCGGGGACGCCTCGGCCGCCGCCGACGTTGCCGCGCGCGTGGAGTCTCACGGGCGGCGAGCGCTGGCCGTGCGGGGTGACGTGTCGTCGGAATCCGACGTGGTTTCGCTGTTCGACGCCGCTGTGTCACTGGGACCGCTGTACGGCCTGGTGAACAACGCGGGCATCGTCGGCCGGTCGGCGCGCTTGGCGGACCAGGACGTCTCGACGGTCCGGCGGGTGATGGACGTGAACGTGGTCGGGGTCTTCCTGTGCTGCCGGGAAGCCGTGCGCCGAATGACCGACGGCGGGGCGATCGTGAACGTGACGTCGACGGCCGCGCGGCTGGGCTCGGCGGGCGAATGGGTCCACTACGCCGCGAGCAAGGCGGCGGTCGAGACGTTGACCTTTGGCCTGGCCCAGGAGGTGGCGGCCTCGGGAATCCGGGTGAACGCGGTTGCTCCCGGCCTGGTCAACACGGGATTTCACGCGACGGCGGGCGTCCCGGACCGCCTGGACCGCCTTGGCCCGGCCCAGCCGATGGGCCGCGCGGGCGACCCGGCGGAGATCGCGGCCGCGGTCCTTTGGCTGCTCTCGCCAGCCGCCTCCTACGCCTCGGGTGCCGTACTCCCCATCTCGGGCGGCCGCTGATCAGTCGGCGGGGAATTCGTAGGCGAGTTCGTAGCGGTCGCCGGACAGCCGCATGTCGTTGACCTCAACGGCGACGCCCTCCCGGTCGAACGCGACTCGACGCACCACGATGATCGGCGTGCCCGCGCTGAGCTGGAGCAACGACGTCTCCTCGGGCGTCGGCATGCGAGCGCCGACGGTCTCGCTGAAGTGGCCGAGCACGTGCCCGGCCTCCTCCAGGCGGGCGTAGCTGCCGCCGGGCCCGGTGTCGGTCTGCTCGATGGCGGTGCCGGCGGTGATGGACCGCGGAAGCCGCGAGGTGGCGAGCTGGATCGGCTGCCCGTCCGCACTCATCACCTGCTCGCGAACGAGGACTTCGTCCCCTTCGCCGATGTCGAAGATCGCCGCGATCTCGGCACTGGCCTCTTCGGTTCGGATCTCGACCTCGACCGCGGGCGTGAACTGATGGGCTGCGGCATCCCCGAAGAAGGCGGCCTTGTTCGCTGACCGCGCCGCCCGGCTGAGGCGGCTCCGGCTCAGCCTTTCGACCTTGTGCGGCGGCCGGATGAACACACCCTTGCCGTGCTCGGCGCTGACGAGTCCTTCCGCGCGCAGCAGGCCGACGGCTTCGCGAATGGTGATACGGGAGACCTGGTAGGTGTCGACCAGCACGCGTTCGGAGGGCAGCTTGTCACCAGGGTGATATTCGCCCGCGTTGATCTTCTTCCGCAGCTCATCCGCCACCTGGCGATAAGCGGGGAGGCCGCTCGCCCGGTCGATCATCGAGACACCTCTAACTGGTCAGCCCATCAAGACGTCACTACCAGTATCACTCTATCGGCGGCGCCAACTGGTCTTGACATCAGTACCAGCTGGCAGCGACTCAAGGCGTTTCTCGGCGAGTTGGTGGTCGCGGGTGAGATCGGGTCGCCGACGATTCCGGCGAGGACCGTGCATTCGTTGCAGCCGCTCGAACTGCGGCGCGACCATTCCGTCCTGGAGATCGGCGTCGGCACCGGGGTGACGACCGCGGTGCTGGCGGAGACCGTCGGGCACGGTGGGCTGGTGACCACTGTGGACAGTGACGTCGACCGCGTGGTGCTGGCGCGAAAACGGCTGGTACGGCACTGCGGGCAAGTGTCCGTGCTCCATCGCGAGGCCGCCGCCGGGGCGTCGAAGTACGCGCCGTTCGACCGGGTCTTCGCGCACCACAACATCCCGCTCCGGCGCCTTCCGTACGCCTGGGTCGAGCAGGCCGACGTCGGCGCGCTCATCCTCGTGCCGGTGCAGGACTTCCTGGTCCGGTTCACCGTGCACGACGACGGCACGGCCACCGGGCGTCCCGTGCTCGCGCACACCGGACTGTCCGAGGCGAACTGGCGACTTCGCTGGGACGAGCGCAAGACCACCCGGTCGGTGGCCCGGACCGAACCGGGGATGTTGCTGAAGCCGGGGTCGCGCTGGGCGCTCGCGGCGACCGTGCCGTCGTGCGAGTACGAAATGGCCGCCGAAGGCGCGTGGCTGCGCGACCCGTTCACCAGTTCGTGGGCTTCGGTCGCACCCCAGGACTGGGAATGGGTGGTGGCACGCGGGCGCCAGCACGTGCGCCTGCGGCCTGAGCTGCGGTGATCCCCGGCCACGGAGAGGTCACGTTTTGTGGTCGACAAGGTCGGGTAAGTGGGCGGCAACGGGGAATTCACGGAGGGTGGGTGAAGGTCGGAGCCGGTCCACGAAAAGGGAAGGACGGCCACGTAGCCATGCCGAGATTGAAGTCCGTGCACCACCTGGCCCTCACGGTCACCGACGTGGACCGGAGTGTGCCGTGGTACGTGCGGATCCTCGAGCTCGAGGAGGCCACCCGGCGCGAGGACCCGGAGAGCGGGCTCCGGAAGGTCGTGCTCAAGTCCGCCGACCAGGGGTTTTCCGTGGTACTCGTGCAGCATCCGGACACCGAGCGGCCCTGGTTCGACGAGCGGCGCACCGGGCTCGACCACGTCGCCTTCTGCGTGGGCACCCGCGACGAACTCAAGGACTGGGAAAAACGCCTCGCCGAGCACGGGGTGACCTTCAGCTCGGCGAAGGAGTCACGCACGCTTCCCGGGTCCGAGGTCGTCGTCTTCCGTGATCCGGATGGCATCCAGCTCGAGGTCTGGGCCGACACCGACAGCTAACCCGTCGTCCACCGGCTTCTTCATCTCCTGCCGGTACCGCCACACACCCCAGCCCGTACCCAGCACGAAGAACGCCACGCTCAGCCACACCACCGCGGTCTTGAGCCACGGCAGCACGTCCAGCAACCCGGCCCCGTAGTACCCGAGCAGCACCAGCGTCGGCACCCACAGCAGCCCACCGGCCGCCGTGGCCAGTGCGAAGCGCTTCGGGTCCATGCGCGCGGCACCGGCGATCAGCGGCGCCAGCGTGCGCACCCACGGGATCCACCGCGCCGCGACGATGGCGAAGAAACCCCGCCGGTCCAGGAAAGCGCGCGCCCGCTCCAGATTCTGCCGGTTCAGCACCTTGCCGCCACGCCGGGCGACCAGCCTGGTCCCGGTGTGCTTCCCGATGTAGTACCCGACCTGGTTTCCGACCACCGCCACGATCAACGCGGCCAGCGACAGCAGCCACGCGCTCAGCTCGGCGTGGTGCTGCGCCAGCACCACACCCGCGCCGAACAGCAGCGAGTCACCCGGCAGGAACAGGCCGACGATCAGCGCGCACTCGACGAAGACGAAGCTCAGCACGACGATCCACACCAGCGTGGGCCCGGCTGTGTCCAGCCAGCTCACGCCGGTGCCCGCGGCCAGTACCTCCGTCACACCGGCAGCCTACGTCGGGAAACCAAGACCGGCCTGAATTCGGTCACATCCGGGGGAGCGACTCGCCCTGTACCGCCTGGATGTCCAGCTCCACCTTGACCACCGTGCCGATCGCCGCCACGCCGGCGCGCACCATCGCGTTGTAGTTGATCGCGAAGTCGTCGCGCCGCAGCTGCGTCTCGGCGTGGAAGGCCGCCCGCACCCCGCCCCACGGATCGGCCTCGCAGCCGCCGTAACGCAGGTCCAGCTCGACCTCCCGCTGCTGCCCGTGCAGCGTGAGCACCCCGTGCAGGGTCCAGTTCACCGGCCCGTGCTGGCGCAGCCCGGTGCTGGCGAACTCGATCACCGGGTACCGCTCCACGTCGAGGAAGTCACTCGAGCGCAGGTGGTCGTCGCGCATCGCGATGCCGGTGTCGATGGCGGCCGCCTTGATCTCGGCCTGCACCGACGACCGCTCGGCCGGCCTGGCCACGGTGATCCGCCCGCCCAGCTCGGCGAACCGCGCCTTGATGCTGGCGATGCCGAGGTGGCGGGCGGTGGCCACGACCGTGGAGTGCGCCGGGTCGATCACCCACGGACCGGCGGGCGGCAGCTCGACCGTCTCCGCGTCGGACTCGAGCACGATCTCACCGAGCGTGCCGGAGCCGTCGGCGCCGACCCGCGCGGTGCGGGCGACCGGGGCGAACCCGGCCGCCGTGAGCACCGCGGTGTACACCCCGGCGGGCAGCGGCTGGGTGGCGACGACCCCGAGTTCGTCCGCCTCCACCCTGGCCACCTGCTTGCCGGTCAGGTCGGTCACGGTCAGCACGGCGTGCGCCACGGCCCAGCCCTCGGCGCCGCTGACCTGCGCCCGCAGTCCCGCTGTGCTCATGCCCGTCCGTTCGTCAGCTCGTCGATCACCTGGTCGTAGCCGAGCCGGACGTCGTGGGTGGAATCACCGCCACCCGCCAGCTCGACCCGGCTGGTGGCCGGAGGGTACCCGCTGGCCACGACCGTATAGGCGCCTTCGGGAAGATCGCTGATCACGTAGTTGCCCGAGTCGTTGGTCCGCGACACGGCCGCGACGCGGCCCTCGTCGTCGAGCACGGTGATCCGCGCGTCCGGCACCGGCAGGTTCGCCTCGTTCAGCGCGGTACCGGACAGCACCACCGCACCGCTGAGCTTCACGTCGTGCCGCAGCACCCCGCAGTCCGGCACGGCCAGCGTGACCGCGAGCGGGCGCAGGTGCTCCCCGCTGGCGACCAGCGTGTAGTTGCCCGCGCCGATGCCGTGGAAGGCGTACCGGCCCTCGTCGTCGGTGGCCGAAGCCCCGGCGACCTCACCGCGCTCGTCGGTCAGCGTCACGGTGACCCCGCGCAGCGGTTCACCGGAGCCCGCCGCGGTCACCACACCGCTGACCTCGCCCGAACCGGCGAGCGTGAGGTCCAGCTTGGCCGGGCCGTCACCGACGATCACGCTCGACGCCTGCGGCTCGTGCCCGGCGGCCGAGACGATCAGCACGTAGGTGCCCGGTCCCGGGGTGCCGATGGAGTACTCGCCGTCGCCACCGCCGGTGGCCCGCGAGACCTGGCGCCCGCTCTGGTCGATCAGCGTCAGCGCGGCCCGGACCACCGGGCTGCCGTCCTGCCGCCGGACGTACCCGGTGATCGGCTGCCCGGCGTCGAGCCGCCCGCTGACGGCGGCGTTGGTGATCGGCTGGGTCATGCCCTGCATTCTGGCGTGCCCGTTCTCCTCCGGCCGGGCGTGCGCGCCCACCAGTTCGGGCTCGCGCAGCGCCTGGTCGACCTCGTCCCAGGTGTCGGTCTTGGCGGTCGCCTTCTTCTCCGGCTCCTCCTCCATCAGCGCCTCGCCGCCTTCGAGCACCGAAGCCGCGGCCGACGGTGCGCCACCGGCCAGCGGGATCTCCCGCATGAACAGCAGCACGACGAAGGCCACCAGGGTCACCGCCGCCGCGCACCAGAACACCGTGGTGATCGACTCGGTGAACCCGGTCAGCACCGGGATCTTCAGCGCGTCGGGCAGGTTCGCGATACCGGAGGTGTCGGCCTGGAAGTTGCCCAGCTGCGCCCCGGCTTCCGGCGGCAGCGCGCCGCCGAAGGCCTTGGCGATGTTGTCGGCCAGGGTGTTGAACAGGATGGTCAGGAACACCGCGACACCCGCGGTACCACCGATCTGGCGGAAGAAGGTGGCGGTCGCGGTGGACACGCCCATGTCGCTGCGCGGCCCGGCGTTCTGCACCGCGATCACCAGTGTCTGCATGCAGCAACCGAGGCCGAGGCCGATGATCCCGGCGGCGACCAGCGGGTGCCACAGCGCGCTGTCGTACTCGACCTGCGCGAAGAACACCGAGCCGGCGGTGATGATCAGCGTGCCGATCACCGGGAAGATCTTGTACCGGCCGGTGCGGCTGGTGATCTGCCCCGAGATCACCGACGCGGACATGATGCCGACCATCAGCGGCAGCATCAGCAGCCCGGACTCGGTCGGCGAGTAACCCTGCACCACCTGCATGTACTGCGGGATCATCATGATCGCGCCGAACATGCCGATGCCGACGATGAAGCTGCCGGCGATGGCCACCGAGAAGGTGCCGTTGCGGAACAACCGCAGCGGGATCAGCGCCTCGTCCTTCATCAGCCGTTCCACGAACAGGAACAGCAGGATGCCGACGCCGCCGATGACGTAGCAGGCGATCGCCTCGGTGGAACCCCAGCCCCACTTGTTGCCCTGCTCGGCGATGATCAGCAGCGGCACCACGGCCACCACCAGCGCCAGCCCGCCCCACCAGTCGATGCGGTGGTCGTGGCGTTCGTGCGGCACGTTGAGCACCTTGGCCACCACGGCGAAGGCGGCCAGGCCGATCGGCACGTTGATCAGGAACACCCAGCGCCAGCCGGTGATGCCCGCGATCGAGTCGATGTCGGCGAAGAAACCGCCGAGCACCGGGCCGAGCACCGTGGACACACCGAACACGGCGAGGAAGAAGCCCTGGTAGCGGGCGCGTTCCCGGGGCGGCACGATGTCGCCGATGATGGTCATCGCCAGCGACATCAGGCCGCCGGCGCCGAGGCCCTGGACGGCCCGGAACGCGGCGAGCTGGTACATCGAGTCGGCGAAGGTGGCGGCGATCGAGCCGATCACGAAGATCGAGATCGCGGCCAGGTAGAACGGCCGCCGCCCGTAGATGTCGGACAGCTTGCCGTAGATCGGCGTGACGATCGTCGAGGTGATCAGGTAGGCGGTGGTGATCCACGCCTGGAGGTCGAAGCCGTGCAGGTCGTTGGCGATCCGCACGATCGAGGTGCCGACGATGGTCTGGTCCAGCGCGGCCAGGAACATGCCGGACATCAGGCCGATCAGGATGGTGACGATCTGCTTGTGCGACAGCCGTTCCGGTTCCTTCGCGGCGTGTTGTGGTGGTTGCACCGGGTTCGCGGCGCGGGTCATCTGGTGCCCCCCTTGGGCTGTGCGTTGTCTTCGGCCTGCTGCTGCAGCTGCTGTTGCTGGTGCTCGATGCCGACGTTGAGCCGGTCGAGCAGGCGCATCAGCGTGTGCCGGTCCTCCTCCGGCCAGTCCGCGAGCAGCGCGGCGATCCACTGGTTGCGTGACTTGCGGTTCTCCTCGAAGACCCGCTGGCCCTCGGCGGTCGGCGCGAGCAGGCAGGCGCGTCCGTCCTCGGGATCGGCGGTGCGTTCCACCAAGCCGTGCTGCACCAGGGAACTGCTCTGCCTGCTGATCGTGGAGATCTCCGAGTGGAGCGATTCGGCGAGCTTGCTGGTGCGCTGCGGGCCCTCGTGGATCAGGGTGAACAGGATCGCGTAGGCGGCCCGTTCGATGCCGTCCGGTCCCTGCTTGGCGACCTGCGCCTTGGCGCGGTTGACCAGCCGCATGAAGCGGACGAGCTGGAAGCCGAGCTGGTCGGCGACGTCGAGCTCGGCCTCGCTGGCCGAGGGTGGATCGCCGTGAAGAGGTGCCATGACCGGGTCTTTCGTGGGGAATGTCTGCTTTGACTTGTTTGATCTCTGCAACTAGTTGCCTCTGGCAAGGATGTGCCCGGAACGCGGGTGCGCGCAACCTGATTTACCTGGTTGTGGCTGAGGCCACCTTGATCGGGTGGCGGATCAGAGGCCGAGGCGCCGGAGAACCTCGTCGAGCTGGTTCGCCAGCGTCTCGGTCTCCTCGCCCATGGTGGCCCGCAGGTAGAGGCCGTCCCCGATGGCGCCGACCATCTCCGCGGTCAGCGGGTCGTCGATGTTCTCTTTCAGCAGGTTGCGCCAGAGCTGCGAGCAGTTCCGGATCGTCTGCACGACCCGGTCGTCCGCGCCGACCTGGCGCAGGGCGGCCATCGAGGCCCGGTGCGCGGGCTTGTCCATCGAGGCGTCGGTCACCGACGAGGTGAGGAAGTAGCGGACCGGGCCGCCGGGCGCCGTCCTGGCGTGCTCGACGTCGGCGAAGCTGAGTCGCCACACGCGGTCCAGCAGGCCCGTGAGCAGGGCTTCCTTCGAGCCGAAGTGGTAGAGCAGGCCGCCCTTGGAGACCTTCGCCTTGGCCGCGACGGCGTCCAGGGTGACCGAGCCGGGGCCGTGCTCGATGAGGATGTCGACGTAGGCGTCGAGCACGATTTCGCGGGCTGATGGCCGAGGCACGAGTTGACTGTACAGTCTGGACGGTTTACTTTCGAATCGGGCGGTAACTATACCGTCTGGACTGTTCAGTAATCAGGGAGAAATCGTGCTCAAGGCGGGTCGCCGGGAGTGGGCGGCGTTGGCCGTGCTCGTGCTGCCGGTGTTGTTGATCAGCGTGGACATGACCGTGCTGGGGTTCGCGCTGCCCTATCTCAGCGAGGACCTCGCGCCGACCGGCACCGAGCAGCTGTGGATCGTGGACATCTACTCCTTCATGCTCGCCGGGCTGCTGGTGCTGATGGGCACGCTCGGCGACCGGATCGGCCGCCGGAAGCTGCTGCTCGCCGGTGCCGTCGCGTTCGGCGTGGCCTCGGTGCTCGCGGCCTTCGCGACCAGCCCGTGGCTGCTGATCGCTGCCCGCGCGCTGCTCGGCGTCGGCGGGGCGACGCTGATGCCGTCGACGTTGTCGCTGATCCGCGGCATCTTCGTGGACGCGACGCAGCGGCGCGTCGCCATCGCGGTGTGGAGCGCGGGCTTCTCCGGTGGCATGGCGCTCGGCCCGGTGCTCGGCGGCTGGCTGCTGGAGCACTTCTGGTGGGGCTCGGTGTTCCTGATCAACGTGCCGGTGATGGCGGTGCTGCTGATCGCCGGTCCGCTGCTGCTGCCGGAGGCGCGCGACCCGAAGCCCGGCCGCTTCGACCCGCTGTCCGCGGTGCTGTCGCTGGCCACGATGCTGCCGATCGTCTACGGCATCAAGCTGTTCGCCGAGCACGGCTTCGACCTGAAGGCCGTGGTCAGCGTGCTGGCCGGCGCCGGGATCGGTGTGCTGTTCGTGCGGCGACAGCAGGTGCTGACCGACCCGATGCTCGACCTCGCCCTGTTCCGCAACCGTGCGTTCAGCACCTCGGTGGTGACCAACCTGCTCGGCGTGTTCTCGCTGACCGGCCTGCTTTTCCTGGTGCCGCAGTACCTGCAGCTGGTGCTCGGGCTGCGGCCGATGATCGCCGCGCTGTGGCTGCTGCCGACCACGGTGGCCGGGGTGGCCGGTGCGCTGCTCGCCGCGCGGCTGGCGCGCCGGATCCCGGTGTCCACCCTGATCGGCGTCGGACTGCTGATCGCGGCCGGTGGGTTCGCGTTCCTGCTCGGCCTCGGCGTCGACTCCGGACTGGCCGCGCTGGTGGCCGGGTTCGTGCTGGTCAGCGTGGGTGTGGCGCTGTCGGAGACGCTGACGAACGACCTGATCATCACGGCCGCGCCGCCGGAGCGGGCGGGTGCCGCGTCGGCGATCTCGGAGACCGGTTTCGAACTCGGCGGGGCGTTGGGCACCGCGGTGATCGGCAGCGTGGCCACCGCCGTCTACCGGGCGGGCGTGCCGGAGAGCGCGGGCGAAGCGGCCCGCGAAACCCTCGGCGGAGCCGCCGCGACGGTCAGCGGGGACCTGCTGCACACCGCGCGCGAGGCCTTCGTGAGCGGGCTGCACGTGACGGCCGTGCTGGGCACGCTGCTGCTGGCCTACACCGGGGTGCAGGCGATGGTGCTGCTGCGCCGCCGTCGCGAAACCGCGGAGGTGGCTGCCTGAGCCACCCCCCGCGGCCGCGTCGAAACGGTCAGAGCACGACGGTCGGGGTGACCACGGTGCGCCGGGAGGTCTCGGTGCCGACGTAGACCACGATCTGCGTGGTGCCGCGCGGTACGTCGTCCAGTACGAACCGGCCACCCTCGTCGGCGGTGGTGGAGGTGGTCCCGTGCTCGGCGACGCGCACCTCCACCCCGTGCTCGCCGGCCGGCACCAGCCAGCCGTCGATCCGGTGGTGCTTGCCGATCTTGGTCAGGTTGATCATCACGGTCAGGTCGCTGACGGTGAAGGTGATGGTGCCCTCGTCGCTGCCGCCGCGCACGCCTTCCAGCGCGTTCGCGTGCACCCAGCGGGCCACCTCCACGTCCAGGCTCTCCAGTGCGATGGCGAACTGGACGCGTTCGACCAGGTCACCCGGTGGCGGATCGAGCTGGTCCATCAGCCGGTCCAGGTCGGCGAGCAGCGCCTCGTCCTCGGGATTCGCGCTCCCCCCGAACTCCTCGATTCCGTTCATTGGCTGCCCCCTTCGGCCTCGAACAATGTGCGCAACCGTGTCAGGCAGCGTCGCCTGGTCGGTCCGATGCTGCCACGCGGTATCCGCAGTGCTTCGGCTACCGAGTGGTATTCGGCGCGGCCCGCCAGGACGGTCAGCCGGAGGAGGTCCTGGCAGTTCTGCGGCAGGTTGAGAAACGCCCGCCACATCCGGCTGTCCCGGTCGGTGCGCACGGCCTCGGCCTCCGGTGCCGGCTGGGTGCTTTCCACCCGCTCGGCCATCTCCTCGGTCAGTGGGACGGGCGGCGTCTTGCGGCCGTACGGCCGCTGCGCCTCCCGCCGCGCGGTGGTGATCAGCCAGCCGGCCAGCGCCCTCGGTTCGTGCAGCTGGTCGAGATGGCTGAACAGGGCCAGCCACACCGTCTGGACGACGTCCTCGGCGGTGTGCCGGTCCAGGCCGTTGGCTCTGGCCACGTGCCAGACCAGCGGGGTGAGTTCGGCGACGAGCCGATCCATGGCCACGCGGTCACCCGCCCTGGCCGCCTGCATGCAGGCCGCGTACAGATCGGTGCCCTGGAGGCCCTCCCACGGCGGATCCGCCTCCGCGGTTCGCACTTCGGTCACTGCATCGACCCCCCAACGGGTGTCCGCTGCTCCTCAAGTTGGCGCTCGCAGTATCGCGGGACCATCGGGACTAGAGAGCACATGGGCTAGCACTGGATACATTTGTCACTTACTTGGCGTAGTAGGAGCGTATTACCTGAACACGGAAAAGAGCACACCTCGCGGTGTGCTCGTCCACTCCGGGCCGGCCGGAGTGGGTGCCGGCCGGCGCCTGGCGGCGTTGGTCTGCTCGACCAAGTCCGGCGCCGGCCGGCGAACCCCACCCATCCCAGGCGGCCCCGCCCCCGCGGCCGCCTGCCCCCTTCCCGGGTGGCCCTGTTCCCCCGCGCACTGCTCGCCGTTCCCGATCCCGGCCGGGCCGATGACCCCCTTCGAGCCGTTTCCGGCCACACCGGCCCTGTTCTCCGGGACTCCCCGCTCCGTGCGAGCACTGCACCTCCTCCTCAGGGCTATCGGGTTTCCGAGGTCGGGGATGTCCGGCGGCCCCCTCGGCTGTCGGACATCTCCCTGACCCTCTGGCGACCACCCGGGCCGGGCGTCCCCGGCGGTCAAGTGATCGTTGCCCCATATGACGCAGCGGGCGGGCGCGCAGATACATTCCGCCGCCGAAATTTCCGACGACTTCTTCCATTGGGGGGAAGGGCATACCTTGGGGTGATGAGCAACGACGCTTTGGTCACCAGGCTCCGGGACGCGCTCGGCAAGGACGCCGTGCTGACCGACACCGACGTCACAGCCGCCTACTCGCGCGACATGATGCCCCTCGCGCCGGTCGGCACCCCGCTCGCGGTGGTGCTGCCCGCCGACGTCGAACAGGTGCAGGCCGTGGTCCGCGCCTGCGCCGAGGCGAAGGTGCCGATCGTGCCGAGGGGCGCGGGCAGCGGGCTGTCCGGCGCGGCCAACGCGATCGACGGCTGCGTGGTGCTGGTGCTGACCAAGCTCGACCAGATCGTCGAGGTGGACGCGGGCAACCGGCTCGCCGTGGTGCAGCCGGGCGTGGTCAACCTCGACTTCCGCAACGCGGTGGAGAAGCACGGGCTGTTCTACCCGCCGGACCCGTCCAGCTACGACTGGTGCACGATCGGCGGCAACCTGTCCACGAACGCCGGTGGACTGTGCTGCGTGAAGTACGGCGTGACCACGGATTCGGTGCTGGGCCTGGAAGTGGTGCTGGCCGACGGGTCGCTGCTGAAGACCGGGCGCCGCACGGTCAAGGGTGTGGCGGGGTACGACCTGGCCAGGCTGTTCGTCGGCAGCGAGGGCACGCTCGGCGTGATCACCCAGGCGACCGTGGCGCTGAAGCCGCTGCCGCAGGCGCCCGCCACGCTGGTCGCCGGCTTCACCAGCACGGCGGCCGCCGGGGAGGCGGTGGCGCGGGTGGTGCGCGAGGGACTGGTGCCGTCGCTGATGGAGATCATGGACGCCACCTCGATCAAGGCGGCCGAGACCTATCTGCGCACCGACATCGGCGCCGGTTCCGACTGCCAGGCGCTGCTGCTGTGCCAGTCCGACTCGGGCGGTGAGGTGGCCAGGCGGGAACTGTCCGCGCTGGAGCAGATCTGCCTGGACTGCGGTTCCGACATGACCTATGCGACCGACGACCTCGCCGAGGGCAACATGCTGCTGCAGGCGCGGCGCGTGGTGCTGACCGCGCTGGAGACCTACGGCGTCTGGCTGACCGACGACGTGTGCGTGCCGCGGACGCGGATCGCCGAGCTGATCGCCGGGTGCCAGCGGATCAGCGAGGAGGTCGGGCTGCGGATCGCCGTGGTCGGGCACGCCGGCGACGGCAACATGCACCCGACGATCGTCTACTCGCCGGACTCCGAGGACGAGTTCGCGCGGGCGCAGAAGGCCTTCGACGCGATCCTCGAAGTCGGCATGTCACTGGGCGGCACGGTCACCGGGGAACACGGGGTCGGCAAGATCAAGCGGGAGTGGCTGGAACGCGAGATCGGCCCGGTCGGGTTGCGGGTGCACCGGGAGATCAAGCGCGCGCTGGACCCGGAGAACCTGTTCAACCCCGGCTCGATGTTCGCCCTCTGACGCCGGTTACGGCTGCTGCGGCTCCGGCTCGGCCGGGGCCGCAGCGGTGCGCTTCTTCTCGCGCCTGGCCTTCAGGTACTCGAACACGATCGGCAGGACCGAGACCAGCACGATCAGGATGAAGATCGCGTCCACGTTGTCCCGGATGAGCGGGATGGTGCCCAGCAGCGAACCCAGCACGATCAGGCCGGCGGCCCACAGGATGCCGCCGATCACCGTGTAGGTGAAGTACTTCTTCGGGTCCATCCGGCCGATGCCGGCGATCCAGGTGATGAAGGTACGGACGAACGGCACGAACCGGGCCAGCACGACCGCCTTCGGGCCGTGCTTCTCCAGGAAGCCGTGCGTCTGGTCGACGTACTCCTGCTTGAAGAACTTCGAGTTCTTCTTGAACAGCGCGGGACCGACCTTCCAGCCGATGCCGAAGCCGACCACGTTGCCGATCAGCGCGGCCGCGGTGGCGCAGGTGCAGACCAGCCAGAGCGGCAGGTCGATGCTGCCGTTGGCGACGAAGAGCCCGGCGGTGAACAGCAGGGAGTCACCCGGCAGCACCGGGAACACGCTGCTCTCCGCGAAGATGATCAGGCACAGCACGCCGAGCACGGCCGGGCCCAGCCCCGACAGCAGGATCTCGGGGTTGAGCCAGTCGGGCATGATGCTCATCTGGTCGATGTTCTGCGCTGCGCTCACGCCGGAACACGGTACAGGGGTGAGCTTTGCCACTACGTCCGCGTGTCGCTAAAGCGCCTCTAGAGCAAGGTGAGCAGCCCTGCCACCGCACCGGCCGCCAGGCCGAGCAGGAGCGCGAGCAACAGCACCCAGCGCGCCTCCACCGGGGCCGGTGCCGTCGCCTGGCGCGTCACCGCGACGGGGTCCGGCGGCGGTGAAGGAGCGGGCTCCAGCGCCGCGCGCTCGCGTTCCAGCGAACCGGCGTCCGCGCCGGACAGCAGCCCGTACCCGGCGGGTGCCGGGAAGGCGGGCTTGGCCAGGTGCGTGGTCGGCGGTTCCTCGGCCGGTTCCGGCTGGCGAACCGGCTGGGCGGGCTGGGGCGGCTGGGGTGCCCGCACGGCCTGCGCCCGCAGTGCCTCGGCCAGCAGGCGCTCGGGGTCTTCCGGCTCACTCACGCCGGAAAGGGTATCGGGGTCATCCGGCGTCAGGAATCCACTGGCCCCGGCGCAGCACCCGCGACGGCCGCAGCTCGTCGTCGAGCACGACCAGGTCCGCGGACAGACCCGGCCGCAGCGACCCCGTCTCCTTCTCGATGCCCAGCAGTTCGGCCGGCCGGGTCGAGGTGGCGCGGACCGCTTCGGCCACCGACAGCCCGGCACCGGTGACCAGGTTGCGGAAGGCGGCGTCCATGGTCAGCGTGCTCCCGGCCAGCGAGCCGTTCTCGGCCAGCGTGGCCACGCCGCCGGTGACGTCGACCTCCAGCCGCCCGAGCCGGTAGCTGCCGTCGGCCGCGTCGGTGGCCGACATGGCGTCGGTGACCAGCACCGTCCGCTCCGGACCGGCGTGCCGGGCGGCCAACCGCAGCATCGTCGGGTGGACGTGCACCAGGTCGCAGATCAGCTCGACGGTCACCCGCTCGTCGTCCAGCAGGGTGCCGATCGGGCCGGGTTCGCGGTGGTGCAGCGGGCGCATGCCGTTGAACAGGTGCGTGGCCACGGTGGCGCCCGCGTCGATGGCCGGGCGGATCTGCTCCTCGACCCCGTCGGTGTGCCCGATCGCGGCGATCACCCCGGCCTCGGTGAGCTGGCGGATCGCCTTGACCCCACCGTGCAGTTCGGGCGCGAGCGTGATCATCCGGATCGCGTCCTTGCCCTGGCGGAGCAGCTTGGTCACGGTGGCGGTGTCCGGTTCGAGCAGTGCGCCCGGATCGTGCGCCCCGCAGCGGACCTTCGAGATGAACGGCCCCTCCAGGTGCACCCCGGCCAGTTCACCGTCGGTGACCAGCTCGGCGAGCGCGCCCACCTGGCGGGCCAGCTCCGGCACGGCCTCCGAGACCAGGCTCGCCAGCAGGGTGGTGGTGCCGTGCCTGCGGTGCGCGGCGACCGCGCGCAGCAGCTGTTCCGGCTGCCCGCTGGAAAATGAGCCACCACCACCGCCGTGGCAGTGGGTGTCCACGAACCCGGGAACGACCAGCGCGCCACCGACGTCGAGGTGTCTGGCGGCCGGCGGTGTGCCGCTGCCGACCGCACTGATCGAACCGCCCGACACGGCCAGCCAGGTGGCGTCGTTGGTCTCCTCGTCCGGTGTGGCCAGCCGGCCCCCGGTGATCACGAAATCGATTTCGGCACCCGTCACGCGTTCCAGCATATTGGTCTAAACCAGCTGATGGGTCACAACCCGCCAACCATGTGCGGAGATACGCCGTTCGAGGACGCTCTTCCAGGGCTAGTTGGGGGATTGCATCGCCCGCTGCAGGGCCTCCAGCGCCCGGCTCGCGGTCGATTTCACGGTGCCCTTGGAGATGCCGGCGGCCTCGGAGATCTCCGCCTCGGACAGTCCTCCATAGTAACGGAGGACCAGCACCTCGCGCTGGCGCGGCGGCAGTTTGGACAGCGCGTTCACCACCGCCTGGTGCTCGGTGGACAGCATCGCCAGGCTTTCCGCGGACCGCGCGTTGACCGCGTGCGGCGGCACGTACTCGCGGGCGGTCTTGCGACGGCGCAGCACGCTGCGCGAGCCGTTGACCACGGCGGTTCGCAAATAACCAACAGCGGCGGCGGCGTCCCGGAGTCGTCCCCAGTTGCGGTGCAGCCCGGTGAACGCCTCCTGCACCACGTCCTCCGCGGTGGCCGGTTCGTCGACCAGCAGGATGGCCAGCCGCACCAGCCGCATCCGGTGCGTGCGGTAGAGGTCCTCCAGGGTCAGCGGCGCGGCGGGCGGCGGCGGGGCCGCCGGTCCGTCGACCGCGCGCAGGTGCCCGAGCGTGCGCTCCACGCTCTGCTCAGCGCTCGCCTCGTGCATGGTCCGCCCGTCCCGTGCTGGTCTCCGCCCGTACCCGGAAATGTTCGCCGGGTCGGTTACCGTTTCCTGCGCCTGCCTGTTCACACCGGCATCACGCACGCAAAGCGTATCGGGTTGGCCGGGCGGCGCCACTGTCCGAACCCTGAGATCCCGCATCCGGAGGCGTCATGGCCTGGTTCCTCGTCGAAATCCGCTACGTCCAGGAGAAGTACGGCGAGGTGCGGCCGGCGCACCGGGCCTTCCTCGCCGATCTCGCCGAGAAGGGCGTGGTGGCGCTCGGCGGGCCGCTCACCGACGGCACCGGGGGCATCACCCTCTACCAGGCCGAGGACGAGGAAGCCCTGCAGAAGATCATCGACCAGGACCCGTACTTTCTCGAGGGAGCGGTCGCCGAGCGGACCGTGCGCGGCTTCGACCCGAAGATCGGCGCCTGGCTGCCGAAGGCCTAGACACCGGTCGCGGCACGGCCTCCGTGACCGGTCACGGAGGCCTCCCTGGCCCCGCGCTTCGCGATGTCCTCCAGTGCGGCCTTGTCCGCCGAGGGCACTCGCGAGCGTGAGCCGAGTTCGATGATCGGCGGCAGGAAGGCCCGGATCAACTTGAGCGCGCCGACCCAGCGCGGCACGTGGATCGTGCGGCCGCGGCGCAGGATGCCCGCTTCCAGGCAGTCCAGCGCGGTGGACAGCGGATAGGTCTTCCCGATCAGGCCGGGCATGCCGGCGCGCAGCTTGCCGAACACCGGGTGCGCGTCCGCGCTTTCCACCAGGTCCGTGCGGATCCAGGTCGGGTGCGCCACGCCGACCTTCACGCCGAGGTGGGCGACTTCGGCGCGCAGGCTGTTCGAGAACGCCTCGACGCCCGCCTTGGCCGCGGCGTAGTTGGCCATGCCGGGCGCGTGCGTGATCGCGGCGAGCGAGGAGATCGCCAGCAGGTAGCCCTTGCGCTCGATGACGTGCGGCAGGGTCACCCGGAACGTGCGCCAGACGCCGAGCAGGTCCACCTCGATCACCTTCTCGAAGGCGACCGGGTCGACCGAGCGGACAAAACCGGTGGACGCGATGCCCGCGTTGGCGATCACCATGTCGATGCCGCCGAAGTGCTCGACCACCTCGCCGGTGACGCGTTCGAGCGCGTCCCAGCTGGTCACGTCGGCTTCCCAGGACCGGGCGGCGGAGCCGATGCGCTCGGCCACCTTCGCCTGCTCTTCGGCTTCGAGGCCGACCAGTGCCACCTTGGCGCCGCGCGCGGCCAGCCGCTCCGCGAGCCCGGCGCCGATTCCGCGCGCCGCACCCGTGATGAGCACGACCTTTCCGCTGATCCTGCGTGCCATGGTGCCTCCTCGTCGAGTTCTCTCGTCCGGGACCGTACCGCAACTTACCGCGAGTAGGCTACTGGTCGGTAGCACTGCCCGGAATGAACCGGTCACTTACCGGGTTGGCACCTGATATGGCATTCGAACTCGGCAAGATCGGCGTCTGGCGGCCGCTCTGGAACTCCACCCCCGAGCTGGCCGCGAAGGCGGAGGAGCTCGGCTACGGCACCTGGTGGATCGGCGGCTCACCGCCGGCGGAACTGGAGATCGTCGACCAGTTGCTGGCCGCGACCAGCTCGCTGACCGTCGCCACCAGCATCGTGAACATGTGGTCCGCCGACGCCACCGAGGTGGCGCGCTCCTACCAGCGCATCGAGCAGAAGTACCCGGGGCGGTTCCTGCTCGGGGTCGGCGTCGGGCACCCGGAAGCCACGCAGATCTACCAGAAGCCGTACGACAAGATCGTCGAATACCTGGACCAGCTCGATGCCGGCGGAGTGCCGGTCGAGGCGCGGGCGCTGGCCGCGCTCGGGCCGAAGGTGCTCAAGCTCGCCGGCGAGCGGACCCTGGGCGCGCTGCCCTACCTGACCACCCCGGAGCACACCCGGCAGGCCCGCGAGCTGCTCGGCAAGGACACGCTGCTGGTCGCCGAGCACAAGGTGGTGCTGGACACCGACGACGCGCGCGCCCGCGCCACCGGCCGCGAGATGGTCAAGATGTACCTCCAGCTGCGCAACTACACGAGCAACCTGAAGCGCCTCGGTTTCACCGACGAGGACGTCGCCGGTGAGGGCAGCGACCGGCTGATCGACGCGCTCGCGCTGCACGGTGACGCCGAGCACATCGCCGCCGGGCTCACCGCGCACTTCGACGCCGGTGCCGACCACGTGGCGATCCAGCCGCTCGGTGACGACCCGCTGCCCGCCCTCGAGGCGCTGGCTCAGCTGGCCAAGTAGGCGTAGTTCTCCTGCCACTCGCCGAAGCGGTCCCGGAAGTACGGGAGCCGGTCGGCGAGTGGCAGGAAGATCCGCACGGTTTCGGCGTAGTAGCCGGCCTGCTTGGCCGGTCGCGGATGGGTGTGCAGCCGCTGCACGTTGCTGTAGCGGTCGGCGAGCTTGATCGTCAGCACCTCTTCGGGCGCGGTGACGAACCGGCTCAGATAGCTCTCGCGTGAACCCGACTTGGTCACCCAGTCGACGAGTTCGGCCACCTTCGCGCCGAACTCGTCGCGGACCTGGCCCAGCCCGCACGGGGTGTCCTCGACCACGTCGTGCAGCAGGGTCGCGACCAGTACGTCCTGGTCGCGCGTGCCGGAGTCGACGGCGATCTCCAGCGCCTCCAGCAGGTGCCACGGGTACGGCTCACCGGCCGGACGGGTCTGCTCGCCGTGGTACGCCACGGCGAATTCGTAGGCCCTCGCCAGTGCTTCGACGGTTTCCGCGGGCAGCATACCGTCCAGCGCGGCCGCCGCGGACGGCCAGTCGCGCCAGGACCCGAAAACGCGCATCGCGCACCCCCTTTTCGCCTGATCAGGCTATCCCGCCCGCCGCCCGCCACCACCCTCAACGGAGCGCTTTCGCGCGCAGCGCCTAATCGCCGGCCCCTCGGTCGTGGCTCGTAAGATGCGGTTGAACGGCGAACCCTGCTTCGAGGAGGACCAACGATGCCCATCGCCACCCCCGAGGTCTACGCGGAAATGCTGGACCGGGCCAAGGCGAACGAGTTCGCTTATCCCGCCATCAACGTGACCTCTTCGGAAACCCTGAACGCGGCCATCCGCGGCTTCGCCGAGGCGGAGAGCGACGGGATCATCCAGTTCTCCACCGGTGGGTCGGAGTTCGCCTCGGGGCAGAAGGTCAAGGACATGGTGGTCGGGGCGACCGCGCTGGCCGAGTTCGCGCACGTGGTCGCCGAGAAGTACTCGGTCAACGTCGCGCTGCACACCGACCACTGCCCGAAGGACAAGCTGGACGGCTTCGTCCGGCCGCTGATCGACATCTCCGCCGAGCGGGTCAAGCGCGGTGAGAACCCGCTGTTCCAGTCCCACATGTGGGACGGCTCGGCGATCGACCTCGACGAGAACCTGGAGATCGCGGCCGAGCTGCTGGAGAAGACCGCGGCCGCCAAGATCATTCTCGAGGTGGAGATCGGCGTGGTCGGCGGCGAGGAGGACGGTGTCGCCAACGACATCAACGACAAGCTGTACACCGCCGACGGCGACTTCGTGAAGACCATCGACGCGCTCGGCTCCGGCGAGAAGGGCCGCTACCTGCTGGCCGCGACCTTCGGCAACGTGCACGGTGTGTACAAGCCGGGCAACGTGAAGCTGCGTCCGGAGGTGCTCAAGAACGGCCAGGCGGTCGCCGCCGAGAAGCTGGGCCTCGCGGCCGGGTCGAAGCCGTTCGAGCTGGTCTTCCACGGTGGTTCCGGCTCGCTGCTGGAGGAGATCCACGAGGCGCTGTCGTACGGCGTGGTGAAGATGAACGTCGACACCGACACGCAGTACGCCTTCTCGCGGCCCATCGCGGACCACTTCTTCAAGAACTACGACGGCGTGCTGAAGATCGACGGCGAAGTGGGGAACAAGAAGGTTTACGACCCGCGTAGCTACCTGAAGGCCGCTGAGGGCGCGATGGCGGCGCGTGTGGTGGAGGCCGCGGAGTCGTTGAAGTCGGCTGGGCAGAAGCTGAAGTAGGCCCGGGGTGGTGTCCACCCCGGTTTTTTAGTGTGACTACGGCGAAGACCCCGATGGCAAGGCGGGAAAGATGCCTTGCCATCGGGGTCTTCGCCGTGTTTTTGGCTGTGGACCGGAGATGGGTGGGTAGGTGGGTGCGGTCAGACCACTGCGTCTGGGATCAGGTCTGCTGGTTTTGGTGGGGTCAGGCGGCGGGCGATCGGGCCGGCCAAAGCCCACGCAAGTGCCACGGCTACCAGGACGAAGGGCACGGTCAGGTAGTCCACTGGGGGCGCCGATTCGGTGACGGCGTCCTCGCCTAGCAGCAGGGGCCGCGCCTGCGACTGGAGCCACAGCGCGCCGTAACCGAAGGCTGTTACCAGCAGGCCGCCGATTCCGGCGGTGAGCAGGCGATGCTCACGCCCGATCCGGAACGCCAGGTCCACCGCGAGGCCGACGAAGATCAGGTAGAACGGCACCGTCGAGGTCGGGAAACCGGCGCCGAGCAGCAGGGGCCAGATCACCGCGCGGTAGGCCACGTACGCCACGGCCACCGTCGTCGCGGTCCACGGCTTGCGCACGGTGTGCCGCGCCATCGCCAGGATCAGCGCCATCACGCCGATGCCCCAAACCGGGTACACCCAGTCCTCGATCGGCATCGCGAAGTGGACCACCGCCTCGCGGTCGACCGGGCGGCCGATCTGCTCGGCGGCGAACTCCAGCAGCGTCGGCTCGGCGTAGGGCTCACCGCGCTCCCACGACCGGAGTTCGAGGATGCCGTACTCCTGCTGCCCGTTCGGGAAGAACGTGTTCTCCAGGAAGAAGAACCACAAGCCGGTCAGCACCAGCGAGCGCATCCGTCCCGGCGGCGCGGTCTTCAGCCAGCCGTCGATCGCACCGGCCAGCATGATCCCGGTGCCGATGTAGAGCAGCAGGTGCGACGGGCTCCACGCGGTCAGGTCCAGGCCGTTGATCCGGTGGTTGAGCACGTCCAGCGGCCCGGCGATGAGGAACACCACGGTGCCCGCCTGCATCAGCCGCAGCGAGCGCTTGTCGCAGCCCAGCCCGGTGTAGCTGTGGATGGCCACCAGCACCACCACGATGCCGGTGCCGACGGTGTTGATCAGGTGCGGCGGGGCCAGGTCGTCGCGCAGCCACATGAAGTGCCACGACATGTCCCACGACGAGCCGATCAGCTTGAACGCGAACGCGAGCAGCCACATCCCGTAGGCGAAGTTCAGCGCCCACGGCGCGGTCGGCTGTCCTGGCGCGCCGCGTTTCCAGTACAGGCGGAAGAACAGCTTCGTCTTCGCGATCGGACTCTTCGGGATGACGTCGGGCTCGGCTTCCCCAGACGCACTCACTGCCTTCGTCACAAGGTCATCATCCCTGGTCAAGGTCACGGTCGGTAGGGCGGGCGGGCAATCGGCCCGGAAACCAGGGTTCACCCGTAAGGGTATCGGGTTTGCCTTCCGCTGGGTGGCGACGGCATGGTGGCTGGCGATGATGCCGAAACGTATGGTCGCCGCCGTGCTCGTCGCCGCGCTCGTGCTGGGTGCGGGTGGGATCGTGACGAGCCTGTTCCTGTAGCGAGCAGAATGGCCGCATGACGCACAACCTGCTGGGACCCGACCCGACCGAACTGCCGGAGCGCACGGCCGCGCAGGCCGCGCTGGACGCCGGAACCGATCCCGCCGAGGTCGCCGCCGAGCACCCGGACTTCAGCGAGGCGTGGGCCGCGCTCGCCGAGAAGGCCTTCGAAAGCGGCGAGACCGTGGCCGCCTACGCGTACGCGCGCACCGGCTACCACCGCGGGCTCGACCAGCTCCGCCGCGCGGGCTGGAAGGGCTTCGGCCCGGTGCCGTGGGCGCACCGGCCGAACCAGGGCTTCCTGCGCGCGCTCGCGGTGCTGGGCAAGTCGGCGCAGCGCATCGGGGAGACCGAGGAGTACGAGCGGTGCCGCAAGTTCATCACCGACTCCGACCCGGCCGCCGCCGAAGCCACCGGACTCGCCTGATCGTTATGAGTGGGCACTACTCGCATCGGACGCGAGCAGTGCCCACTCATGGCAACGCGCCGGGGCTAGAACCAGCCGCAGTTGGCCGGGGCGGGCTTGCCGCCGAAGCGGCCTTCCAGCCACAGGAACGCCTCCGGGAAGGCGCGGATCGCGCCGCCAACGTGTGACGGCACCAGTGAGCTGCTGAACTGCACCTTCGCGCCCTGGCCGCACCATTCCCGCGCCATCTCGCGCCCCTGGCCGTAGGGCACGATGTCGTCGAGCGTGCTGTGCACCACCAGCATCGGCACCGCGGGCTCGCGCTCCCCGATCTTCTGCTCGGCCAACCGCGAGGCGTACGGCTCCTCGCCCAGGTACGCCGTCAGCGGCCTGCCGTCCTTGGTCAGCCCGGTCGACTTGGTGAAGGCGTGCGCCGCGATCGCCTCGATGGTGCACTGCGTCGACACCTGGTCGAGCATCTTGTTGCCCTTGTCGTTGAGCACCCCGCGGATGTTCAGCTCCGGGTACGCCGCGTCCATGCTGAGCAGCGCGTACCCGAGGAACCCGGCCGCGTAGGCACCGTCGAGGTTCTTCGCCACCTCCGCCAGATCGGCCGGGACCGCGCCCGCGTACGCGCCCTTGAGCTTCAGCTCCGGCGCGTACGACGGCTGGAGTTCGGCGGCCGCCGCGGAAGCCCCGCCGCCCTGGGAGTACCCGGCGATCGCGACCGGTCCGGCGTCGGGCAGGTTCGCCGCGTCGAGCCGCTGCGCCGCGCGGATCGAGTCGAGCACGGTGTGCGCCTGGGATTCGCGGTTGGCGTAGGTGTGCATCCCCGGTGTGCCAAGGCCTTCGTAGTCGGTGACCACCACCGCGTACCCGCGCAGCAGCAGGCCCGAGATGAACGGCCCCTCGTACTCCATGCCCGCGGCCATCGCCCGCGACGGCGCGCAGTTGTCGCCGACGCCCTGGGTGCCTGCCGCGTAACCGATGATCGGCCGGTCCCCGCCGCCCGTCCACGCCTGGTGCGGGGTGAGCACGGTGCCGGTCACCGCGATCGGCTCGCCGTGCGTGTCGCGGCTGCGGTACATGATCCGCTGGACCGCGGCCGGCGCGCGGATGAGCTTCACCGGGTCGATGAAGAAGTCGGCGGGTTCGTGCTTGATGATGTCGCCGTTGTCACCCGCGGGCAGTGGGGAAGGCGGATCGTAGAAGGATTCCGCGTTCGCCGGTGCGGCGGCGAACGACACGAGGCCCGTGAGCGTGATGGCGGACAGGGCCGTGGCGAACGCCCGGCTGAGTGATCGGCGCAAGGTGGCTCCCCGTTGAGCTGCGCGGCTTTTCCGACGACTGTGTCGGAAATATCGTCAGGTGAGGTGGCGCACATGTCAAGGCGGGTGGGCAGGCCGCGAAAGCTCCCGGTCGACGAGCAGCGCGCGCTGATCCTGGGCGCGGCCAGGCGGGTGTTCGCCGAAAGCGGGCTCCAGGCGGCCACCGTCGAGCAGATCGCCACCGCCGCCGGGCTCACCCGGCAGGCCGTCTACGAGACCTACGGCGGCAAGAAGGAACTCTTCGCCGAGGCGGTCAAGGCCACCGAGGAACTGGTGCACGCGAAGGTCGGCAAGCCCGCGCTGGACACTTCCGAGCCCAAGCTGCGGGTGTGGGCGCGGGCGAACTACGCGGCGATGTTCGCCTTCGTCGCCGACCACCCGGACGCGCTTCCCCTGCTGCAGCAGGCCGAACGCGCCGGCGATCCGGCGATGAACCGCGTGCGGGCCCGGCTCGCCACGATCTACGCCGAGGCGAGCCGGGCCCGGTGGGCCGCGCAGGGGGTCGAATCAGGGCGCACCGACAAGGCGCTGGTGGCCATGTACTTCGCGATGACCGAGGCGCTGGTCGGGATGAGCTGGGACGAGTCGGCGCCCGACCCGGAGGCGCTGATCGACCTGCTCACCGAGTTCACCGTCGGCGGTGTCCTGCGCTTGCAGGGCCACGCCCCGGAAATCATCGCGAGACTGCGTTAGCGACCCGCTTCAGCAGCGGCCGAGCATGTCCGTGAGCGCGCCCTTTTCGGCGTCGCTGACGGTCAGCTCCCACTTGTGCTTCACGCCGATCCACATCCGCGCGTAGGTGCACCAGTAGCCGGTCGACGGCGGCTTCCAGGCATCCGGCGACTTGTCGCCCTTCTCCTGGTTGACGTTGTCGGTGACGGCGATCAGCTGCGGCGCGTCGAGGTCGTTGGCGTACTGCTCGCGCTTGTCGTCGGTCCAGCTCGCCGCGCCGGTGCGCCAGGCAGCGGCCAGCGGCACCACGTGGTCGATGTCCACATCGGACGAGTTCGTCCAGGTGGCGTCGTCGTACGGGCTGAACCAGCTGCCGGAGGTGGCCGCGCAGTCGCTGCCGGTCTCCACGTCCGTGCCGTCGCGCTTGAGCACGACCTCGCGGGTGTTGCAGTTGTCGCCCTGGTCGCTCCAGTGCGGGAACTTGTCGCGGTCGTACCCGTCCTGCGAACCGTCCGGCGCCACGGTCAGCTCGCCGAGCTGGGTCTGCGCGGTGCCCGCGTCCGGGATGTTCGGCGGTTCGGCGGAGGCGATCCCCGGCAGGCCCGCGACGAGCAGGGCGGAGACTCCGAGCGTGGTCAGTGCGGTGCGGGCGGTGCGGCGGTGCAGGGTCACCAGGTCACCTCTCGATCAGCTGTTGGGAACTTTCTGACCTTGACTCACATGGGTGAAGCTAGCAACGCGGCGAAGTGAACAGTAGGTGCTTTCGTCTGGTGGCTCAGGCCAGGCCGCGCACCAGCCGCAGGTCCTCGGTGTGCCGGTACCAGGTCCAGCGCTTCATCTCGCGCGGGTACGGCACGCCGTCGGAGACCGGGATCGCCGGGATGCAGCCGAGTTGGAAGGCGCGGCCGTAGAAGGTGGCCGGGCGGCGGAAAAGCACGCCCTTGGTCACCTGGACGACCAGTCCCGCGCCGCCCTCGGTGTCCGGCGTGACCACGATCGAGCGCGCGCGACCACGCAGGGTGACCTGGTCGTCGCAGTAACCGACACCCTGGACCGGTCCGACCTCACCGCGCCCGAGCAGCACGCCGCCCGCGTCGTCGCGGATCAGCGGCACCGGATCGACGTCTCCCCGGACGGCCAGCCGGAAGGCCTGCGCGGGGTCCTCCGGCAGCGACCACAGCCCGGCGAACGAGGACTCCCCGCCGAGCGGCACGAAGCCGACCGTGGTGTCGCCGAGACGCTCCTTTCGCAGTAGCCGCAACACGATCGCGGCCAGGTCGGCGTCTGTTCCGGCGACCACCAGATGCTCGGCACCGGGCAGCAGCGGGTCCACTTCGGCCTTGCCGGGACGGGCTCCCAGCACCTCGGTGCGCAGGCCGTCGACGGCCGGGAAATCCGGCGCGCCGGGCCCGCAAACCAGCACCACTCCACGCACGCCCAGGTCCTCCGTTACAGTCATGCACCGGCATTTACCAGCGCCAAGTCCTTGTCGCCGAAACATCCTGGAGTGTCACATGCCGGCCATCGTGCTCATCGGTGCCCAATGGGGCGACGAAGGCAAGGGAAAGGCCACCGACCTGCTCGGCGACCGCGTCCAATGGGTCGTGCGGTACCAGGGCGGCAACAACGCCGGGCACACCGTGGTGCTCCCGGACGGCCAGGACTTCGCGCTCCACCTCATCCCGTCCGGCATTCTCACCCCCGGCGTGACCAACGTCATCGGCAACGGCGTGGTGGTCGATCCCGGGGTGCTGCTCGACGAGCTGGCCGGGCTCGAAGCGCGCGGGGTGGACACCTCGCGGCTGCTCCTCTCCGCCGACGCGCATTTGATCATGCCGTACCACGTGGCCATCGATAAGGTCACCGAGCGCTACCTCGGCGCGAAGAAGATCGGCACCACCGGCCGCGGCATCGGGCCGTGCTACCAGGACAAGATCGCCCGCGTCGGCGTCCGCGTGCAGGACCTGCTCGACGAGAAGATCCTGCGCCAGAAGGTGGAAGCGGCACTGGAGTTCAAGAACCAGGTGCTGGTCAAGGTCTACAACCGCAAGGCGCTCGAGCCGGAGCAGGTGGCCGACGAGGTGCTCACCGCCGGCGAGAAGTTCGCGCACCGGATCGCCGACACCCGCCTGGAGCTGAACAAGGCGCTCGAACGCGGCGAGACCGTGCTGCTGGAGGGCTCGCAGGGCACCCTGCTCGACGTCGACCACGGCACCTACCCGTTCGTCACCTCGTCGAACCCGACCTCGGGCGGTGCCAGCGCCGGGTCCGGCATCGGGCCGGGCCGGATCACCACGGTGCTCGGCATTCTCAAGGCCTACACCACGCGCGTCGGCTCCGGGCCGTTCCCGACCGAGCTGCACGACGAGTCGGGCGAGAACCTGCGCAAGGCGGGCGGCGAGTTCGGCGTGACCACCGGGCGGTCCCGCCGCACCGGCTGGTTCGACGCGGTGATCGCGCGCTACGCGGTGCGGGTCAACGGCATCACCGACTACTTCCTGACCAAACTGGACGTTCTCTCCGGGCTGGAGAAGGTGCCGGTGTGCGTCGGCTACGAGGTCGACGGCGTGCGCACCGACGACATGCCGATGACGCAGACCGACGTGCACCACGCGGTCCCGGTCTACGAAGAGCTTCCCGGCTGGTGGGAGGACCTGTCGGAGTGCCGCACCTTCGAGGACCTGCCCGCGAACGCGCGTGCGTACGTGGAGCGGCTGGAGGAGCTGTCCGGGGCGCGGATCTCGGCGATCGGTGTCGGCCCCGGCCGCGAGCAGACCATCGTGCGGCACCAGTTCCTCTGAGCCACGCGGGAATCTCGGCGCGCTGACCGGGGTTGGCCAAGGCATGACCCTGGGAGTCGCTCTCGCCCCGGCCGCCGGCGCGGTCAACGCCGTGGACGACGTGATCGGCCAGGCCCGCCGCGCGGCGGCGGCCGGTGTCCGGTCGGCCTGGTTCGGCCAGGTCTTCAGCTATGACGCGATCACGCTGGCGACGGTGGTCGGCCGCGCGGTGCCGGAGCTTTCGGTCGGCGTGTCCGTGGTGCCGCTCGCCGG